>CACKXF010000011.1 GCA_902604065.1 uncultured Pelagibacteraceae bacterium | reverse complement strand
GGGCTCATATCTTTAAAATAATTTAAATTTTCTAATATAGTTTTTTTTACCTCTTGAGATATTTCATCGTAATTTCTATGCGCTCCACCTGTAGGTTCCTCTATAATTTCATCAATAACTCCTAATTTTAATAAATCTTGTGACGATAGTTTCATAGCTTCTGCTGCTTCAAGCGACTTTCCTGGGTCTCTCCATAAAATAGAAGCGCAACCTTCTGGGGAGATTACTGAATAAATTGAATTCTCTAACATTATTACTTTATTTGAAGAAGCCAAAGCTATTGCGCCTCCAGAGCCACCTTCTCCGATTATGATTGAAATATTAGGAACTTTTAAAGACATAGAACATTCTATAGAGTGTGCTATTGCTGATGCTTGACCTCGTTGTTCAGCTCCAATTCCTGGATACGCGCCAGGAGTGTCAATGAATGTGATAATCGGTATTCGAAATCTATCAGCTAATTTCATAAGTCTAATACATTTTCTATATCCTTCAGGACTCATCATTCCAAAATTTTTTGTAATTCTAGAATTTAAATCTTCTCCTTTTTCTTGGCCAATAACAAGTACAGATTTATTTTCTATCAAACCAAATCCAACTGTTACAGATTTATCATCTCCAAAATACCTATCTCCAGATAGAGGTGTAAAATTATTAAAAATTTTATTTATGTAGTATTTTGCTCTAGGTCTATCTTCGTGTCTTGCTACTAATGTTTTTTGCCAGCTATTTAAATTAGAATATACACTTTTTAATTTTGAGTTTATCTGATCTTGAGTAGATTTTATTTTACTAGTATCAACTTCTGATATCCCCTCAGCACCTGGGCTTTTAAGGCCCTCCATTTCCTCTTCTAAATTTTTTATTTCTTTTTCAAATTCAAGGTAATTTTTCATGATTGTTACATATCATAATTCCCGTTTTATTAGAATTTAATTAATTAATTTATATTGAGGTTGATATAAATAATTGACTTTAATTTTATAAAAGTCCAAAATATATAAAAAAACGGGAGAGACTGTATTTACAGCGCCGAAGGAGCAACCACCCCGGAAACTCTCAGGCAAAAGGACCGTGCAAAAATAATTCTGGAAAGAGATAATATCTCACCGAAGGAGCAAATCTCTCAGGTACCAATACAGATGGGGTGTTAGATTGGTACGTATGAATATTATTAACAAAAATGGACTTCAGATAAACTCAGCTCTATTTGATTTTATTAATGAAGAAGTGATCCCAGGTACAAACATTAATTCAGATAATTTTTGGAAAAAATTTGAAAAAGATGTTCATGAACTTGCGCCTATTAATAAATTATTAATTGAAAAGAGAGAGTTAATACAAGATAAAATCGACAAGTGGCATAAAAATAATTCTGATAAAGAATTTGACCAAAAAAAATATACCGAATTTTTAAAATCAATTTCATATATAGTTGAAGAAAAAGAAAGTTTTAAGATTGAGACCTCTAATGTGGATGAGGAAATCTCTTCTATTGCAGGACCGCAACTAGTAGTTCCAGTGGACAATGCTAGATATGCTTTAAATGCTGCTAATGCTCGTTGGGGCAGTTTATATGATGCTTTATACGGAACAGATGTTATCTCAGGAGATAAAGGTACAGGCTATAATCCTGAAAGAGGAGCTAAAGTTATAAATTATGTTAGAGATTTTTTAAATGAAATAGCGCCCATTTCAAATTTAAGTTGGAAAGAAGTAACAAAAATTAAAATACAAAATAAAGACTTAGTTTTTTTTGCAAATGAGAAAGAAAATAATCTTGAAAATAAAGCACAATTTATCGGTTATAAAGGAGAAAAAAATGCTCCAGATTCAATATTAATAAAAAATAATAATCTTCATATAGATATTTTAATTAATCCAAATCATATAATTGGAAAATCAGATAAAGCATCTATATCCGATGTTGTCATGGAGTCTGCTATTTCTACGATTATTGATAATGAGGACTCAGTAGCTGCAGTTGATGCTGAAGATAAAGTAAAATGTTATAGAAATTGGTTGGGTCTGATGAAAGGTGATTTGACCGCTAATATGGAAAAAAATGGAAAAAAATTTATTCGAAAATTAAACCCTAATCGAAATTATATTTCTAAAGATGGAGATAAAATTACTTTACATGGAAGGGCTTTATTATTAAATCGAAACGTTGGCCATTTAATGACCAATTCTTCAATAATATTAAAAGATGGATCAGAGATACCTGAGGGTATAATGGATGCTTACGTAGCTTCTCTTTGTTCTTTACACGATTTTAAAAATAAAAAAAATTCCAGAACTAACTCTGTTTATATTGTAAAACCAAAAATGCATGGTCCAGAAGAAGTTGCTTTCACAAATACCTTGTTTGGAAAAGTTGAAGAAGCATTAGATATTAAAAAATATTCTCTCAAAGTAGGGATAATGGATGAAGAGAGAAGAACTACTGTGAATTTAAAAGAATGTATAAGAGAAGTTAAAAATAGAGTTGTATTTATAAATACTGGTTTTTTAGATAGAACAGGAGACGAAATGCATACCTCATTTGAGGCTGGTCCTATGATTTTTAAAGGTGAAATGAAAAAATCTAAATGGCTTAACGCTTATGAAAACTGGAACGTAGATATTGGTTTAGAGTGCGGTTTTTCAGGTAAGGCACAAATTGGGAAAGGCATGTGGGCTATGCCTGATCAAATGGGAAACATGATGGAGCAAAAAATTGGACACCCAAAATCGGGTGCTAATTGTGCTTGGGTGCCTTCGCCTACCGCTGCGACATTGCACTCAATGCATTATCACAAAGTAAATGTGTTTGTTGAACAAGACAAAATTCGTTCTAGAGCAAAGGCTAAACTAAATGATATTTTAAACATACCTAAAGCGGATAGACCTAATTGGTCCTCTGAAGATATCAATAGAGAACTTGAAAATAACGCGCAAGGTATTTTGGGTTATGTAGTAAGGTGGATTGACCAAGGTGTAGGTTGTTCTAAAGTGCCTGATATCAATAATATTGGTTTAATGGAAGATAGAGCTACTTTAAGAATATCTTCTCAACATATAGCTAATTGGCTGCACCACAACATTTGTACAAAAGAACAGGTGATGAAAGTAATGAAAAAGATGGCAACAATAGTAGATGAACAAAATGATAAAGATCCAGCATATAATCGAAGTGGTAGGTCGGGATATACAAAAATGTCAAAAGACTTTGAAAATTCAATTGCTTTCTCAGCTGCTTGTGACCTCGTTTTTAAAGGAAGAGTTCAACCATCAGGTTATACTGAGCCGCTTCTTCATGAAAAAAGAATTAAAAAAAAAGAATTCTAAATTTTCTTAACTGGCACACGATTTTTGAACGCTGAAAACAAAGTTCCATCATCGAGTTGTTCGATTTCTCCTCCAACAGGTAAACCTTGAGCTAATTTAGTAATTTTTATTTTATCATTTTTTATTAAATCCTCTATATAATGTGCAGTTGTTTGGCCTTCAACAGTTGCACTAGTGGCAATAATTACTTCCTCTAAACTATTTTTTTTTATTCTGTCAATCAAAGAGTCTATTAATAGATTTTTTTTATCATAATTTTCATTAGAACTAATCGTTCCTCCGAGAATATGAAAATAGCCTTTGTATATACTGGCTGAGTCTATAACCCACATGTCTGCCAAATTCTCCACAACACATATTTTGTTATAATTCATTTCAATTTTACAAATACAATTTTTATCAATTATCTTTAAATTTCCACAGTCATTACATCTGACAACATTTTTATAAACATTAGCTAAAGATTTTGTTAATGGCTTAATCATTGAGTCTTTATTATTAATTAGTTTTAAGATTATTCGTTTAGCTGATTTGGGCCCAAGCCCTGGTAGCTTAGAAAATTGTTTAATTAACTCATCGATTTCTAGAATATTATTATCCATTATGTTGGAAATTTAATGTCAAAAGGTAAATTTATTCCACCTGTTATTTTTGAGATCTCATCAGATGATTTTTTTTTAAGATTTTGTTTGGCATTATTATATGCGGCAATAATTAAATCATTTATAATATCTTGATTTTCTTTTTTGGCCTCTTCACTTATCTTAATAGATTTAAATTCATAATCACCTTTTAAAATAACAGTCACTAGATCTCCTCCGGACTTACCTTCTACTTCAATATTTTTAATTTCTTCTTGAGCCTTTTTCATCTGATCTTGCATTAGTTTTGCTTTTTGTAGCATGTCGTTAAAGTTGGTCATTTATTCCTCGTTTTCCTTAATCTCTACTAAATTCGCGTCATCAAAGATATTAAGTATTTTTTTTATTTCTTCATCTTTTTTAGCTTCATTTAGTTGTGAAGATTTTTGTTCGACTTTTTTTTCAAATAAAGTTTTACCTCCAACATTTTGACTTAATGAAATAATCCAACGATCACCAGTCCATGAAACGAGTTTTTCAGTCAACAGTTTAATAAAATTTTTATTTAGCTTTTCATTGAAACTAATATTAATCTTACCATAACTAAAACTAACTAATTTTACATTTCTTTCTAAATCATATTTAAGTTCAATATCATTTTCTCTATTAGCAAGCTCAACTATATCTTCATATTTATTAATTTTATATTTGTTAATTGTTTTTCCATCTGCATTTGGATTATTTAAGTTTTTAGTTTTTAATTGCTCTGTATTTTTTAACTGACTTTTAATCTTTAAATTTGAAGTATCACTTGTCTTTGTATCAATACCATCAATGGTTCGATCTTTTGAAGATGCATTTTCCTTAATTTCTTTTTCAATACTATTTTTATTTTCTGACCTTAATCCTTTAATAAAAACGAGCTGGGAAATATACATCTCTAGAGTAATTTGTTCATTTCCTAATATTTTTAAATCTTCAATAGTTTTTAAAGTTAATTGCCAAAATAGTCCTAAATCTCCGATATTTAATCCCTCCGACATACCGTTTATTAAATTAATCTCTGCTTCAGGAATCATCTTGTCATTTTCAATCGTGCCTAGACTTAATTTTCTATTTACAAGACTTAATATTTCAAGAATATCTAACAAAAAAGACTTGGGCTCTAATCCGTCCTCTATTAAACTTTTTAAGATTTTCATAGCTCCTGCAGCGTTTCCTCCGAAAGCATTTTTAAGAAGCTCAATCGATTTGCTTTTATCAGCTAATCCTAACATGTTTCTTATGTCACTCTCCTCAATCTGGTTCTTTGCGTCTATATTTTGAAAGACTAAAGCTCTGTCCAATAAAGACAATGCATCTCTGACAGATCCTTCTGATACTTGAGCAATTATGCGTGCAGCTCCATCAGAGACTTTTCCATTTTCTTTATTTGATATATCTTTAATATGTTTTTGCATTTCTGATATACTAACTCTTTTAAGATCAAATCTTTGACATCTAGAGATAATAGTAACGGGTATCTTCTTTACCTCTGTCGTTGCTAATATAAATTTTAAACTATTAGGTGGTTCTTCCAAAGTTTTAAGCAATCCATTAAAAGCTTGTTTGGAAAGCATGTGAACCTCATCGATAATAAAAATTTTGAATTTTGCATTCGTAGGACTATACTTTGAGTTTTCTATTAATTCTCTTATATCATCTATACCCGTTTTTGATGCTGCGTCCATTTCTAAAACATCTATATGTTTAGAATTGATTATATCGTTACAAGTAGAACAAGGTTTTGCAGAGTTGCAATTTAATTTATTATTATTATTGTTCTCACAGTTTAAAGCTTTCGCTATCAGCCTGGCAGTAGTTGTTTTACCAACTCCTCTAATACCTGTTAGTAAATAAGCGTTAGGTGTTTTTTCAATTTTAATAGCGTTGGTCACAGTCTTTGACATAACGTCTTGACCAATTAAATCTTTAAAATTTTGAGGTCTATACTTTAATGCTAAAATTCTGTTTTGTTTCATTTTTTAAGAGGCAGGCAACAACCTGAATAATTTTCACTACGGCTGCTTCTTTTCAGACCTGACCGGGTTGATGAAATATCCACCTGATGCCAACCTCAAATTGATTATATCAAGATCTTTTTGATTACCACAAGAGTAGAATTATTTTATGTGGACTAATTTTGTCTAAAATTCGATGCCTCGTAAACGCCTAGAATATCTAAGCTTTCAGTGTGGAATCCAAGTTCTTCCATGGCATTTTGAACAGATTTTTCTTCCAAATGACCTTCAAAATCTAAATAAAAATTGGTTTGGGCAAAGGTATTTTTTACTGAAAAACTTTCTAATTTTGTCATATTTACTTGATTGGTAGCAAATCCTCCTAAAGATTTGTAAAGAGCTGCAGGTTCACTTTTTAATCTGAAAATACAAGTTGTAATATATTTTATACCTTTTTTAAATTCTGGTTGTTGAACATTTTTTCCCATTATTAAAAATCTTGTAACGTTGCCTTTTTCATCTTCTATGTTCTCTTTTAAAATATTTAATTTATAGATATCAGCTGAAAGTTTAGAGGCTATAGCTGCGATAGATTTATCATTTCCATCTGCTAGTTCTTTAGCAGATCCAGCTGTATCTGCTGAAATAATTGTTTTATACTTTTTTTCCATTATAATTTTTTGACATTGTCCAATAGCCTGTGCATGACTTCTTACAAATTTTATTTCTTCTAATTTTGAGCCTTGTTTGGCTAAAAGGTTGTGTTCAACCTTCTGAAAATGTTCAGCATGAATTTGTAATTTGTATTTTGGAAGCAAATAATGAATATCAGCAACTCTACCAGCTAGTGAATTTTCTAAAGGTATTATTATTTTATAGTCTTCATCTTCATGCGCTACTTTAAAAGTTTCCTCAAATGTTGAGCATGTTTTAATTTCTGCATTATCAAAGAGCGCATTGATAGCGATATGAGAATAAGCACCGAGCTCTCCTTGAAAAGCTATTTTTATTTTTTTCATATTATTTCATTAACCTTTTAATTTTATTTAGGTCTTCTTCAGTATCTACGCTAAGTGGCGGAAATGTAGTATATCCAACATGAATTTTCATATTATTATCAAGTGCTCTTAATTGTTCCAAATTCCGTTCTAATTCGTTATTAGTTTGATTTAATCTTACATACCTCAATAAAGCTTCATTAGTAAAGGCATAAATTCCTATATGATGATAAATATATCCATTTTCCTTTTTGTCATTAGTTCTAAAAAAATCAACAGCATTTTCAAAATTATTATTTCTAATAGGCTTATCTGTTAGAACCTTAACATTGTTAACATTATTAATCTCGGACTCATTCTTAAATTCGCTAGACAATGTTCCAATATCACATAAATTTTTTTCCATATATTTTGATAAGTATTGGATCGTTTCTGGTTTTATGTTTGGCATATCTCCTTGCAAATTGATAATTACATTTGGTTTTTTTTTTAAATATTTATCAAAAATTTCAAAAATCCTATCTGTACCAGTTTTATGATTAGCTCGGGTTTTAATACATAATCCTTTTTTCGATTTTATTAACTCATTTATTTGGTCATTAGGAGAAGCTACAATCACTTCACCAACATCGGCTTCTTTTGCTGCTTTATAAACATGCAATATCATTTCTATATTATTAATTTTTTTTAACGGCTTACCAGGCAACCTGGATGCTTCTAATCTTGTTGGAATAATTATTACGTTATCAGTCATGCAATAATGCGGCTAAAAAGACGCAAAAAAATCATTTTAAATTAAGGTTTTTTTTTTAAACTCATGTTATACGTCATATGTACTTATCAAATATATGGACAGTTTTGAAATAAATAAAATTATAGCTTCGATACTGCTTACTGCATTAATAATAATAGGTATTGGGAAACTAGCTGATATTCTTTTCTATAATGAAAAACCTAAGGTTTCCGCTTATAAAGTAGAAGGACTAGAAAATAATATTTCTTTAAGTGAGACCTCATCGGAGTCAAAAAAGATCGTAGAAGTTATAAATATAAAGGATCTCTTAGCAATGGGTGATCTTGCTCATGGTGAGAAGGTTTTTAAAAAATGTTCAGCCTGTCATATGATTGCCGCTGATGGAAAAAATAAAATTGGCCCTAACCTTTGGGGTGTTATAGGCAGAACTGCTGGATCGATTACAGATTATAAATATTCAAAAGCTATGAAGGCTTATGCAAAAGAATGGTCATTTGAAGAAATGAACTCGTACTTAATTAAACCTCAGGCTTATATCAAAGGAACTAAAATGGCTTTCGCGGGATTAAGAAAAGAAAAAGATAGAGCTTCTGTTATTTTATATATGAACTCAAAAAGTACGAGTCCTAAAGCATTACCTTAATTTAAACACCAATTAACAATACTTTTTTGTGCATGAACTCTATTAGAGGCTTGTTGCCATACTACTGATTTTTTTCCATCTATTATATCGTCAGTAACTTCTTCTCCTCTTCCAACAGGTAGGCAGTGCATGAATACACACTCGCTCTTAGCAAGTTTCAAGAGTTTTTTATTAACTTGATAATCTTTAAGAGATTTTTTTTTCTCCTTTTTATTTACTTTATCGTTCATTGAAACCCACTTATCTGTCATAATACAATCTGCATTCTTTACAGCTTCTTTAGGGTCTTTTGTTACAAATATTTTAGATTTATTTTTCAAAGCCCATTTTAATATTTTATTATTAGGACTATATTTTTTAGGGCATCCAATATTTAGATTAAACTTAAATTTTACAGCAGCTTCTATAAACGAGTTAGACATATTATTATTACCATCTCCTATCCACGAGATTGTTTTTCCCTCTATATTTCCATTATTTTCTTCGAAAGTTAAAATATCAGACATAACCTGACATGGATGACTTTGATCTGATAATCCATTGATTACAGGTACTGTTGAGTATTTTGAAAATTCCTCTAGATTTTTATGAGAAGAGGTTCTTATCATAAGTATATCAGCATACTCTGATAAAACTCTTGCCGTGTCTTTTAAACTTTCATCCCCTTTGCCATAATGTATTCCATCTGGATTCAGAATAACTGAAGACCCTCCAAGTTGTTTAATTGCTAAATCAAAAGATATTCTTGTTCTGGTAGATGGTTTTTCAAAAATCATTATCATTGATTTTCCATCCAAAGGTTTATCTTTATCTACAGAAGATTTATTCTGACCTTCTCTTTTGCTTTTTCTATCTTTAGCCTCTTCGATTATATTTCTAAGCAAAGATGAAGAATGATCAGCAATATTTAAAAAGTTTTTCATTTATAACTATTACATACTTTATTTATAATTGTCACGGCTTGATCAATTTCTTTTTTTGTAACATTAAGAGGAGGTAGTATTCTCACTACATTTTCTGCAGCTCTGATGGTAAGTAATTTTTCTTTCATTAATTTATCAATAAATTTTACTTGGTTCACTTTTAGCTGCAATCCTAATAGTAAACCTGTTCCTCTTACTTCTCTAATTACTTTTTGATTATTATGATGAATGTTGCTTAATTTTATTTTAAAATATTTACTTAAATTTCTAACGTTTTTTAAAAAATTTTTTTTAAGAATAACATCTAAAACTGCATTTCCAACACTCATCGCTAAAGGATTGCCTCCAAATGTAGTTCCGTGGGACCCCGGTTTCATCGTTGATGCTACTTTTTTGTTTACTAAACACGCTCCAATTGGAAATCCACCGCCTATACCCTTGGCAATTGGCACTATATCTGGCTTTATATTTGCATATTCAAAAGCAAAGAATTTACCTGATCTTCCTATTCCACATTGAACTTCATCTAAAATTAAAAGTATCTTTTTCTTATTACAAAGTTTTCTGAGACCTTTTAAACAAAAATCTGGAATAACTTTTATTCCTCCCTCTCCCATTATTGTTTCGATCATTATAGCTGCAGTTTTTTTTGTTATTTTTTTTTCTAAATCTTTATGATTTCCAAATATAAAGTGATCGAAACCTGCAACTTTTGGGCCAAAACCTTCTGTCATTTTTTTACTATTGCTTGCAAAAATAGTCGCCAAGGTTCTTCCGTGAAAACTATTATTTATACAAAGTATTCTGTTTTTATTTGGTTTTCCTTTTGAATGAAAATATTTTCTCGCTATTTTTATAGCTAGCTCAGTCGCTTCAGCTCCAGAATTTTGGAAAGCAACAAAATTTGCAAATGTTTTCTGGGTTAATCTTTTCGCAAGTTTTTCCTGCTCTGGGATATTAAAAGCATTAGAAACGTGCCAAAGTTTTTTTGATTGAGAATTTATTGCTTTTATTAAATGAGGGTGGCTGTGACCTAAGCTATTTACTGCAATACCTTGTACAAAATCTAAATATTTTTTTCCATTATTTGAATAAAGATAAGAACCTTTTCCTCTTCTAAAAGATATTTTTTTTCTATTGTATGTTTGTAAAATGGCGCTCATTTTTAAGATTTTAATTTATATCCTTTTTTATACAAAATATAAGCAATAAACCATACTAATAAACTTAAGATAGATAAATAAACAAGACCAAAAGGAATAGAGCCGTCTGATTGCCCTAAAAAGCTATATCTAAATCCATCAATCATATAAAAAAAAGGATTGGCTTTGCTAATGATTTGTAATATTTCCGGAAGTCTTTCAATTGAATAAAAAGTGCCAGATAAAAAAGATAATGGAATTATAACAAAGTTAGTGACGGTGGCCATATGATCGAATTTTTCTGCCCAAAGTCCTGCGATTATTCCAAGAGCCCCAAGAGAAAAAGCTGATAACAGAGTAAAAGATATTAAAGTTATAAAATTTTTAATTT
Source organism: uncultured Pelagibacteraceae bacterium (assembly GCA_902604065.1). Taxonomy (GTDB): domain Bacteria; phylum Pseudomonadota; class Alphaproteobacteria; order Pelagibacterales; family Pelagibacteraceae; genus Pelagilacustribacter. Next base: position 29,084 of record CACKXF010000011.1, on the reverse strand, counting down.
CTAAATCAATAAATAAATAAAATACTAATAATGAAATAGCCGCAATTAATACACTTCTCGTAACTGAAGCAAGAGTTACAGCTAAAGTCACTTCTCCTGCAGATAAAGGTGCGTATAATAAATCCACAATGTTTCCTTGAATTTTTCCAATCATAAATGAAGATGATGAGTGAGAAAACGCTTGTTGAATAATTTGCATCGCTATTAAACCTGGTGCAAGAAAAACAATAAAAGGAACACCTAAAACATCTCCTCTATCATTACCAATAGCTAAAGATAAAACGGATAAAAACAAAAGGGATGTAATAAGAGGAGAAAATAAAGTTTGTATCCAGACAATAAGAAATCTTAACACTTCTTTTTTATAAAGTGTCCAGGCACCTATCCAATTAATTGAACCAAATCTTCTTGTTCCAATTTTATATTTTCCAGATATTTCAACCATCAATAGTCTTATAACTTTAAATTATGAAAAAACTGTGTAAAACTCTAGTTACCCTCAGACTATGAGCTTTTTATGTTTGAAAAAGCTAAATAAACACTAAATACTGTATTTATATTTTATTAATCTACTATATATAGTATAAGTTGAATTATGAGTTGGACTGACGAAAAAGTACAAAAATTAAAGGAACTTTGGAAAAAGGGTCATACCGCTAGTCAAATTGCTGAGATGTTAGGGGATACGACAAGGAATGCGGTAATTGGAAAAGCTCATAGATTAAATCTAGAAGCAAGAGCTCCTTCTAAAAGTTCACATACTTCAGGAACTAGTTCAGGCCAAAATAAAATCCAAAGGAGACCTTCTCAACAACCACTAACAAGAAAACAAAAATTTCAATCAATATTACTAGATAAAAATTTTGAACCTGAGAACCCTAAGTCTCTTGAAGACTTAACTGAAAAAACTTGTAAATGGCCTATAGGTCATCCAAATGAGGAGAGTTTTTATTTCTGCGGTAGAAAACCAGAAGAAGATTTTCCCTATTGTAAATTACACGTTTTATACGCATTTCAACCTAAAGGTCAAAAAGAGGATGTTCTGGATAAGGATGATGAAGTACCAGAATTTATTGAGAAAAAAGTTAAGTCTGCAGGTTAACAATATTCTAACCATATGAATTTCATAAAAAAATACCTTAAATGGTTAAGCACTTTTTTAGTCTTAACAGGTATATTATTAACTAACTTAAATATGTATCCAATTAATATAATGTTTCATGGAGCTGGAGTTGTAGGCTGGACGGTAGCTGGTTTTTTATCAAAAGATAAAGCTATACTTACAAACTTTGGGTTGCAAATACCTTTATTTATAATTGGGTTTTATCAATTGTTGTTTTAATGAAAAATAGAATATTTATTGGTGAATTTATAGGTAGTGCTTTTTTAGTCATGGTCATTGTTGGTTCTGGAATAATGGCTCAAAACTTAACTAGAGATTTTGCGGTAATGTTATTAGCTAATACTCTAGCTACTGGTGCTGGTTTATTTGTTTTAATTAATTCAATCGCAAATATTTCTGGGGCTCACTTTAATCCCGTTGTTACGATGGCGATGTATTTCACAAAAAAAATTAAAAAAGATTTAATTTTTACTTATATATGTGCGCAAATTTTAGGATGTTTATTGGGCGTAATGCTTGCGAACTTTATGTTTGATTTGCCTCCGATAGAATTATCTAGAAAGATAAGACCTGGAATTAATATTTTTGTTGCAGAGCTTATTGCTACTTTTGGTTTAATTTTTATTATATTTGGCTCATTAAAAAAAGGCTCAACTTCTGTAGCTGCATCAGTTGCAACTTATATTACTGCTGGCTACTGGTTTACTTCATCAACCTCTTTTGCTAACCCTGCGGTTGCATTAGCAAGAACTTTTACTGATACATTTACAGGTATAAACTATTTAAATACTCCTAGTTATATAATTGCGGAAATACTCGGTGCCTTAATCGCTTTATTTGTAATTAAAAAAATTTTTTCATACAAATAACCTTGTGAAATGAACGTGTGAAACATTTTTTTAAAATTAATTTATTGAAATATAATGTTATTTAATTTGTTAAGGTAATTTTTAATTTTACAGAAAATAAGTTTGCATTATGTCAAAAAATTTTTATAAACGATCCAAGGCCCTTTCCAAAAAAAAATAAATAAATTCTTTAATAGATAAAGTTTTCTAATAAGTTATAAAATTAATTCATGAAAGATGATTCGGACGTCAAGAATAACAATAAAAAAATGACAAAAAGGAAATAATATGGAACTTACGTTAATATACACGATTATAGGGTTCGGTTTAGCAGGTTACAGTGTAATCGCTAATGACTCTATACAAACACTTGGAACGTTTATTGCTTCAAAGCAAAAATGGTTCAAATGGTACACACTAGCAAGTACTGCATCACTAGTAATGATTGTTGCAATAACTTGGGGTTGGTACAGTTATGATGGAGATATTTCTTATGGAAGACTAACTAGAATACCTTTCCAAGAAATACAATGGTACCACGCAGTTGCTCCGGCAATTCTATTGCTACTAACAAAAATTGGTATTCCTGTATCTACAACTTTTTTAGTTTTATCTGCATTTGCCTCAACAATAGTTTTAGAGAAAATGCTTGTAAAAAGTATTGTAGGTTATGGTATAGCAGCAACAGTTGCTTACTTCTGCTGGATAGCAGTTTCAAAATTCATAAATGAAAAATTAGATGAAGTTAAAGGTGAAAAATGGATTGCATTTTGGCGTAATTCAGTTTGGGTATCATCCGGCTGGTTATGGTGGGTCTGGTTATCACATGATGTTGCAAACATTGCTGTATACTTACCTAGACAATTAGATATTTCATTACTTTTAATTGTATTGGCATATTTTACAGCCTTACTTTTTTACATCTTCTACATTAGAGGTGGTCCAATACATAAAGTGGTCTTAGAAAAAACTGGTACAAGGTACGCTAGATCAGCAACAATAATAAACGTTATTTATGCTGCAGTATTATTCTATTTTAAAGAATTAAATGATCTTCCAATGTCAACAACATGGGTATTTGTTGGATTGTTGTGTGGAAGAGAACTAGCAATTTCTACAATGAATAAAGACTATAAATTCAAATATGTGTTTCCACTCATAGGAAAAGACTTTGTGAAAATGATATTTGGCTTAAGTGTTTCAGTGGCAATTGTGCTAGCAATTCATTACTTTATAATTCCTAAGGGATTATATTAATTAGTAAAACTATTTTTTCTTCTGGAGATCTTCATAAATTTTTTTAAGATCTTCAGGAGATAAATTTTTATCTTTTAACTTGTCTAAAATCTCCTCATCTTCTTGACTAACATTTTCATTTCTTTGCTGCTCTTTTACTTCGCCTCTAGCATCAAATCCAGCTTTGATAAATTTTGCAGAAACTAGAATAACAACGATTGCAATAATTACAGCTAACGATAAAAATAATAATGTCATCATGATTTAAGTTTTCCTAAAGTGTTTAAGAGAATAACTCCAACAACAATAAATCCTATTCCTAGTATTCCATAAATGTTTGGGGTTTGTTGATATTTAAAAATACCAAATAACGTTACTGCTGTAATAGTGAGTGCTCCGTAAGTTGCATAAGTAAATCCTACAGGAATTACTGACATAGCTTTTGATAAACAGAAAATACAAAAAATTATGCTTAAGATGCAAAATAAAGTCGGGTTAAATTTAGTAAAACCTGCAGTTGTTTTTAAAAAACCGTTTGAAAGTATCCCGCTAGCAATGGCTAGAATTAAAAAAATATAACCTGAAAATAAACTTAAACTCTTCATTTTGCTTTTGCGAATTGCCCTCCATCACGATAACGCCACAACCATTTTTCCATAGCTTGTTCAACATCTTTTGGCTTTATCTCTAAATCACTAATTGTAAGCTCTTTATTTGAAACAACGTTATCAGCTTCTGATAAAATTTCGCACTGATCTCTCGTTAAGACTGGCGGGATTGGTAATAAGCTTAAAATTGAACTTTGTATTTTGGCTATAGTCATAGGCATCTCTATAACAAATCTTTTTTTATTAATAGTTTTCATTATAGATTTTACCATATCACCGAAACTTATTACTGTGGGACCACCTATCTCGTAAATTTTACCCTCGTTCTTTTTTGTTTGTATAGCTTTAACAATAGCATCAGCTACATCCGTTACCATTATCGGTTGAAATTTGTAATTTATTCCCACAATTGGAATTACTGGTGAAAAACTTAATTTTGAAAATAAATTTGTAAAGTTATCTTCAGGTCCACATACAACACTTGGTCTTATAATAACTGTGTTTTTAAAGTTTATTAGAGATTTTTCTTCTCCGGCAAATTTAGATCTTTGATATGCAGATTTTGAATCTTTGTTGGCTCCTATTGCAGAAACATGAATATATTTTTTTACTTTATACTTCTCGCATAATCTTGAAATGATATCTGGGATATCTGAATGAATTTTTGTAAATTTTTGCTTTCTGTTTTCAAACAATATTCCTATTAGATTAATTACTACGTCGGAATTGCTGATAGCTTCCTCTATTTTATCAAAATTTTTTGCATTGAAATCAATCAACTCTATAGCGCCTGGTGTAGCTTGTGTCTTTAGATAGCCCTTTTGAAAGGCCTTTCTTGTAGGAATGATGCACCTATAGTGTTTATTCGTCAAATTTCGAACAAGATATCGTCCTATAAATCCACCACCACCAAGGATTGTTGCTATTGGGTAATTGTTCATGGTAGTTAGATAATATGGTAAAAATTCATAGATTGAAAGGTGACATTACTCCCGAAATAGCTAATTCATTTAAAGAGAGTGTTGCTATAGATACAGAAGCTACTGGCCTACAAATCCCGGAAAGAGATAAGTTGAGTCTAATTCAAATATGTGGAGAAGATGGAGAAGTATATATAATTCAACCAGATAGAAAAAACTATAAGTCACCTAATTTAGTTTCAGTACTAGAAAATCGTAAAATTATAAAAATTGGGCATTTTTTGAGATTTGATAAAAATGCTCTTGAATATTTTTTAAAATGCAAAATAAAGAATATCTTCGATACAAAAATTGCCTCTAAAGTAGTAAGGACATACACTGATCAACATGGTTTAAAAAATTTAGTTTACGAATTTTGCAATAAATCTTTAGACAAAAGACAAGGTAGCTCAGACTGGAATAAAGATATTAATGAGCTCTCGGATAAGCAACTAGAGTACGCTGCTAATGATGTAATTTATTTACACAAGATAAAATCTCAATTAGAAAAAATGCTTATAAGAGAAAATAGAATAGATATTTATAATAGATGTATAAACTTTTTAGATACAAGAATTGAGCTTGATCAAAATGGATTCAAGTTTGATGTATTTGAGCACTAATGAAAAAAAAAAATTATATAAAATTAGCAAAAGACTCTGCTTCAAAGCAAATTTCTGAATTAAAAAAAATAAATAAGGTCTTTAACTCCTCTTTTATTAAGGCCGTTGATTCTATCTACAATTGTAAAGGAAAAGTAATTTGTGCTGGCGTAGGAAAATCAGGTTTAATAGCAAGAAAAATTTCTTCAACGTTATCTTCTGTAGGAATATCGTCTTTCTTTTTAAGCCCAAGTGAAGCAAACCACGGGGACCTTGGACAAATTGATAAGAGAGACCTTCTTCTGGTTTTCTCTTACTCAGGGAACACTACAGAACTTTCTAATATGCTGCGGTATGCTAATAGATTTAATATTAAAGTTATAGGTATCGCCTCTAAGCCAGATAGTATTTTAATTAAAGCTAGTGATATCAAAATTTTAATTCCTAAAGTAAAAGAGTCTGATCCAACTGGTATGGTGCCAACAACTAGCACTAGTATTACTTTACTATTAGGGGATTGTTTGGCTGTAGCTTTGATGAATAAAATAAAATTTTCAAAAGAAAGATTTAAAGTATATCATCCAGGGGGAAACATTGGCCAAACACTTTTGTTGGTAAAAGATATAATGGTTTCAGGATCAAAAGTGCCTAAAATTAATATTAAGAGTAGTTTAAAAGAAGCATCAAATAAAATTACTAAACATAAACTTGGTGTAGCCATAGTAATGGATAAGAAAAAAGTAAAAGGAATTTTAACTGATGGGGATGCAAGAAGAAGTTTGAGGTATAATTTAAAAAAAGAGAGTTTAAAAACTTATATGAATCCTAAACCATTATTTATTTCAGAAACATCTACTGCCTCTAAAGCTTTGTCAATTATGAACAATAGAAAAATAACTAGTTTACTAGTTACTTCAGAAAAAAGTTACTCTACAAACAAAAAGCATGCTGATTTAAAGGGTATAGTTCATATTCATTCAATTTTACAATTTGGAATAAAATGAGCAAAAGAAAAAGAAAATTAATTGCTATCCAGAGCTTTCTGTTCTTACTTGCAATAACTATTTTTTATTTTGTTTATTATTATAAAAATATTAAAAACCAAGACTCAGAATTGGTTAATAATAAATTAATCGAATCTAATGAGGAAGATACGACTTCAAACTATTTTGAAGATGTAGAATACAAAGGGATCGACGTAAATGGAAATAGATATGTTTTGAAATCTCAGTTTGCTTCTTTTGATGAACAAAATCCAGAGCTCATCAATATGGTAAATATGAATGCAATATTTTATTTTAAAAACGGAAAGATACTCAATATTTACGGAGATAACGGTAAATATAATAATATATCAAATGATATGGAATTTAGAGAGAATGTAAAAGTTATTCAAGATACTAATAAAATATTTTCTGATAATTTGGATTATTTCAACTCAAAAAGAATGATAAATGTTTATGGAAATGTTGAAGGTGAAAGTTTAGATGGAACTTTTGAGAGCGATGTTTTAGAATTAGATCTTGAAAAACAATCAGTTAATTTTTTAATGAATAATAGTGAACAGGTTAAGATAAATTTAAACAAATGAAAAAAGGATTTAGAATAATAAAATTCAAAAAGAATAAACCCATCTTTGAATTAAAAGAAATTAGTAAATCATTTGATGGAAGACCTATCTTGAAAAAAATTTCTATTGAGATGCACCCAGGAGAAATTGTAGGCTTGCTGGGTCCTAATGGATCCGGAAAATCTACTTTATATAATATAATAATTGGCCAGTACATGGCTGATAAAGGCAAAATAATTATTGGCAACAAAGATATTTCGGAAATTCCTATACATGAAAGAGCAAAGTTGGGATTAGGCTATCTTAGTCAACAAAGAAGTGTTTTTAACATGTCTGTTTACGATAACTTGTTAGGCATTTGCCAACTATCAATTAAAAGTTCTGAAGAGCAAAGAAGAATTACTGAAAAACTCCTTGATGAATTTAATTTACAACATTTAAGAACGCTAAATAGTAACGTACTATCCGGAGGGGAAGTTAGAAGGCTTATGATGGCAAGAATAATGATTAACAAACCAAAAGTCATTTTGTTGGATGAGCCTATGGCAGCATTAGATCCAATAGTTGTTCAAGATATCCAAAAATATATATTAAAAATTCAATCTTACGGTTGCTCAATTTTAATAACAGATCACCAAGTGAGAAATTTATTTGATGTTGTAGATAGAGCTTATGTTTTAGGCGAACAATCGATTATAGCTCAAGGTACTCCTAATGAAATATTAAAATCATCGAAAGCTATACAATTATATTTTGGAAATCAGTACTCTTCAAATTAATGAGTTCAAAAAAATTTTCTTTAATCATCTCACAACCTATTGGTAATTTTAAAAAAGCAATTGTAGTAGACAGTGATAAATCTATTTCTATAAGATCTTTTTTGATTGGTTCTATAAGTCAAGGTATATCAATCGCTGAAAATATTTTGGAGTCAGAAGATGTATATTCAACAATAAATTGTTTAAAAAGTTTAGGGATCAAAATTTTAAAGAAAAAAAATAAAAAATATGAAATTTATGGAAAAGGTCTAGGGTCTTTACGAGTAAAAAATTTGAGAAGGTTAAATCTTGGTAATTCAGGAACATTAGCTAGGTTGATTATAGGAATTCTTTCTACAACACCAAATATTAAAATTGCACTATCGGGTGATAAATCTCTTAACAAAAGAAATATGAAAAAATTAATTGATCTGATGAATCAATTTGGAGCAGAGTTTCATCCAAAAAATAAATTTACTTTCCCACTAAAAATTATTTCTTCTAATTATCCTGTAGGTATCAATTATCAATCGGGCACTTCTGCTCAATTGAAAAGTGCGGTAATACTTGCTGGTTTAAATTCTTATGGAGAAACTATTATCAATGAAAAGAACTATAGTAGGGACCATACTGAGAAAATGTTAAGTGCAAACAAAAAAACGATTAAAATAGTTACTACCCAAAAAAAATCAATAACTGTAATCGGTAAAAATTATTTAAATAAGTTTAAAATTAGGGTTCCTGGAGATCCATCTTCGGCTGCGTTTTTTACTGCTTTAACTTTACTAAAAAGTAGTTCTCAATTAAAAATCCAAAATGTCGGATTGAACCCAACAAGAATTGGCTTTTATCTTTTATTAAAAAAAAGTGGAGCTAAAATTAATTTTATAAATATAAAAAATATTAATAATGAGAAAGTTGGTGATATTATAGTAAAGAGCAGTAAGTTAAAGCCCATAAATGCATCTAAAAAATATTACTTAAACACTACCGATGAATATCCAATTTTATTTGTAATGTCAGCTTTAATAAACGGAGTTTCAAATTTTTATGGCATAGAAGATTTATCAAATAAAGAAAGTGACAGAGTAAAAGAAATGCAAAAAGTCCTTAAACAAATAGGAATATCTTCCATTTATAAAAATAAAAATCTCAAAATCTTTGGAAGTAATAAAAAGGTATTAACCCAGAAGAATATTAAAGTACCTGATTTAGGAGATCATAGAATTTGTATGTCGGCTTCAATATTAGCTTTAATTACTGGCGCTAAAACACAAATAAATAATTTTGAGACTGTTAACACCTCTTCTCCTAACTTTTTAAAAATAATAAAAAATTTAGGAGGAAAATTTGAAAAAAAATAATATGAAAATAGTTATTAGTTGTGATGGAGGAGCCGCTAGTGGAAAAACTACTGGAGCTAAATTAATTTCAAAAAAATATAAATTGAAGTTTTTATCTTCAGGAATGTTATATAGATATGCTGGTTTTCTTCTGCTTCAAAAAAAACCAAAAAACAAGATCCTTTTTCTAAAAAAAATATTTAAAAAATTAAATATAAGTAAAATACAAAAAAAAATAAACTTGAACTCTCAAAGAGTTTCTAATCACACATCTCAAATAGCAAAGATAAAAAAAATTAGAGATATTTTAAAGAATTATCAAATTGCCTTCTCTAGAAAACATGGAAAATGTATTATAGAAGGAAGAGATATTTCGACTGAAATACTGCCAGGTGCGGATGTAAAATTTTATTTCACTTGTGATTTAGATATTGCCGCAAAAAGAAGGTATAAAGAATTAAAAAAATACAATTCTAAAATAAAACTACTTGAGGTGAAAAAGTCAATAAAATCACGTAATTTAAGGGATAAAAACAGAAAACATAGCCCTTTACTCAAACATAGAGATGCGCTAGAAATCCACACCGGAAAATTAAACAAAAACGAAATGATTAAAAAAATGTCGAAACATATTGATAGAGTGATAAAAAATAAATATGGCAACTGAACTAGGTCAAAAATACCCTTCTGAAACTAATCCTAAATACGATGAATTTAAATCTTTATTAGATGAAGATTTTAAAGAACGTAAACTTAAAGAAAACGAAATTATAAAAGCTGTAGTTACTGAAATTACCAAAAATTTTGTAGTCGTAGATTGCAAAGCTAAAATGGAAGGAATGATACCTATAGAAGAATTTAAAAATGACTCAGACTTTGACAAATTAAAAGTAGGTTCAAAAGTAGATGTTTATTTAGAAAGAATTGAAAGCTTTAAAGGAGAGATAGTGATTTCTCGAGAAAAAGCAAAAAGAATGGCTGCTTGGAAAAAAATGGAAAAAGTTTTTGAAACTCAAGAGGAAGTTACTGGATTAATTACTGGTAAAGTTAAAGGTGGCTATGTTTGTAACGTTGATGGCCTTCCGACTTTTATGCCTTCTTCACAGATAGACGTTCGACCACTTAAAAAAGTAGATCATCTTATGAACACACCTATTAAAGTGATTGCAACTAGAATAGATAAAAAAAGAGGGAATGTTTGTACTAGCAGAAGAGCAGTGCTAGAAAAAAGTAAAAACGCCGAACTAAAAGAAGCTCTTAAAAATTTAAAAGAAGGTGACATTGTAGAAAATGCAAAAGTTAAAGCTACTACTGATTGGGGAATTTTTTTAGACATAGATGGTATAGATGCTCTTTTGCATGTAAGTGATTTATCTTATGGAAGAGTAAAGAAACCTGCCGACTTAGTTACAATTGGGCAAAGCCTTAAAGTTAAAATTACAAAAATCGACAAAACAACTAATAGAGTGTCAGCATCAATTAAAGCTTTAACGGAAGATCCTTATGAAAATTTATCTAAAAAATTTAAGATTGGAGAAATTTATGATGGTTCTTGCACAAAACTTATGGACTATGGTGTATTTGTCAAATTAGAGGAGGGGGTTGAAGGGCTAATACATAACAGTGAATTATCTTGGCAAAATCGAAATGTTCAACCTAGTAAAGTTTTATCACCTTCACAAAACGTAAAAGTTAAAATAATAAATATTGATAAAGAAGCTAAGAGAATATCACTATCTTATAGAGAGACTTTAGAAAACCCTTGGAATAAAATAGCTGACTCAGTAGGTAAAAAAGTTAAAATTAAAATTAAAAATATTACTGACAAAGCAATTTTTGGCGAGTTAGACTCGGGGCTTGTTGGGATGCTACACTACAAAGAATTAAATTTTGATGAAAAAATAGAAAATTTAGACTCTTACAAAAAAAATGATTTGATTGAAGTAAAAGTAATTGAAGTTAAAGATGAAAAAATAAGATTTTCTAAAAGAGCCTTGGACAAAGACCCACTAGACTGGTTTAAAGAAAATAAGAAAGATGTTGGCGATGTTATTACTACCAGAGTTCATGAAGTAATGAAAACAGGAGTAAAGGTTTCTATAGATAATGAAAAAAAACTAATAGTTTCTATTAAAAAGGCAGATTTAGCCAAAACTTCTGCAGATGCAAGGCCAGAAGTCTTTTCGCCTGGTAATGCTCTAGACGCAAAGATTACAGAATTAGATACTGAGAAAAGAAAGATTAAATTAAGCGTCAAAGCGGCTCAGATAGATGAAGAGAAAAGTTTAGTAGCTAAATTTGGAGAAGGTGCAACCAAATCAGGCGCTACCCTTAAAGGAATATTTGAAAAAGCACTAGGAAGAAAAAGCACTAAAAAAAAAGATAAGTAATTGTCACGATCTAAAATATTAAAAAAACTCAAAGAAAAAAATAAACATTTAGACAAAAAAATTCTTCTGCAGATATTAAACACTTTTTTTGAAAGCATCTCTAATTCTTTATCAATTAAAAAATCTGTAGAAATTAGATCGTTTGGGACTTTTTTTATTAAGGAGGTTAAAGAAAAACGAAATGCTAGAAATCCTAAGACTGGAGAATCCATATATGTCCCAAAAAAAAATAAGGCTAGATTTAGGGCTAGTAAAAGACTGAAAGAAATAATAAATACATAATACAAATGAGAAAAATTTTTGTAGCATGTGACACTTCGAGCATCCCGAAAGCTAAAACGGTTATTAGAGGCACTAATTTAAAAATTAAAAATTATAAAATTGGATATAAATTTGGATTAGAGTTTTTTTATAGCGCTGGTGGAAGAAATTTTATTTCTAAATTAAAAAGAATTCCCGTATTCTTAGACCTTAAAATAAATGATATTCCTAATACAGCTACTGCAGCATTAAAATCTTTAAGGGATCTTAAAAATATTAACTACATTACCGTTCACATAAATGGAGGGTATGAAATGATCAAATGTGTTAAAAAGGAAGCAAAAAAAATTAATAAAAATATAAAAATTTTAGGTGTTAGTGTTTTAACAAGTTTATCACCTAGGGCTTTTAAAGCTATAGGTTATAAAAAAACAATTAAAGATACTGTAAAGTTACACGCTAAATTAGCAAGAAAAGCAAAACTTGACGGAATAATATGCTCTGCTCATGAAGTAAAATATTTAAAAAAAATTTGCAAAGGTATGGAAATTATAACACCTGGTATTCGCTTGAGTGGTGATAAAATTCAAGATCAAAAAAGAGTAACAACTCCACTAATGGCATTTAAAAATGGGGCTAATGCCATAGTTATAGGAAGAAGTATTACTATAGGAAACCCTAAACTGAATATGCAAAAATTAATCAATTCATTATCCTAAGATGAAAGTTAAGGTTTGTGGTATAACACGAAAGAAAGAATTAAAATTCTGTATAGACAATAATGTTTCATTTTGTGGTTTTATTTTAAATTATCCCAAAAGCCATAGAAACCTAAGTTTCAAAAAAGCCAAAAATTTACTTAATATCAAAAAAAATAAAACGAAATTTGTTGGGGTATTAGTTAATCCTTCAGAATACGAATTTCTTAAATACACTAAATTAAATCTAGACTTTATGCAGTTATATGGTGATTTGAATAAAAAATTTATTATATCTGCTAAAAAAAAAACTAAAATAAAAATAATTAAAGCCTTGCAAATTAAAAAAGAGAGAGATGTAGCAAACTACAAAAATTTTAAAAATTTTGCTGATATTATTCTATGGGATAGTTCAGGCTATGAAAAAAGTGTAAGTTGGAATTATAATTGGATTAAATTTATTCCTAAAAATATTATAAAAATGGTAGCGGGCAATATTAATACTAAAAATGTTAGTAGCCTAGCAAATCTTGCAGATATTGTTGATGTTTCTGGCTCTTTAGAAACAAATAAAGTAAAAGATATTAAGAAAATAAGAAAATTTTTAAATGAGGTGAATAAAATAAATGAAAAAATCTAAATTAATTATTGATAAACACGACAAAAATTTTTTTTATGGTGGTAAATTTGGTGGAAATTTTATTCCTGAAACCCTTAAAAAACCTATTGATGATCTTACAGTTTTATTTGAAAAGCTCAGGAATAATAGGAATTTTATAGAGCAAAGAGATTACTATTTTAAAAACTATATTGGATCTCCTACTCCTTTTATATACTTGAGAAATTTAAGTAAATTTATAGGTGGAGCTAAAATTTACGCAAAAGTAGTATCCGAGGCTAATGGAGGAGCTCATAAAATATATAATGCTACAGTTCATTGTTTAATTGCAAAAAAATCTGGAAAAAAATACATAGTTGGAGATACTGGTGCTGGTTACGCAGGTAAGATGTTATCTATGGCAGCTAAAAAATTTGGTCTTAAATGTAAAATCTTTATGGGAGCAAAAGATATAAAAAGGCAAAAACCTAACGTTAAAGCTATGAGAGAAAACGGGGCTGAAATAATACCTGTTACAACTGGTAGTCAGACTTTAGTGGACGCAGTAAGTGAATGTATGCGTTACTGGGTATCTAATTGTGATTCTACTGCAATGTGTGTTGGCTCTACTGTAGGTCCTAATATATTTATAAAAATATGTGCTTGGAGTACATCACAGATTTCAAGAGAGTTAATATTGCAAATTAAAAGTGAGTTTGGAAAAATTCCAAAAAAATTAAAACTTATAAATTGTGTAGGAGGAGGAAGTTCGGCTTTAGGATTTTGGAATGAGTTTATTAATTATGATAAAAATCAAATAGAATTAATTGGTGTAGAAGCAGGCGGTCCTAGAAACAGCAAGCTTCATGCGGCACCTTTAACTAATAATTCTAAAATCGGAATTTTACATGGCGCGAAACAATATGTGATACAAGATAAGGAAGGGCAAATAGGAAAAACGGAGTCAATTAGCGCTGGTCTAGACTATCCAGGAATTTCTCCAATACATTGTTACTTAAAAGATATTAAGAGAGCTAGGTATACTGCAATAAGCGATGAGGATGCTTTGGAGGCATTTAAACTAGTCAGTAGTTTAGAAAAAATTTCTCCATCTTTAGAACCGTCACATGCTTTCGCAGAGGCTATTAAAATAGCTCCGAAATTAAAAAAAGACAACATACTTATAGTTAATAGTTGCGGCGACTCTTTAAAAGACAAAGATATAATTAAAAAACGATTAGGGCATTATTCTAGATGATAAATTTAATTGAAAATAAATTTCGAGAATGTAAAAAAGAAAAAAGACCAGCTCTTTTGACTTATACTGTTGCCGGAGATAACAATAAGAATAGCTCATTAAAAATACTTAAATCAATTTCAGAATATGCCGACATTATCGAATTGGGATTTCCTCATAATACTCCAATAGCCGATGGAGGACAAATTCAAGAAAGCTCACATAGAGCTTTAAAAGCAGGCATTAAGATTAATGATGTGTTTAAAATTGCAAAAAAATTTAAGAGTTATAAAAAAAATCATCCTTTAATTTTAATGGGCTATTATAATTTAGTTTTACAATATGGAGAGAATAACTTCTTAAAAAAATGTAAAACCTCAGGTGTTAATGGAATTATAATTGTTGATTTACCATGGCCTGAAAATAAATCTTTTGCAAAAAAATGCAAAAAGTTTTCAGTTTGTTATGTTCAGTTAATTTCTCCCACTACTACTTTAAAACGAATGAAGGGAATTATAAAAGACTCTCATGAAATGATTTATTATATTAGTATGTTATCAACTACGGGTGGAAAGCTGAAAGTTAGTTCAAAAAAGATTTTAAAAAATTACCAAAAAATAAAAAATATAAATTCTGCAAAAAACTTAGTAATAGGTTTTGGCATTACAACAAAAACTATTTCTTCATTAAAATTAGCTGATGGCTTAGTTGTTGGCTCTCAATTATGTAGAAGTATAAGCAAATCTTTGGAGGGAGGACAAAATCCTGTCACAAAGTTAAATAAAATGGTAAAAAACCTTAAAAGGAAAATTATTTGAACTGGATAACTAAATTTATAAAACCAAAAATAAAGTCACTTTTTAAAAAAAAGACGTCTACAGCTGATGAAACTCTTTGGATTTCTTGTGAGTGTAAAAATTTAATTTATAAAGAAGACTTTAAGAATAATTACAATTGCTGTCCAAAATGTGGGGCCCATCATAAATTATCTTGTAAAGAAAGATTTAAGATGTTTTTGGATAATGGGGCCTTTGAAATATTAGAAACACCTTTACCTAAAGATGATCCATTAAATTTTACAGATAATAAAAAATATACCGATAGATTAAAAGTAGCTAGAAAAAAAACAGGTCAGGACGATGCTATATTAATAGCAACAGGAAAAGTTAATAATATTGAGGTAACAATAGGAGCTCAAGACTTTAGATTTATTGGAGGCTCTTTTGGTGCAGCTTCAGGAGAAGCATTTATTGCTGGAGTTCAGCATTCAATTAACAACAAGACACCCTACATATTTTTTAGTTGCAGCGGTGGACAAAGAATGATGGAGTCATCTATAGCTCTTATGCAAATGACAAGAACAACTCTCGCTATTAATGAGCTTAAAAAAAATAATTTGCCATACATAGTAGTTTTAACCGATCCAACAACTGGTGGGGTTACTGCCTCATGGGGCATGTTAGGGGATATATTAATTGCAGAGCCTAAAGCAACTATTGGTTTTGCAGGACGTAGAGTAATACAAGATACGGTAAGGGAAACTCTCCCAGCAGAATTTCAGACTGCTGAATATGTTAAAGATCATGGTGGAATTGATCTAGTTGTTGAGAGAAAGTATTTAAACTCAACAATAGGAACGCTATTAAGCGTAATGTTGAAAAAATCTGAAAGTCAGGCTAAAAAAGAAGCTGAAAATGTCGTCACAATCGATAAAACTTTACAATCAGCTAGCTAACAAACATTTCAAAAAAACTGTTAATTTTGACCTAAGAAGAATGAAGTTAGCTCTTAGTAAACTTGATAATCCTGAAAGAAAATTAAAAAATGTTATTAATATTCTTGGTTCAGACGGTAAATATTCAGTATTAAATTCATTAAAGTCTTTTATAGAAGAAAATAGACAAACTACTAGTGCTTATATATCTCCAAGTTTAAAAAGTATTAATGAAAGATTTTGGATGGGAAATAGATATCTTTCTTACAATGAAATAAAAAAAACAATAAAAAAAATTGAAAATTTAAAAATTCCATTGACAACTTTTGAGGCATTGACATTAATTTATATCATTAATGCATCACAAAATAATAATGACTATAATCTTGTTGAGGCAGGAGCTTTATTTGCAAAAGACTCTACAAATGTTTTTGATTTTCCGAAACTACAAGCTGTTGTAAATATAAACAAACAACATTTAAATTTTGTAAAAAAAAAAACAATTGATGAAATTATATTACAAAAAGTGGGGTTTTTATGTAATTTTACGAATATATATATTGGAAAGCAAAACTCTAAAAATGAAAAAAAAATAAAACACATTTTAAAAGATAATTTGAGTAAGAAAATTTATTCAAAAAACTGGAAAATTATAAAAAAATATAATAATTTTTATTTTAAAGATAAAAATAATTTAATACCCTTAAAAAATTTGAAAATTTTATCAAAAGGTTTATTAAACAACATTGCTATGGCAATTAAGATTGCCTTGGATATGGGTATTAAAAAAAAAGTCATTCAAAAAGCCTTGCCAAAATTGGTGTTTGAGGGAAGAATTCAATTTTTAAATTCTGGTAAACTAAGAAAAAAACTTAAGGCTGGAGAAAAACTTTTAATAGATGGATGTCATTCCGATGTGAGTGGTAAAAATTTATCTGAATATTTAAAAACAATAAAAAAAAATAAATATGGAATTTGGAGTATGATGAAAAACAAAGAACCTTCTAGCTTCATAAAGCAGTTTAAGGGCGTTTTTAATAAAATATATACGGTTCCCATAGATGGAGAAAAGAATTCAATGTCCCCCTACACTCTTGCATCAATAGCAAAAAGAAATTCTATCAATGCCTCTCCATCTAAAAGTTTTAGCGAAGCATTAAAAAAAATTACTACAAAACAAAAAAAAATTATTTGTGTTTTTGGTTCTTTATATCAATGTGGAAATATTTTAAATAAAAATTAAATATTTTCTTTAATCCAAGAGAGAATATTGCTTTTAGTAGTTGCTCCGACTTTAGTGGCTTTAAGTTCTCCACTTTTGAACAATAGCATTGTTGGTATCCCTCTAATGCCATACTTAGTAGGAATGTTAGGTTCTTGATCTATATTGTGTTTAGCAATAATTACTTGGTCGCTCATTTCGTTGGAGATTTCTTCTAATACAGGTCCTATTTGTTTGCATGGCCCGCACCATTCTGCCCAAAAATCTACTACTATGGGTTTATCAGACTTAATAACTTCGTTTTCAAAAGAGTTATCTGTTACTGGTTTTGTTGGCATATAACTTAAATAGTTATTTTTCTTTTAAAGTCAACTAAACTTTTGAGTATAATTTTTCTAACTCTTCAACGTATGCGTTAATATCATCAAGTATTTCTAATTTTTCTTTTTGTTCTTCTTTCTCAAATTTGGCCCTTAACGTATCAATTTCTGCATAAGTCCTGGGAATCGTGTTCCATTTTTCATTATTCGTACTTAATAGCCTTTTAGCAATATCTTTATGGATTGAATTGTAATCTTCTTTATTAAGTAAATCAGGTTTTTCCATATACATAAGTTTTTTTCCAAAATATTTAAGCCTTTCATCTTTAAATTTAGATATTACGGATAATTTTTTATCCCAATTTTGACTATGGAACTCGGACATAATTTTATTGTCTTCTTTTTTGGATTGAGAAAAATCATATATACTTTCCTCAGGAGTAAGATCTTCTTGCGATTTAGTGTATTCTTTTTCTTCAATTTCTGACTGTTTAATGCTTGTAATTTTTTCTGCAAAATCTTTATTTTCTTTTATTAAATTTGCTCTCTCTTTAAGTTTTTTTAATCCTATAATTTTATATTCATCAAAGATTGTTCCATAATTTGGATTCATAATCACAGGATGTTTATTATGCCTGACGGTTCTTATAAATTTAGGTTGCTTTTTCATAGCTAATGTTAATTCTTGAATAGGCATTTTTAAATAAATACTTGGATCATGTCTTAAATCAAAACATAACGGCCATTGATATTGTGGGTGTTGGCAAATAAATGTTTGGACATAAGGCCTGCTTTTTCCATAAAAATACTCGTTCGTACAAAAGTATTCTTCTTCTTTTATTAATTTTAAAGTTTGGTTTTTGTCCAAAGTCATTAAGCTTGCTTTCCATACATTAGGAGCTTTTTTAGCTATTAGTTTTGCTATACCTAAAGTTGCTATTACATCTCCGATTGCGCTATGAGCATCACCATGGTCTATGCCGTTTAATGGAGCCATTTGATCTAGTTTATAAACATCATTACCCTTTGCATTTACAGAATTTTTAAGTGTTTTTGGATAATAAAGATTTGCAGCTCTAGCTAAACTTAATATATCTCCTCGAGTATTTCCATTTGTGCTAGTAATATATGGATATTCTAACGTTTGAAAAAGGGTACATCTTAAAAATTCTTCATCAAATTCGATACTATTAAATCCTATGTAAGTGGATTTTCCCCATTTTTTAAGTGTCTCAACAAACTGTCTTATCATTTCATAATGAGATAAATTAGATTTTTTTAACATTGCTGGTGATGTTTTATTCACTATTAAAGCCATTGCTTCAGGTATTATTCCTGGGCTAAGCCTGCATCTGGCGTCGAAACGATCTAACTCCTCTAAATTTTCATTAGTTAGAATAGCTCCGATTTGAATTATTTGACCCCAGTATTTGTTAGATGAGCTTGTTTCAAAATCATAGAAAACAAAATTTGACATTATCGGTTATTTTAAAATTTTAATCTTTTGATTGTTTTCATCTAGAGCTTTATCGATTTGCTCTGGATCCTTAATGCTTCCTAAGGTATTCATTATCGATCGAGCATCTCGACCAAAATTATCTGTAGCAGAAATTGCTTGTTCTAATTTTTTTCTTAAATCTTTAATCCCTTCAAAATGTTTTTCAAATCGATTAGAAATATTTCTTAAGTCTCCATAAATTTGAGTGGCATGTTGTTGAACTTTCAAAGTTTGAAATCCTAAATGATATGATTGCAAAAGTGCCGATAATGTATTTGGTCCAGCTACTGTTATTTTGTATTTATTTCTAAGCTCTTGTAATAAGAGTTCTTTTGTTTTTGGATCTCTATAACTAGACAATTCAGCAAATAGACCCTCGGTGGGAGCATATATAATTGCAAAGTCAGTTGTCTTAGGCGGTGATATATATTTCGAATTTACAGCTTTAGCTTTATTTTTAAACGCTGCTGCTAATTCTTTTCTTGCATTATTTAAAGCCTCCTTATCTTTATTTTGAAAAGCTTCATCGATAGCTTTGAATTTTTCTATCGGCCAATGACTGTCTATAGGCACTAGAACATCTTGAAGACGAACAGCAAATTCAACTGTGTCAGATGTTTCTTCTGGTTTCGTTTTTACATTTTCAAGATATTGTGATGCCGGGAGCAAATCTTTCAGTAGAGATCCTAATGAAAATTCAGCGAGAACACCGTATTGTTTAACACCTGATAAAATTCTACTGAAGCTATCTTGGCTTTTATTTAAATCTTCAACTTGTTTATTAAAAATACCAACTTTTTCATCAACTCTTGTAAGAGCGCCTGTCATATCTTTAGCTATCTCTTTGGACATGTCGCCAAATGAGTTGCTAAAACTATTTTTTAATAAGTTTATTTCATCTTTTAATATTTGAGTAGTATCTTGAATTTGCTCTTTTTCTTTTTTTCGAGTTAAAAAATAAATTATACTCAGATTTAAAATTATTAATAATATTACTAATATTACTAGCATTGATTCCATATAGATCTTTTTTATAATTAAAAATAGAATTTGGCTATTAAATTATTTGATTAAGGGGCAGTATAGTCCTGCCCCTACAAGAGTTAAATGTTATCCGAGGTCTTTTTTAAATGTTTAAGAACTTTTCCAGCATTAGTACCTTGCTTTAATCTATAACCAAAAGTACCTGACTTGCCTGTATCGATGGCTTTTCTGGATTTTCTTAGCTTGTTTAAAAGTTCAGCCTGTGTTTTTTTTAGGCTGAATTCTTTTAACAATTTTGTATGTCTATCCATGCATACTCCTTGTTTGTTTATTCAACCTACTTTTAACTCATGTAGATGAGCCACTTTCTGACCATGTGGATGGTATTTCAATTCTATTGTATAACCTTCATAAAAGTCAATATAGGATTAATTATGAAAAATAGACATTTAGGTGTGCTTCTAGTGATAGCAGGGGTAATAACTATATTTGTAAAGCACGAATCAGCATGGATAGTATCTGCTATATTAATAGGGGGTGGTACAGGAGTCTTTTTTTGGAAGGACAAAATTGAAAAGGATAAATAAATTTTTTTTTATTAATGGGTTTATTGGTTCTTTAATTTTTTATTATTTTGTTAGAAAAATTCAAACCTATTATGAAGTTGATATTAGTATAGATGGATATGGTTTAGCAGGAGCTGTATGGTATGGCATTGGTTTAGGGTTTGTTTTTGGAATTAAGTTTATTAGAGTACAAGAAATAATTAGATATTTTAAAAAAAAATAAGTAAAAGGAGTAAATGAGTAGAATATTTGTTGTTTATGGACATCACAATATAAATAAAAGTTTCAATCAAGAAATTAGAGATACCTTTTGTTCAGAGGCAAAAAAATTAGGTCACGAGATTGATCTGGTAAATTTACATGAAGAAAAACCTATGCCTTTTTACGACGGATCTGAGCCTAGTACACAAATTTTAGATTATAGAAAAAGATTAGAGAAAAGTGATGTTTTATTCATGATATCTCCTTGCTACAATTTAAGAGCTACGGCAATTTTAGAAAACTGGATAGATCTTGTGCTTGCTCCTAAATGGTTCTTTTCTTTTAAAAGATTAGTTGGTAATTGGGGTTATCCAGTGGCTGGAGCAATGAAAAATAAAAAAGCAATTATGTCTATGACCTATGGTGGTAATTGGTTTTCAATACAAACTTGGTTTCAAAATATTCCTTTTAGAAGAATTAAAGCAGGAGTTTTGAAGCTAGGAGGGATGAAAACTAGTTATATAAGATTTTATGAGGTATTACCTGGAATGTCGCAGGAGAAGTTTAAAAGTTACATGAACAGAGTAAGAGATTTAGCTAGAAAATTATAAATTTTAATTTTTATCTAAAAAGTATATAAATTAATTATGGAAAGTATAAAAAATTGGATGATATCTTGTGCAAATATTATGTTTGACGATTCAAAGAATGATTTAAGATCGCTTCCAAAAACTGTTAGGCTTCAAATTTTAATTGTATTATCTTTTGTATGGTCAACTGTTTTCAGTCTATACGTATTTAGTTTAACTAGTTTTATATGGGGTTGGGCCGGAGTAGTGCTAGCACATATAGGATTAATAATAGCTGTATATATTACTTTTAAATTTTTTCACAAAGCTAAAGTCGAACAAAAAAGTGTATTTGAAACAGGAAATTATAATCCAGCAAAAATATTTGTTGTTTTTTTTATATTGTTTTTTATTTTTATTTTTACAAAGGGTATTGATGTCCTTACAAGAACTAATTCTTATTCAATAGAATATGACGGTCCAGTCAAGTCAACTTTAGAAAGAATAAAAGAATTTGTAAAATAAGTTTTCAATGTGTGGAAGATTTGCTCAAACCAATATAATTAAGGCAACTTCGGATATAGTTAAAACTGTAATTGGAAAAGTAGATAACATAAATAATTTTAATATAAGTCCTGGACAAGAAGTAGCCGTAATAAAAAAATACAGCAACGGACGTGCTTTAGAGCTTTGTCATTGGAGTATTTTACCTGGTTGGGCTAAAGATAAAGAGGGTTTTAGACGCCTACATAATACAAGATTTGAAAGTTTGACCAAACCCTATTTTAAAAAATTAATTTCGAAAAATAGATTGTTGGTACCTTGTAGTTATTTTTATGAATGGTCAAAATCTGAAGAAAATAAAAAAATTCCATATTGTTTTAAATTTAAAAATGAAAATGACTTAATGTATTTTGCTGGAGTTTTTGAAAATAATCAATTTAGCATTATCACAAGAGAAGCAGATGGTGACAATTCTAAGATTCACAACCGTCAACCATTAATAATAAATAAATCTAAGATAAATGACTATTTGAATCTAAAAAACAATGCCTATGAGGTTTTACAATCTATCAAGCCACCTAAGCTCGATTATTATCAAATAGGACTTGAGATTAATAACCCAAAAAATAATTATAAAGAGCTAATTAACCCATTGCCAAATTGATATAATTTAGTTTAAAATTTTCTATGACTGAAATAAAATTTGAAGCAACAAACAATAAAGTCGGATGCTTTATCTATACTGACTTAAAAACTGTAAAAAAAGAACAAATTGACGAAATAAAAAATTTACTCAACAACTATGGAGTACTTTTTTTTAAAAATCAAAACCTAAATCCCTCAGAGTATATCAATTTTTCATCAAATTTCGGGACTCCAGCGAAATATCCTATGCTGAAACCGCACAATGATTATAAAGATATTTACGTCATAGAGAGAAAAAAAACTGATACTGGAAAAAGTTTTGGAGAAGGTCCTCACACAGACTCTTCCTATTTAGAAAATCCTCCTAGATTTACTTTTTTACAAGCAATTGAAGTTCCTGATGAAGGAAAAGGAAACACTCTATTTTATAACCAATTTCTTGCTTATGAAGCACTACCAAAAGATATGAAAGATAAGATTGAAAATTTAAAAGGTATTTTTTCTTCTCAAGGAAAAATAGCACAAACACGAGAATTAAGGATGGTAGATCATGGCACTAGTGGTACAAAAGAAATAAAGTCTGAACATAAATTAGTTCAATCTATTGAAGGCAGAAAAACAATTTATTGCTCACCTGGTCATGTTGTTGGAATAGTTGATTTGACGTCAGAGCAGCAGGAATTAATTAATTATTTATCATCTCATCAAATTAAAAAAGATTTTTCATTTAGTTTTGGTTGGAAGAAAGGTGACATAGCTCTATGGTCAAATCGTTCTATGCTTCACGCTGCAACAACATTTAATGGCGACAGGAAAATGTTTAGAATAACTATTCAATAATTAATCTTTAAATATTGTAAGATGACCCATTTTTCTTCCTGCCCTGGGTTCTTTCTTTAAATAGTCATGAAAAAATTCATTTTTCTTAAAAGCTTTTTTTTTAAAATCCTGAATTTCAAAACCTAAAACATTGTACATTTCTGCATTTGAAATTTTTTTAATAGGTTTTGACCCTAAATCACAAACTGCTCTAATATGATTTTCAAATTGAGAGATATTAAATGCTTCAATAGTAAGATGGCCTGAGTTGTGAAAACGTGGAGCGATTTCATTTACCAATAATTCATCATTTTCTGTAATAAAAAATTCTACAGTTAGAACACCTATATATGAAAAATTTTCTGCAATTTTTTTTGCATTATTAATTGCATCTTTAAAAATTTTATCACTTATATCAGCAGGTATTTTTGATTTATATAAAATCTGATCTTTATGAACATTCTCGATAGGTTCATAATATGATAATGTACCGTCTATATATCTAGCAATTACAACTGAAATTTCTTTTTTTAAATTAACTTTTTTTTCTAAAATATAATCAGATGTAAAACACCAATTTTGTTTTACATCATCTAAAGAATTAATAACAAATTGACCTTTACCATCGTAACCTAGTGTGTTTGACTTAAGTATTCCTGGTAGTAGTTGTTGATTTTTTTTTATATCTTCAGCTGATTTTATGTAAACCCAATTCGTTGTATTAATTCCTAGTTTATTAACAAAAGTCTTTTCAAGTTTTCTATTTTGAGCAATTTTATTAATTTTTGGATAAGGTAAAACTTTTTTCTCTTTTTCAATTAAGTTCAAAAAATTAAAAGGAATATTTTCAAATTCATAGGTTACAACGTCAACTTTGCTGATAAATTCTTTTAATTTTTCATTATTTTCATATTTACTATAAATAAAATGATCACAAAATTTTTGTGCTGGGCCATCTTTGTCATCTGATAGAACAATTGTTTCCACTTTTAACTTTTTTGCAGCGGTGCATAAAAGCGAACCTAGTTGACCTCCACCAATTACTCCTAAACGAATAAATTTTGACATTTATCTTGGTTTTTTTTTCACAGATTTAGTTTGTTTAACTCTATAACTTTCAAGTTTAAGTCTGACTTTTTTGTCTTGTAATGCAATTATTGAAATTGCGAGTAATCCAGCATTCAGTGCTCCATTAATAGCAGTAGTAGCTACCGGTATTCCATTTGGCATTTCTGAAACTGAAAATAGAGCAGAAATTCCGTCGGTCTTTTTATCTTTGATCGGAACTCCAATTACTGGGATTTTTGTTAAAGAAGCACACATTCCCGCTAGGTGGGCCGCTCGTCCTGCTCCAGCACAAATAACGGAATAATTTTTATGTGCATTTTTTGCAAATTTAAAAAGTCTTTCTGGAGTTCTATGTGCGCTTACAATTAAAACTTCATTTTTAACCTTAAATTTTTTTAAAATTTGCTCACAATCTCTCATTACAGGATAGTCATTTTTACTACCCATTATAATAGCTACTTTATTTGGAGAATTTGCTTTCACAGAATATTTTTAACAATTTTTTTGAAAATTACAAGCTAGCATTTAATAAAAAATTAAATTAAGGACAAAAGTTCGTCTGGCAGCTTAGTAATTTTACCTTTTGAAGAAACTACCGCTAGTTCAATTGTAGATTTAAAAATCAGTTTATTAGCTTTTTCTATATTCTGTTCAAACATCAATCTCACCGGGGTTTTTTCTAAAATTTTTGTAACAACCAGTAAATCATCTTCAAATTTAGCTGGTGCTATATATTTGCATGACAAAGACTTAACCACAAAAATGACATCAAATTTATCTTTCAATTCTAGGTGTTTGAGTTTTAGTTTTTCATAGATAAGTTCTGTTCTAGCCCTCTCAGTAAATTTAAAATAATTAGCATAGAATACTACTTGTCCTGCATCAGTATCCTCATAATATATTCTAACTTTGAATTTGTGATCCATTCCAAGAATATATGTATTTATTGTTATAACTTCAACTTACTATAATATTACTCTTATTTTGAACAATTTTACGACAACCTATTTGCCAAATTTATATTTAAGTAAAGTATTATGAAAATACTATCAATTGCAGCTTTACTGCTTATGTTGACAAACTGTGCCAGTGGTAATGTAGCAAAAATAAAATTAGGCAAAAAATGTACTGTTGCGGACTCAAAACAGATTCAAGAGTCCTCTTTTATCTGGTTTGTCTCAAAAGAAGCAATCAAGGACTTTGATAAGAGAATCAATAAAAAACATTGTTTAAATAGTTAAATTATTTATAAAAAAAACAAAAGTGTGCTAATAAGGGATAATGTCATTATCCCTTATTATTGCTATCATTTTAATATTTGGAATATTAATTGTGCTACCTTTACTCATAAGCAAAAAAGCTGAGAGCGATTCGAAAACATCAAATGAGTGGGAAAAAATAAAGGAATATGGAAAAAAAATAAATGATAAAACAAAAAATAAAAAAAATTAATGAAATTATTTTCAGTCTATTTTCTTATAATAAATATAATACTTTCAACTAACCTTATGGCAGAAAAACCTTATCACCACTTAGCGGATGGGACTTTTAGAAACCCGGAAGGATCGCCAAAAAGAGACCCTAATGTGAAATGGTCTTACAAAATTTTTAACGAGGAAAGAAAAAAAATAAAGCTTACTTTTCCCAAAGAACATGTGGTTCCGAGAAGTAAAGTTTTAAGAGATTTAAATGAAAATTTAAATAATGATTATGTTGCATGGATAGGACACGCAACTTTTTTAATAAAATTAGGTGAAAATACTATTATTACAGATCCTCTATTCTCAAAAAATACAGGACCATTGATTTTCGGTCCAAAGAGGTATGTGGATCCAGCTATAAAGTTAGAGGAGATTCCTAAAACAGATATTCTTCTTTTGACACATAACCATTACGATCATCTTGATGTAAGTGCTGTTAGAAATTTTCCACATAAAAGCGCGAAGGTAATCACTCCTTTAAAATTAGCAAAATATTTTAATCGTTTTAAAGATGTGAATGAATTGGATTGGTACCAAAAAATTGAAATAAATGATGAATTACAAATTACGCTTTTACCAGCAGTTCATTGGTCTAAAAGAAGTCTTTTTGATACTAACAAAACTTTATGGGGCAATTATTTAATTGAGTATAAAAATAAAAAAATTTTATTTGCATGCGATACGGGTATAGGAAATATATATAAAGATCTTGGAAATAAGTATGGTCCTATTGATATTACTTTTATAAATATCGGGGCTTATAATTTTTTTCCAATAATGCCAAAAAAAGATAAATCTGTTTATCACACGAATCCGGAAGAAGCTTTAAGTCTAGCTAAAGATCTTAAAAGTAGAAAAGTTATTGGAATGCATTGGGGAACTGTAGTTCTTTCATTAGAACCAATTATGGAGCCCCCAAAAAGATTTAAGAAAAATGCTCAAAAATTTGGTTTTGAAGATGAAGATGCAATCATTTTTAATATTGGTCAGGTAAAAAAATTATCTGAGATTTTAGATTAGTTTAATTTTTTTTTATACTCTCTATCAATCATAGAAGTAAGAGAGTCTACTAGAGAGTCTGAAAATTTAAAAATTTCATTTGGCTTGTATTCATTGGACAAATTTTTTGCCGGGTTAGTTTTGTCTTCAACAACAATATTAGAATTTGGATCATTATCTTTTAAATATACCAACATAATCCAGTTTTCATCATTCTCTTCATCTAACTTAATAAATATTTCTGATGTTTCATATCGTCTATCAATTACTCTAAGTAACGACATTTTTTTTGGTAACCACCTACGATTCAATTGAAATACGCAAGAGGACATTGACCTGAAATAACTTTCAAGATTATTTTCAATTTTCTCTCTTGCTATATTAAATTGTCTTTCTTTTTCTAGCAAGTCTGCTCTAGTGTCCTGGTCAGATACCTCAATACCTAATTGCTCAATTCTTTCTCTAATTTTTTGATCTCTTATGGCCTGGTATTTTAATTTAATTTTTTCTATTCTTTCTTGAACCTCTTCATAATTTTCTCTTTCTTGTTTTAAAACAAATTTTTCTAAGTTTTTTATTTCTAAAGCCTCTCTTTTTCTAAATTGATCTATCTTCTTCTCTAATTTTATCTTTTCATAAAACAATCTTTGCTTTTCTGCTTGCTCTTTTCTTACTTGCGCTTGCTCTTCTCTTATAAATTTCCGTAATTCAATTTTTCTCTCTTTGTTTAATTTAATTTCTTCCTTAACTTCATTTTTTTTAAGCTTTAATTCTTCTTGTTTTAATAATTTGTTTTTACGGATAATCTCTTCCTTTTCTCGTTTCATTCTTTTTAATACTTCTAATTTTTTCTTCTCTCTCTCCTCTTCTACAACTTGTTTGAACGAATTAATTTTATCTGCTATTCCTTGAAAAAAACTTTGCAAAGCTTTATCAATATTAAAGTCTAATTTTATATTAAATTTAAATTTTTCTCGTAATCTAATAATTTTTCTAAAAAATTCTTTTGAACTTTTGGACTTTCTAAGAATTAAACGTTTTTTTGTTTTAAATTTTTTTTTACGTCGAAAGTTTTTTTTAATTTTTTTTGGTTTTTTTTTTAATGAACGCTTATTCTTCCTCTTGATTTTTTTGAATTTTTTTGTATTTCTTTTAATTTTCGATTTTATTCTAATTTTTTTCTTTTTCTTTTTTTTTTTCATAACCGATATTAATTAAATACCAGTTTTTAGGAATATATATAGTCTCTTGTGGGGTGTGCAGAATCAAAATTTTTCACAATTTGTAATTGAAATACCACTAAGTCTCTGTATCTAAACGCTGCAGCACAACTTGCTAAATAAAAAGACCACATTTTCACAAATTTTTCATCAAACATATCTTTTACTAAATCCTTTTTAGCCGTAAATCTCTCTAACCAACTTAAAAGGGTTTTATCATAATGACGTATCAATGTTTCGGTGTCTGCAACGATTAATCCTGTTTTTTCTATAGATTTTACTATTTGACTTAATGAAGGACAAATACCTCCTGGAAAGATATATTTGTTTATAAATTCATTAGGAGGAGTAGGTTTGTCTACAACTCCGATAGTGTGTAATAAAAAAGAGCCATCTTTTTTAAGTAGTTTATTTATAGTTTTAAAAAATTTATTATAAAATTTTCTACCTACATGTTCAAACATGCCAACTGAGTAAATTCTATCGTATTTTCCCATAATTTCTCTGTAATCTGCGAGCTTGAAAGAAACTTGATTATCAAGACCGAGTTCTTTTGCTTTTTTTTTACAATAATTAATTTGATTTTTACTTAAAGATATTCCGGTTACTTCACATCCTTTCTGTCTTGCAAGCTCAAGGGCCATACCACCCCAACCACAACCTACATCTAAAACTTTTTGACCATTTTTTATATCTAACTTTTTTATAATATGATCAATTTTATTTTGTTGTGCATCCTCTAAAGTTTCAGTATCTTTTTTCCAATATCCACAGGAATATTGTCTGTGTTTTTTATCAAGAAAAATATCGTATAACTTTTCTCCCTTTTCACCACCAATATCATAATGATGTTCAACATTTTTTCTGGATTTGCCTGGCAGATTAAAGTTTGAGAAAAATCTAAAGATTTCAAAAGTTTTTTTTGAGAGATAACTTGCAGCAGTTATCTCATCTCTTCCTAAATTTTCCACTAAAGACATTAAAAACTGATCGAGAGATCCATTCTTAATTACAATCTCATTGCGCATGTAAGCTTCGGGAAA
>CACKXF010000010.1 GCA_902604065.1 uncultured Pelagibacteraceae bacterium | reverse complement strand
TTTACAAAAATACGAATTGCTTGAAATGTTTTGGTGCAAACGTCTATTTTTTGATTAAAGACTTTTTTTTTACTTTTTTTAATAATATCAACCAATTCATCGGTTGTTTTTATAATTGTTGATTTCCTCTTAATTAAAATATTTTTTGTTATAGAAGATGCTTGCTTTTCATCTCCTAAATGCCTAATTATATTTCTTAAAATTTTGCCATCATAATTATTTATTACATCTTTCGCAGATAAAGCTGCTAAACCCATATCCATATCTAAGTCACTTTTTGATTTAAAAGAAAACCCTCTTTCTAAATTATCAAGTTGTAATGATGAAACACCTAAATCAAAAATTACAGCATCAACACTTCTTTCTGGAAGTTTATCGATATTGCTAAATTTACTAAGATGAAAATTAAACCTTTTGTGAAATTTTTTTTTTATAAAATTTGCTACAGGCAGAACTTCTTTATCTCTATCAAACGCAATTATATTTGTGGATGAAAATTTTAATAACTCTTTAGAATACCCTCCGCCTCCAAATGTACAGTCTAGGATATTGTCTCCCTGCTTAGGAGAACAAATTTTTATAACCTCTTTCAGCATCACTGGAATATGATTTATGTCCAGCGATGTGTTGGGTGATTTCATTATGAATTAAGGTCAACATTAAAACTTTTGTTTTCTCAAAAAAGCAGGTATTTCAAACTCTTCTTCTTCGCTAAGCGGCCTATCAAAAAGTTTTTCATTTTCTTTTTCATCTATATTTATTTGATTTTCCACGCCTAGATCAGTCTCAATATAATGATTTTCTTCAGAAAATAATTGAGGAGTTTCTTCTTCTACTTCTCTTTTGCTATTAGAATGGTTGTCTATATCTATGTTGTCTTCTATGTAGGATGCATTTTCTATTGAAATTCCATTAGAAACAACTTCTTTTTCTTCATCAAGATTATTAGTTTTGTTCTCTTCTTGATTGTCATTTAAGCTTTCTGATGAATTAACTTCATATTCTTCATCAAGTTTAAGAGCGTTAGCTCCATTAATTGAATTAATAACGTTTTTTTCCAAGTTTTTATTAGAAAAAAGATTATCTGAATAACCTGGATTTCTATTTTGGATACGAGTTACCATATTCAAAACAGTTTTTGAGTCTGGTCTATTTCCATCTAAAGATGTTGCTACTATTGAAACTCGAATTTTACCATTCATCTTTTCATCTTGAATAGCACCAAATATTAACTCTGCTTCAGGGTCGACTTCTGCTCTTATTTTATTTACCGACTGATCGACTTCAAACAAAGTAATATCTTCACCACCAGTAATATTAACTAATAAGCCTTTAGCACCCTTTAAAGAATACTCATCGATCAGAGGATTATTTAAAGCCATTTCAGTTGCAACTGTAGCTCTATTTTCTCCTTCAGCTTCTCCTGTGCCCATCATAGCTTTACCCATTGCACTCATGACAGTTTCTACATCAGCAAAGTCCAAGTTTACCATTCCTGGTCTTACCATCAAATCTGTGACGCTTTGTACTCCGTGTTTTAAAACATCATTCGATAGTGTGAATGCTTCTTTTAATGTAGTTCCTTCATTAGCAATTTTAAAAAGATTTTGATTTGGAACTACTATAACTGTATCAAGATGTTTTTTTAATTCTTCTAATCCTGCCACTGCTCTTCGCATTCTTTTAGGTCCTTCATATGCAAAAGGAAGGGTTGTAACTCCTACTGTTAAAATATTTAATTCTTTAGCTGCTCTTGCAATAATATGAGAAGCGCCTGTTCCAGTCCCACCTCCCATTCCAGAAGTAATAAAAATCATATTACTACCTTGAATAAAGCTAACTATCTCATTTAATGACTCGTCAGCAGCAGCCTGACCAATATCATGTTTTGCTCCCGCTCCTAATCCTTTTGTTAAATTCATACCAATTTGAATCTTAGCATCAGCTTTGTTTGCACTTAAATCCTGAGCATCGGTATTAACAGCTACGAATTCTACTCCACTAAGACCTGACTCGATCATCGCATTAATAGCATTTCCTCCAGCTCCACCTATTCCCATAACTAAAATTCTAGGCTTAAGTTCTTTTAATTGTCCCCCACCAACATTGATACTCATATCTCCCTCCTTTTTTAATTAATTGTTATTCCATTTAAGTGAAGCTCTACTTTGTAAAGCTTTTTTTCTTGCTAAAGATTTAAATTTTTCAAAATTTGTAGGATTCCAAACTTGAAAGGTTTTGCCCAATCCTACAAATAAAACCTCTCTACTTATCTTAGCAAATTTTAAAAGTTTTTGTGAAAACTGAACTCTTCCCTCTGTATCAAAAAGTAAATTTGAGCTATCTGATAAAATTGCAGTAGCAAAATAATCTCGTTTTTCCTCAAATGGGTTTAATGTATCTATGGAGTTAGAAAGCATTTCAATTCTATCTTGAGTGCAACATTCCAAAGCCTGATTGCTAAAAGACGGATAAGAAATAAAACCATTGTAACCTTGAGAGGAAAGAAAAGATCTAAATGAAGCTGGCACTGATACTCTCCCTTTTTTGTCTATATTGTTTTCGTAGCTTGATAAAAACATAATTTTTAAAATTTCTTTCTATTTTTTTTTTAGTCAATTAATCCTCCATTTTGGGATTATTTGGGATAATATGGGATTTAAAACTTTAGTCAATAAAATACTTGATTTAATAAAAAGTACAAAAATAGAACATTGTATTGAAATTGTTGGTCGCCAGATAGTCTATAAGCCGGGTTCTGTCATTTAAGAAGTCATTTATCTAGATTTAATCTCGCGATTAAATTCAAGCGGCTAACCCGGATAACGAACTAAAGACTGTTTTTAACATATAAATATGCATTGTTATCCCTATTTAGCCTTGCTCCACGTGGGGTTTACCATGCGGTTTTTGTTACCAAAAACCCGGTGCGCTCTTACCACACCTTTTCACCCTTGCCTTGATTAGGCGGTCTATTCTCTGTGGCACTAGCCCTGAGGTTTCCCTCGCCAGCCGTTAACTGGCACGTTGTCTTTACGGAGCCCGGACTTTCCTCTATCAACAATTGATAGCGACTGTCCAACTATCTGGCAATAACCAGATATTCCTTATAAATACAAAAATCAAGTAAAATCAAACTATTTGGCTAATAATTGGCTTATATGAAGGGTTTTATCAGTAATTTTTCCACTGACTTCTTTAGGCAAAAACCTCATTTGAAACGCCTTAATAATACGAACGTCTCCTTTATTTCGATTAGATAAATTAAAATATCTGTAACCTATTTTGAATATATTTTTAAAAAAAATTACTCTTTTTTGGCTGTCTTTAAGTTCGTAGTTTCTCTCTTTTTTTTTTGAGAACCAAATTGATAGCCCTTTACTGCTCAATAACTTCCAAGGAAAATTTTCTCCTGGATCTAGTTTTCTTAAAGGGGCAATATCTGAATGTCCCAGAACATTATATTTTTTAATATTATATTTTTTCATTAATCTTTTAATTACTTTTATCAAAGATTTTATTTGTAAATTTGTAAACTTTTCGTAATTTTTAAAATGACCTTTGTTTTGTAATTCGATACCAATAGATTCGTCATTTAAATTTTTCTCTCTTTTCCACTTAGATTTACCTGCGTGCCATGCAATTTTATTATCATCTACCAGATTTAAAACCTCTCCTTTTCTATCTATGAAATAGTGACAGCTTACCTTATTTTTTTTGTCTATAAGTCTTTTTAGAGACTCGCGCGCAGATTGCATTCCAGTATAATGTATTATTATATATTTTATATTCTTTAAATCTCTTGATTTTTTTGAGTAATTTAAAGATTTTTTTACTTTTAACTTCATATTTTGGCTAATTTACTGATAAATATAAACAAATTTTATGATAAAATCTCTTAAAATAAAGTACGATTTATGTGCATTATCTAAATTAATTCTATATATAGCAAATATGAACTTTAAAAAAATACAAATTATTTTTTACGCAATACTTATAAATTTAACTTTAATTTGCGGTGCAAGCGCTGAATCTCAGACTGAAAAAGAGTGTTTTGAAAAAATTAGTAGAGGAATATTTAAATTTAATCAGGGCTTTGACAACGTAATTTTAGAACCGGTAGCAAAGGTTTATAATAGACTGCCAGAACCAATAAGAAATGGAACGGGAAATTTTACTTCTAACATAGCTACTCTTCTATCTATACCAAACCATCTTTTACAAGGAGAAATGAGATTAGCAGGCCATGCAACAGGAAGTTTTTTAGTAAATTCAACTATTGGAATTTTTGGATTGGCTAATCCAGCGGCAGCAATGGGTCTTGAAAATCAAAAAGAGGATTTAGGACAAACATTGGGGACGTATGGTGTAGACGGAGGATGTTATTTTGTTTTACCAATTTTAGGTCCAACGACTGTTAGAGATACTTTTGGAATGGTAATTGATAATAATTTCTTAGACCCTTTTGCAAGAGTAACATGGCACGAAAAAGAAATTAAAAGTATGTCGGGTACTAAACTTGATTACGTTGGGGTAAAAGCAGCCACTGCTGTTGACTTTAGAGGAGAAAATATGACAAATTTTGAAAGTTTAGAAAAAAATTCAATTGATATTTATGCTGCTACCAAAAGTTTATATCTACAAAATAGAGATAGTAAAATAACCAACTCTTCAAGCTCAAGTGACGAAGATTGGGGTGAGTTAGACAAATAAAAAATTATTTCAATGATAAAGAAATTTTTTTTTATAATATCAATTTTTCTTTTACTTTTTAATTCTTTATCTGCGGTAACATACAATTCAGAACCAAAAATCTTTGTTGAAGAATTAGTACAAGATGCTACTAAAACTTTAAGTGATAAATCTTTAACAATAGATCAAAAAAATGAAATTATAGAAAAAATTGCTACAGAGAATGTTGATATTAAAGCTTTAGGACTTTATACACTAGGAAG
The DNA here is from genome assembly GCA_902604065.1 of uncultured Pelagibacteraceae bacterium. Lineage (GTDB taxonomy): Bacteria > Pseudomonadota > Alphaproteobacteria > Pelagibacterales > Pelagibacteraceae > Pelagilacustribacter. Next base: position 35,310 of record CACKXF010000010.1, on the reverse strand, counting down.
TATTCGTAAAAAAATAGATCCTAACACACTCGAAAAATATCAAAACCTTTTTGAAAAGTACTTTTTAAAAACTTTAACTTCACGACTATCTGAATATTCATCCCAAAAATTTGAAATAATAGACTCGGAGCAAAAAAGCGCGACCTACACAATTGTTAAATCTAAAATTGCAGAAAGCATTAAGTCTCCGGAAATAAAGGTTGATTGGAGAGTTTATACAAAAGATCCTCAAAAGCCTCTTATAAGAGATTTAATAGTTGAAGGTCTAAGCCTAGCAAGAACTCAAAAAGAAGAATTTTCATCAATATTAATTTCAAATAATAATGATGTTAATGAACTACTAAAAAAACTAGAGGAATTTATTAATAAGTAGATTGATGGTGGGCCCGCCAGGACTCGAACCTGGGACCAATACATTATGAGTGTACTGCTCTAACCAACTGAGCTACAGGCCCAAATGACTTTCTTACTACAGAATAAACTATTTTTCTAGAAAACTTTTAAGTTGTTTGGATCTACTAGGGTGCTTTAATTTTCTTAAAGCCTTAGCCTCGATTTGTCTGATCCTCTCCCTCGTCACTGAAAATTGAAGACCAACCTCTTCGAGAGTGTGATCTGTATTCATTCCAATTCCAAATCTCATTCTTAAAACTCTTTCCTCTCTTGGCGTCAGTGAGGCCAAAATTTTTGTAGTGGACTCACTTAAGTTAGATTGAATAGCAGTATCTAATGGCTGCAAAGCATTTTTGTCTTCAATAAAATCCCCTAAACTACTATCTTCTTCATCACCTACTGGAGTTTCAAGTGAAACTGGTTCTTTTGCAATCTTTAATACTTTTCTTACTTTTTCTAATGGCATAGCCAACTTTTTTGCAAGCTCCTCAGGTGTGGGCTCCCTGCCAAACTCGCTCATTATTTGTCTTTGAGTTCTAACTATCTTATTAATTGTCTCTATCATATGAACTGGAATCCTAATTGTTCTAGCTTGATCTGCTATAGATCTAGTAATGGCTTGTCTTATCCACCAAGTTGCGTAAGTTGAAAATTTGTATCCTCTTCTATATTCAAATTTATCTACCGCTTTCATTAAACCGATATTTCCTTCTTGAATTAGGTCTAAAAACTGAAGGCCCCTATTAGTATATTTTTTTGCTATAGATATTACTAATCTTAGATTAGCTTCAACCATTTCTTTTTTTGCTATTCTGGACTCTCTTTCTCCTTTTTGAATTCTATTTACCAAACGTTTAAATTCACCAACAGAAATTCCTATTTTTTTACTAAATTCAACCAGCCTATCTCTAATTTCTTTGAAATCATTTTTAAATTTTTTGAAAAATGACTTCCATATAGGATTTTGGTTTAGGAATGTTTCAAACTTTGGATTTATTTCATTACCAATATAATATTTTAAAAATTCTTCTCTTGAAATTTTATTGTCCATAGCGAGTCGTAATAAAACTCCTTCTAGAGAAACAATTTTCTTATTTTCTTTGTAATGAGACTGAACTAACTCCTCAACCGTGTTAGGAGCTAATTGTAAATTTTTAAAATTATCGACTAAAATACTTTGAATTTTTTTAAAATTTTTATTTTTTGAAACTGACAATTCTTTTCCAGACAAAATACACTCGAGATTTTCTTTTTGATATTTTTGTAATTTTGAATAATTTTTGTTTAATGACTCTAGTAATGTTAAAATTTTTGGTTTAATTTCTTCTTCCATTTTTGCCAAAGACATATTAAATTCATCTTCTTCGGTTACTTCTTCTTTTTGATCTGGATTTTTATTATTCTCATTTTTAAGATCAATTTTTTTTGAATTTTCTTTTTGATTATCCTTTTGCTTCTTTGCATCTTCTTCATCCGAAGACTCAAAATCTTCATAAGTCGAGTCAATGTCAATTATATCCCTAACTAACATTTCATCTTTTTCTATTTTATCTTTCCATTCAAAAATTCTATTTCCAACTATTGGGCTCTGTGTTAACGCGTTTATCATCACATCTTTTCCAGCTTCTATTCTTTTAGCTATTGCAATTTCACCTTCTCTGGATAGTAATTCAACACCACCCATTTCACGTAAGTACATTCTTATCGGATCATCACTTTTTTCAGATGTCTTTTCTTCTACATTGTTTGAATTTTCCTTTTTCTTATTGGACTGAAAGTCAGATTTTTTTTCTACTAATGTTATCTTATTGTCTGCGATTATTAAAAATGCAAGTTCAGTATTTTCTATTGAACCACCTCTTTTGCCTAAAGATTTTCCTAATTCTTCATAGGTAATAAAACCTCTGTTTTTACCTTTATCAAGAATTCTTTCAAATGATTTTGTGATTAGTTTCTCAGCCATACGTAGAATTAAATAGTCGGAATATATATAAACACTAAATTTTAAAAATCTATCTCTAATTATTCACGATTTAATTGACTTTTAAGCCTTAAGAGTTCTGAATAGGCACTCTCTTCCATATTATTAATAAGTTTTTTTTCAAGAGATTCTATTTTTCTTTTATTATCGAATTCTTCAAGATCATTAATCAAATCTACTAAAATTTCTTCAATTTGTTTAAAATTTTTTTTATCTAAAATTATTTTTAAATTGACACTTGTATTAATTTTATCAATTAAACTTGAATTTTCTTTTAATACACCATCCATGAGGTTCTTATCAATGTTTTCCATACTATTTAGTTTTACAAGTTTCGATTTAAGATTATTGTTTTCTACTGTTTCGAAAATCAATTCTGCTATTTCTTTATTTCTAATTTTTGCCACACTAGAGTAATTTATCATTACAAATAGAATGGATAATTCAAGAACGTTTATTCTTGAAAGATTTTTTTTTTGTAAATGAATTTGTTTAGTTTCATTGAGTACTTTAAATTTTTGTTTAGTATTAAACTGATATTTTTTTTTAGAATTAACATTCGGGGTTAATTGAGAGATCTTATTTAAAAAGTCCTCTAAAATATATTTTTTTAAAGTTTCATCTAATATTTGGCTACACAAGTTTTTAATTTGTTTTTCAAATTTAGTTATTTCATAAGGATTATTAGTATTAACTTTTTCAATATATTGATCCCATAAAAATTTTTGTATAATAATTTTATTTTTTAAAACTTCTAAAAATGCTACCTTACCACCTTTTTTAACAATATCATCTGGGTCACTACCTTTGTTTAAGATTGTGAAAAAAATTTTGTTATTTTCATTTATTAAAGGAAATAATCTTTCTGCTATTCTAATGGCAGCCTTTTGTCCGCTATCATCTCCGTCTAAGCAGATGATTGGGTTTTGAAAGAACTTCCATATTAATCTAATTTGATTTTCAGTAAGTGCTGTCCCAGAATTTGAAATTACATTTTTAATACCAACTGAATGTAGAGATAAGACATCAATATATCCTTCAACTATTATAACTTCTTCTGGATTTAATCTTTCATCTTTAGCAAAATTTAAATTAAAAAGTTGTCTGCCTTTTTTGTAAAATTCTGTTTCTGGTGAATTAATATACTTTGCTAATTTTGTGCTTTGTATCACCCTTCCTCCAAAAGCGATTGGATCTCCAGAAAGGTTTAGAACAGGAAAAATTATTCTATCATTAAATCTATTGATAAACGTATTTGAATTTTCAATTAAGTAATAAAGTCCAGAAAGTTTAATTTCTTCTTCGGAATAATTTTTTTTTAAATCATTTAAAAAATTATTTTTTTTTGGTACGTAACCAATGTTAAACTTTTTAATTGTTTCTATTGAAATTTTTCTATCAAGCAAATATTTCAAAGCAAAAAAGTTCTCACTATCGAACAACTGTTTATGAAAAAAATCCTTAAACAATTTATAAATGTTCTTATATTTTACAAATCTAGCCTCTTTTTCTTTATCAAATTTTGAAAACTTATATATTTCCATACCCGCTTCTGTTGCTAAAGATCTTACTGCCTCACCAAATTTAAACGATTTTGTTTTCATTAAAAAATCAAAAATATTTCCATGCTCTCCTGTACTGAAACAATGGTAAAAACCTTTTTCATCATTCACTGTAAAAGAGGGTGTTTTTTCATTTTTAAAAGGTGACAATCCAACAAATTCTTTTCCCCTTTTTTTTAGCTGCACATATTTACCAACTACCTGGGAGACTTTTAATCTAAGCCTAATTTCATCTAAATATTCTTTTGGATATTTCATCATCATTTCAAAATCTCTTTTATCAAGTTGCTTACCTTTGAAAAATCTAAAACATCTCCATAATCTTTCTTTAAAACTCCCATGACTTTCCCCATATCCTTCATTGAGGATGCCTCTGTTTGTTCGACTATTTTTTTGCAAAGACTTTTAGTTTCTTCTTCGGTCATTTGCTTTGGAAGAAAATTATTAATAATTGAAATTTCCTCTTGTTCCTTTTTTAACAAATCTTCTCTTCCAGCTTTTTTGTAGGCTTCACACGAATCGTTTCTTTGTTTTGTCATTTTTTTCAATAAAGATATTACTTCTTGGTCCTTGAGTTCTTGATCTCTTGATTTTGAAGCTATTTTAAAATCTTTTATGGCTGAAATAATAAGCCTTAAAGTAGGGAATACAGTTTTGTCTTTGTTTTTAAGACTTTCGTTTAATTTTGCTTCAATTTTTTTTTCTATAGACATTTTTTTTCCTCAGTTTAATCACAAATTATATTCAAAATAAAAAGTTCTTTCTTGACGATTTTTAAAGTTTTTCATATGTTTCGCAAAATCATGTTTATAAGTTTTTTACTTTAACTCATGAGTTGTATTTGAAACAGATTGATCAAAATATAAACTCAAAAAAAAATCTTAAAAAGATCGATTCCAACGCTATTTTAGTTCTTCAAAATGGAAAAATTTTTAAAGGATTAGGCTTAGGATATCAAGGAACAGCTACAGGGGAAGTTTGTTTCAATACATCTATAACGGGATATCAAGAAATTATTTCTGATCCATCATATGCCGAACAAATTATTAATTTTACTTTCCCCCATGTTGGAAATGTTGGGTCTAATAAAGAGGATCTTGAGTCAGATAAAATTTGGACAAAAGGTGTAATCATTAACACTGAAATTACTGATCCCTCTAATTATAGATCGTTAAAACATTTGGACCAATGGCTTAAGATCAATAAAATAGTTGGTATTACCGGTATTGATACAAGAAATTTAACAAATTTAATTAGAGATAAAGGAGCGCCAAAAGGAACTATATCTTTTTTGAGAAAAGGTAAATTTAATATAAAAAAAATTATTAGGATGACACAAAAATGGAGTGGCTTAAAAAATTTAGATTTAGCTGAGCAAGTTACAACTAAAAAGAATTATATCTGGCAAGATTTAAAGACTTGGAAAAAAGGGCAAGGATTCGTAAAGAATAAAAAAAAATTATTACATGTAATTGCGATTGATTATGGTATCAAAAAAAATATTTTAAGATATTTCTCAGATTTTCATTGTAAAGTTACTATAGTTTCCTGCAAAACAAGTGCAAAAGATATTTTAAAATTAAAACCTAATGGTATATTTTTATCAAATGGTCCGGGTGATCCTGCTGCTACAGGAAAATATGCTATCCCTATCATCAAACAATTTATAAAAAATAATTTGCCTGTATTTGGAATTTGTTTAGGTCATCAATTGCTTGGTTTAGCCTTAGGAGCAAAAACTAAAAAAATGAATTTGGGCCATAGAGGTGCAAACCACCCTGTTAAAAATTTAATTCGAGGAAACGTTGAAATCACAAGTCAGAATCATGGTTTTGAAATAGTTAAGCAAAGTTTGCCAAGAAATATAAAAGTTACTCATCAATCTCTGTTTGATAATAGTATAGAAGGAATTAAGCTTAAGTCTAAACCAGTTTTTTCTGTTCAATATCATCCTGAGTCTAATCCAGGTCCACAAGACAGTGTATATTTATTCGAAGATTTTATTAAAAGTATGAAAGAAAATGCCAAAAAGAAAAGATATTAAAAAAATTTTAGTTGTTGGAGCAGGTCCAATTATAATTGGTCAAGCATGTGAATTTGATTATTCTGGTACTCAAGCCTGTAAAGCTTTAAAAGATGAGGGATATAAAGTAATTTTAATAAATTCTAATCCCGCAACCATAATGACTGACCCAGATGTTGCAGACAAAACTTACATTGAACCTATTACTTTGGAAGTTCTAGAAAAAATTTTAATTAAAGAGAAGCCAGATGCTATTCTTCCAACTATGGGGGGTCAAACTGCTTTAAATCTATCTATGGAGGCAGAGAAAAAAGGTATTCTTAGAAAATATAAAATTGAACTAATTGGAGCTAATTCTAAAGCAATTTCAAATGCAGAAGACAGAAAAAAATTTAGGAAGAACATGCTGGATATTGGTTTAGACCTGCCAAAATCAAAAATTGTAAACAATTTTGTTCAATCTTCTAACGCTTTAAAGCAAATTGGCCTTCCTGCAATAATAAGACCTGCTTTTACGCTTGGAGGTCTAGGAGGAGGTATTGCCAAAAATAAAAAAGAATTTTTTAAAATAATCAAAAGCGGTCTCAATGAGTCACCCGTAAACCAGGTGTTAGTAGAAGAGTGTTTAGAAGGTTGGAAGGAGTTTGAGATGGAAGTTGTTAGAGATAAAAAAGATAATTGTATAATTATTTGTTCGATTGAAAATGTTGATCCAATGGGAATTCACACTGGGGACTCAATTACTGTTGCCCCAGCCTTAACTCTAACTGATAAAGAATATCAAGTAATGAGAAATGCCTCGATAGCTTGCTTAAGAAAAATAGGAGTAGAAACTGGGGGTTCAAATGTTCAATTCGCAATAAATCCGAAAAATGGGAGAATGGTAATCATAGAAATGAACCCTAGAGTTTCTAGATCCTCCGCATTAGCGTCTAAAGCTACAGGATTTCCAATTGCTAAAATCGCTGCAAAACTTGCAATAGGCTACACTTTGGATGAGTTAAAAAATGAAATAACGAAAGTTACTCCTGCCTCGTTTGAACCAACTATTGATTACGTTGTAACTAAAATTCCAAGATTTACTTTTGAAAAATTTCCAAAATCGGCAGCTGTTTTAGGAACATCTATGAAGTCAGTGGGTGAAGCAATGGCAATAGGAAGAAATTTTAAGGAATCTTTGCAGAAAGCTCTTGTTTCCCTAGAGACTGGTTTTTCTGGAGTAGACCAAATTTTTAATTTAAAGATTAAGCAAATAGAAAAAAGACTTAAGGAAAATATACCAAATAAGATCTTGCTAATTGGTGAGGCTTTAAGAAAAAAAATTAATATAAAAAAAATACACAAGCTTTCAAAGATTGACCCTTGGTTTCTAAATCAAATTAAAGATATTGTAGATATCGAATATAAAATTAAAAAGAAAGGTTTGCCTAAAACCTATAACGAGTTTAATTATATCAAATCAATTGGTTTTTCAGATAAAAAACTATCAGAATTAACAAATATATCGGAAAATATTGTAAGAAAAAAAAGATCTACTTTAAAAATTTTCCCTGTATTCAAAAAGGTAGATACCTGCGCTTCTGAATTTAAATCCTATACACCATACATGTATTCTACTTATCAAAGAAATTTTACACTAAATACTCAATGCGAAGCAGAACCATCAGGAAGAAAAAAAGTTATAATACTCGGTGGAGGACCTAATAGGATCGGTCAAGGTATAGAATTTGACTATTGTTGTTGCCAAGCTAGTTTTGCTTTAAAAAAAGCTGGTCTTGAAACGATCATGGTAAATTGTAATCCGGAAACAGTCTCAACTGATTATGACACTAGCGATAGATTGTATTTTGAACCATTAATTGAAGAATTTGTTTTTAATATTATAAAAAAAGAAAAAACTAAAGGAAATTTATTTGGTGTGATAGCTCAGTTTGGAGGACAAACTCCTATTAAATTGGCCAAATTTTTACACGAAAATAAAATACCAATATTAGGTACTCAGTACACTTCCATAGACTTAGCTGAAGACAGAGATAGATTTAGAAATCTTTTAAATAGATTAAAATTAAAACAAGCTGAAAGCGGTATAGCTAAAACTTTTCCTCAAGCATTAAAAATAGCTGATAAAATAGGTTTACCATTAATGGTAAGACCATCATATGTGTTAGGTGGAAGAGCAATGGAAATTGTACATGAAAAAAAACAGCTTAAAAAGTTCGTTCAGGAAGCTTTTAAGGCAGCAGAAAAAAATCCTATTTTAATAGATAAATTTATTGACCATGCAATGGAAGTAGATGTTGACGCATTGTCAGATGGCAAACAGGTTTTTGTTGCCGGTATTATGCAACATATCGAAGAAGCAGGTATACATTCAGGTGACTCTGCATGTAGTTTACCTCCAGTTTCTATCAAACCTTTTTTAATAAAAGAGATAGAGAGCCAAACCAAAAAATTAGCCTTAGCACTAAAAGTAAAAGGTTTTATGAATGTTCAATTTGCGATTAAAAATGATAAAATTTTTGTTATAGAAGTTAATCCTAGAGCAAGTAGGACTGTTCCATTTGTATCTAAAGCAAAGAATCTACCTTTAGCTAAAATTGCTTCTAGAGTAATGGCTGGCGAAAAATTATCTAAATTTAATTTAAAAACTAAAACAAAAAAAATGTTTGCCGTAAAAGAAGCAGTTTTTCCTTTCAACAAATTTCCAAATAGCGATCTTTTACTTGGACCAGAAATGAAGTCTACTGGTGAAGTAATGGGATTTGATGAAAACTTTGGAATGGCTTTTGCTAAAAGTCAAATAGCAGCATCCAATTCTTTGCCTACTAAAGGACTAGCCTTTATATCTCTTAAAAATAGTCACAAAAGTGAGGGAGTGGCTTTAGCAAAACAATTATCAAAATTAAATTTTAAACTTTGTGGTACAGGTGGGACTGCAGACTATATAAATAATCACGGCATTAAGTGTAAAAAAATAAATAAAGTCAATCAAGGCTCCCCTCATATTGTTGATATATTAAATGCAAAAAAAATTGCGTTGGTTATTAATACTGGAGGCGGTAATAGTGAAAAACAACTAAATGATGCTTTAGCTTTAAGGAGAGCGACTTTAGCAAATAAAGTACCCTACTGTACCAATATGTCTACTGCTCAAGTTTGTATCGAGGGTATCAAGTCTCTAAAAAATAAAGAAATTAAAGTGACTTCTTTGCAAGATATATAAAATTTATTTTACTTTCCAATCTGTCTCAAATGTAACATAATTTATTTGAATACATCTTCGCTCTTTTTTAATCTCTTTTTTTTCCATACCGTGCCAAGAGTCTGGCCCACTTGTGAAAAAATACCCATAATTATGTTTGTATGGAACTGTTTTAACTTTATTTAATTTAGCGTCATAAAAGTCAGTACCTAAATTCTCAGACTCGTTATGAAGATTAATAAAAACTATAGATGACATTAACTTTTCTTTTATATCGCAGTGAGGTTTAAGCCAGAATCCTTCTCTATCACAAATAACTTCTAATCTTACAAAAGAATTACTTAAGTCTTTTTCTATATAACTTCCTATTTTTTTATAAACCTCTGGAGTTCTTAATTCTTCAATAAATTTTGATAGATAGGGAAATTGATTTGAATTTTCTTTTGTTACATAACATCTTAATTTTTTTGCCTTTCCTCCATCTTTAATGCCTGAACGAAAAGCTCCATCTCCTCCATCAATCGCTCTAGTGCCATCATAATTTAAATTTTCTTTTTTTGGGTCAGCAATTTCAGCATTACTAATCTCTTTAATTGCTTCTTTAGATAAAGGTTGATTAATCTCAAAGTGTTTAAAAGGATTATTGAAAGATTTAGTTCTGTTTTCTAATGACTTAAATAATTCCATTTTTTTTTATTTTTTCATTTATTAAAGGTGATATTCTATTTACTTCATCTAGCTTGTCATAAGACCACAAATCAATTTTGTCTGTCAAATCCTTTATTATACTTAATTGTTTAAATTGGAAGAAAAATTTTTGAAATCTTACATTATTTTTTTTTGGATACATTTGAGCAACATATATTGGTTTTCCGGTTATAGCTGCCTCTGAAATCATTGAAGTAGAGTCACACGTCACTACTAAATAATCAGAAATTGATAATGCAGACAAGTATGCCTTTTTATCTACTTCTTTAACAACTAAATGATCATGACCGAATGCATTGAAGGCTTTTTTAATGATTTCAGTTGGAGTTCTGTAAGATGGAATAATTACTAATTTATATTTATCTCTTGTGAAAATAGTTTTTACTTTATTAAATAAAAAGTCTATTTCTTTGTCTGAATAGGCGTAATATTTATTTGGTCCTCCAATAATAAAGGCAATAATTTTTTTTTCTTCTTTGTCAATATTTAGATAATTTTTTTCTTTTATAATTTCTTTATCTGATAGATAATGGATAGCTCCAGTTGTTTTGATAACATTTTCTCCTTCAAGACTATCGTGATCTGGGCAAATTATTAGATCGAATTTATCTATTGAAACTTTTGGATCTTGAATATGGATTGTAAAAACCTTCTCTTTATATTTTTTTTTAAGTGCTAAAGATGGGATTACACTTTTTCTTCCACAAGAAATGATTACCTTCGAATCAAATATAAATTGAGTTTTTAGAACACTCATAGAAGCGGGTGTTAGTGAAGGGGGTATAAATTCCCAAAACTTTTTAAGTTTAATTTCTTGATGTTTGTAGTTTAAATTCAAAGCTTTTGCTAAGCCTTCTACTTGACTTATCATACCATGCATACCTTGCGTTAAAAGGAGTGCTTTTAATTTTGACATTTGTTACTATATACCTTTATTAGAATGAATAATAAATCATCTAAACATACAAAAGTGTTGATTCTTGGATCTGGGCCAGCTGGTTATACGGCTGCTATATATGCCGCAAGAGCGCTTCTTAAACCTATATTAGTTTTTGGATCTGAGCCAGGCGGTCAACTTACAACCACAACAGATGTTGAAAATTTTCCAGGTTTCGCAAAAGTTATTCAGGGACCTTGGTTAATGGAGGAAATGAAAGGCCAAGCTCATGCAGTAGGCACAGAAATGATACAAGATCATATAAAAAAAGTTGATTTATCAAAAAAACCCTTTTCAGCTTATGGAGATAGTGGTCAAGTATATACTGCTGACAGCATTATTATTTCTACAGGCGCTCAAGCAAGATGGTTAAATATAGAATCTGAACAAAAATTTAGGGGATTTGGTGTGTCTGCCTGTGCGACATGTGATGGTTTTTTCTTTAAAGAAAAAGAAGTTGCAGTAGTTGGAGGTGGAAATGCTGCGGTCGAGGAAGCAATGTTTTTAACTAAATTTGCTTCTAAGGTTCACCTTATACATAGAAGAAATGAATTAAGAGCTGAAAAATTATTACAAGAAAAACTTAAAGCCAACAAAAAAATTAAAATTATTTGGGATAGTGTTGTAGAGGAAGTTACAGGAACAACGGAGCCTAAAGGAGTTAATGGAATTAAAATTAAAAATGTAAAAACTAATAATATATCTGAACTTAAAGTTGATGGTTTATTTATAGCTATAGGTCATGATCCTGCTACATCTTTATTTAAAGATCAATTAAAAATGGATAAAGAGGGATATTTAATTACCAAACCTGACTCTACTATTACAAATATTCCAGGTGTATTTGCTGCTGGTGACGTGAAAGATAAAATTTTTAGACAGGCTGTAACCGCAGCAGGTATGGGATGTATGGCGGCACTTGAAGCTGAAAAGCACTTATCCTCTAAATAAATTAATGAAAAATAATTTACATGTTTTTTTAGGTGCAACTGTTGCAGATGCTGCTGCTAGACCCTTGCATTGGGTGTATAATCAAAAAAAACTATTGGTCTACATAAAAGGTAAAAAGGACTTTGCTTTTTTAAGTAAGAATAAGAGTCCATTCTACAATATCAAAACTGGAAGAGTTTCAGGGTATAATGACATTGGACAAGTTATGTTTAAAACATTACTTGAAGGTCATGAAAATATAGAGGCAAGATTTAAAAGAAATATAATAAAGAATTTTGGCCCAGGAAGCATCTATTGGAAAAACTTTAATCTTAGAGCTAAATATAGAAAAGTAAAAGACTGGAGAGGAATAATCAAAGGTTCTTGGATACACCAAAATGTAATTGAAACCATTCGAAATATAAAAGCAAAAAAAAGATTAACAGGAGGAAAAAAAGTAAACGAGTCTGACGGCTATTGTGCAGCTCTTCCCTATTTTTTGTATGGCTATAGATTTAATGATTTAAAAAAGATCATTTCTATAGTTACAGTTTCAGAAATAAGTCTTAAATATGCTTTAGCTAAGTTTCACCTAATAGACTTAGCTCTTAAAGGCTCTAGAGATCCCATAAAAGAATTTGTCTCTAAATACAAAAAAAACTCATATTTCAAAAACGTTGTGAAAGGTATCGAAAAAGTAAAAAAGCTGAAAAAAAAACCTCATCCTTTAGTAGTCAAAAAACTTGGAATGGCCTGTAGTTATCCTGGAACTTTTGAAAGCGCTATTCACTCTATTATAAATTCTCCAAATTATAAAAACGCTATTTTAAAAACAATTAAAGCTGGTGGCTGTAACTGTTCGAGAGTAAATTTTATTGGAGCTTATTTTTCCGCTTTAAAGGGATTAAAATCTATTCCAAAGAAATGGATAAAAAAAACTTCAGCAGCTACGAAAATTTTAAATCAAAAATAAAATATTAATATTCTTTTTATTTTAAGCTTTTACAGAAGCTAGAGATTTTTTCTAAAGCTTTCTGTAAATTTTTCATTGAGGTAGCATAAGAAATTCTAAAAAAACCTTCTAACCCAAATGCTGAGCCTTGAACAACTGCTATTCCATTATTTTCTAGTAGAGACTGGACAAAATCGGTATCTCTCTTAATTTCTTTTCCTTTGCTATCTTTTTTTCCTATTAAACTTTTGCAGCTTGGAAAAACATAAAAAGCTCCATCGGGTTTTAAGCATTCAATACCTTCAATTTCATTCAGCGCATTGACAACAAAATCTCTTCTTTCTTGAAAAGACGTTGCTCTCTCTTTAATAAAACTTTGTACACCATTTAAAGCTTCAACTGCCGCAGCCTGACTAATAGATGAAGGGTTTGTTGTAGATTGAGATTGTATTTTTGCAATTGCTTTAATTATATCTTTTGGACCAGCAGCATAACCTATTCTCCAGCCAGTCATAGAATAAGCTTTACTAACTCCATTCATTGTTAAAACTCTTTCTTTTAAATTATCAATTTGAGCTATTGTAAAAAATTTAAAATTTCCATACGTAACATGTTCATAAATGTCGTCACTCAAAATAAAAACATGAGGATATTTTTCTAAAATATTACCTATCTTTTTTATATCATTTTCAGAATAACATGCGCCGGTTGGATTAGACGGTGAGTTCAATATTATCCATTTTGTTTTTTTTGTAATATATTTTTCTAATTCCGCAGGATTAATCTTAAAGCCTTGTTTCTCATTACACTCCAAAATAACAGGTGTACCTCCAGCTAACAAAACTATGTCTGGATAAGATACCCAATAAGGAGCAGGAATAATTACTTCATCTCCTTCATTTAAAGTAGCCATCATTGCGTTATAAATTACTTGCTTACCGCCAGTACCTACTGTTATTTGATCAATTTGGTAATCTAAATTATTTTCTCTTTTAAATTTTTTTATTATTGCACTTTTAAGAGCTGGGGTTCCGTCTACCGCTGTATACTTTGTGTCTCCTTCTTTAATAGCTTTTATAGCAGCCTGTTTTATATTCTCTGGAGTATCAAAATCAGGCTCTCCTGCCCCTAGGCCAATTATGTCTTTGCCAGAGGCCTTTAATTCCTTAGCTTTTTGAGTAACAGCTATTGTGGGTGACGGTTTTATACGTTTTAAATTGTTGGAAATTATGCTCATTGAATTTTATAATGTTTTTTTAAATTATTAATATCACAGAATGCAAAATACGTATCAACAAAAAATACTAGATATAGAAAATACTAACAATTCTCCTAGGGTGAAGTTAGAGGGAGGAATTAAATTTAAAATAAAAAGTGATTTTCAGCCAGCTGGGGACCAGCCGGAGGCTATAAAGGAATTAACAAAAAACCTTAAAGATAAAAAAAATGAACAAGTTCTTCTTGGAGTAACTGGATCTGGTAAAACTTTTACAATGGCAAAAGTTATTGAATCTACTAATAGACCAGCCTTAATTCTTGCACCGAATAAAACTCTTGCTGCACAACTTTACGGAGAATTTAAAAGTTTTTTTCCTAACAATGCGGTCGAATATTTTGTTTCTTACTATGATTATTACACCCCTGAAGCATACGTGCCAAGATCTGACACTTACATAGAGAAAGAAGCTTCTATTAATGAGCAAATTGATAGAATGAGACATTCTGCGACAAGATCATTATTAGAAAGAGACGATGTAATTATAGTGGCAAGTGTTTCATGCATTTACGGCCTTGGCTCAGTTGAGGCATATAGTAAAATGACTATTACATTAAAAAAAAATAATGAGTACGACAGAGAAGATTTAATAAAAACCTTTGTAATGCTTCAGTACAAAAGAAACGATCAAAACTTTTTTAGAGGAACTTTTAGGGTTAGAGGAGAAAACTTAGAAATATTTCCTTCACACCTAGAAGACAGAGCATGGAGATTAAGTTTAAATTTAAATAAATTGGAAAAAATTGAAGAATTTGATCCCCTTACAGGAGAAAAAACTAATGACTATTCAGCAATAAAAATTTACGCAAATAGTCATTATATAACGCCCAAACCAACTATGGAACAAGCTATAAAACAAATAAAATTAGAGTTAGATGAAACTTTAAAAAAACACCGAGAGAATAATAAATTATTAGAAGAACAAAGATTAAGAGAAAGAACAAAGTTTGATCTAGAAATGATAGAAGCTACAGGAACATGTGCTGGAATTGAAAATTATTCAAGATATTTATCTGGTAGAAAATCTGGTGAGCCGCCTCCGACCCTTTTTGAATATTTTCCAGATAATGCAATTATTTTTGTAGATGAAAGCCACGTAACAGTTCCTCAATTAAACGGGATGTATAAAGGTGATCGTACTCGAAAGAGTACATTAGCAGAATATGGTTTTAGACTTCCCTCTTGTATGGATAATAGACCTTTGAAGTTTGAGGAATGGGATATGATGAGAACTCAAACAGTATTTGTTTCGGCGACACCTGGACCTTGGGAATTAAAACAAACAAACAACAAACATATAGATCAAATTATAAGACCTACAGGATTAATAGATCCTCCGGTAGAGATTAGGCCGGCTAAAACTCAAGTGGATGACCTGATGCATGTAGCAGCGCAAGTTATTAAAAAAGGCTATAGAGTTTTAGCAACAACCTTAACAAAAAAAATGGCTGAAGATTTAACAGAGTATTTACATGAAAACGGTCTTAAAGTCAGATATATGCATTCTGATATAGATACTTTAGAAAGAATCGAAATTATAAGAGACCTAAGACTAGGAGTTTTTGATATCTTAGTTGGAATAAATTTATTAAGAGAAGGTTTGGATATTCCAGAGTGTGGTTTGGTTGGCATACTAGATGCTGATAAAGAGGGTTTTTTAAGATCAGAAACTTCGTTAATTCAAACTATAGGAAGAGCTGCTAGAAACATAGATGGAAAAGTAATTTTGTACGCTGATAAAGTTACCAAAAGCATAGATAAAGCAATTAAAGAAACTGATAGGAGGAGAAATAAACAATTACAGTATAATAAAAAAAATAACATTACTGCGGAGTCAGTGAAAAAAGAAATTAGTGATATCTTGGAGTCTGTTTATGAGAAAGATTATGTAAGAATAAGTGAAGGTTCAAATGTTGGTGGTAATTTGAAAAAACACTTAAAAGCTTTAAATAGAAAAATGAAGGATTCCGCTGGTAATTTAGAATTTGAAGAAGCAGCTAAAATTCGAGATGAAATAAGAAAATTAGAAGCGAGTGAATTAGAGATATCTCTAAATCCAAAAATTGATCAATACAAATTAAAAAATAAAGTATATCCTAAAGGAAGATCAACTATGGGAATGCCGGGCACTAAGCCTAGGAAAGCAATCAAAAAATGGAAGCCAAAAAAATAATAATTACTGGTGGAGCTACTAGAATCGGTGGCGCCATAGCAAGAAGTTTGGCGGGATATGGAGTAGATATTTCAGTTCATTACAACAAATCAAAGAATTCAGCTAACAAATTAAAAAAAGAGCTTGAAGATTTAGGAAGTAATGTATTTTTAATAAAAGCAGATTTAAATAAATCTAGTCAGGCACAAAATATAATTAGGGATGCAGTTAAAAAAATGAGTGGATTAGACTGTTTAATTAATAACGCCTCAATTTTTGAAAATGATAATCTCATAAATTTCAATGATAAAAGCTTTTCCAAACATATCGATATTAATTTGAAAGCGCCAGCAATATTGACACAAAATTTTAAAAGATATGTAAAAAATAATAGAGGAAATATCATAAATATAATTGATCAAAGAATCGAAAAACTAACTCCTTATTTTCTTTCTTATACCTTGAGTAAATCAGCCTTAGGTACATTAACAAAAATATCTGCAATGAAACTAGCACCAAATATCAGAGTAAATGCAATATCTCCTGGACCAACTTTAAAAAATAAAAGACAATCGGATTCTCATTTTAAAAAACAATGGAAGTCAGTTTTGTTAAAAAAGAAAGTAAATTTAGAAAATATATGTGAAGCTGTAAAGTTCCTTATAAATAATGATAATATAACTGGAGAAATAATAAACGTTGACAGTGGGCAAAGACTTGCATGGTTAACACCGGATATTATAAATTTAAAAGAATGAAAATAATTAAATTTAAAGAAAAAAAGAAATATAAATATAATAGGAAAGTAAATATTAAAAACTTAATACTTAATATTTCAATTGGTCTTCATGATTTTGAAAAAAAAAAGAAACAGAGAGTAAGATTTAATATTTTTATTACTACAAACTCAAATATAAAAGCTGATAATAATAATCTATCATCGATTGTTAATTATGAGGATATTATTAACCAAATAATATCTATTACAAAGCAATATCATCATGAACTTTTAGAGGACTTAGCAGAAAATATATTTGATATAATATTTGAAAATAAAATAGTAAAAAAAGTAACAATTGAATTAGAAAAATTAGATATTATCAAAAATACTGAATCAGTAGGAATCGAGGTTTCAAAAAAAAGAGATGAATAACAGTTTAGAATTAGGAAAAAAAATTATAAAAAAAAAAATACCTTTAATTCCAAAAAATCCAGGTGTTTACAGAATGATAAGTTTCTCTGGAGAAATTCTTTATATAGGTAAAGCTAAAAATATTCCTAATAGACTCAAAAGTTACGTCGCTGACTCAAACTTGCCGATAAGAACTGAAAGAATGCTTTCTTTAACACATAATCTTGAAACAACCACAACTAATAATGAAAGTGAGGCGCTACTTCTTGAAGCTAACTTAATAAAAAAACATAAACCACGATTTAATATTTTGCTAAGAGATGATAAATCATTTCCCTATATTTATATCGGTCATAAAGATAAATGGCCTCAACTAACTAAACTTCGAGGAAAAAAGTCTAGAAATGGATATTATTTTGGTCCTTTCGCTTCAATAGGTTCGGCAAATTGGACAATAAAAATCCTACAAAAAATTTTTCAAATAAGAGTTTGTGATGACACTGTTTTTAAAAATAGAGAAAGGCCATGTATCTTGTATCAAATAAAAAGATGTTCAGCTCCATGTGTTGGTCATATTAGTGAAGATCAATACAAAAAAACAGTTTCAGATGCTATAGATTTTATTTCTGGAAAATCTAGAAGAATACAAAAATCTTTATCAAACGATATGGAGAAAGCTAGTAAAGAATTAGATTTTGAAAAAGCTGCGATAGCTAGAGACAGAATAAAAGCTTTAACTCAAATTCAGACTTCACAGAAGATTAATCAAACAAATCTCACTGAAGCTGATGTTGTAAGTATCTACAAAGAGTCTGGGAAAACTTGTATCCAGGTTTTCTTTTTTAGATCTAAACAAAATTGGGGAAACCAAGCTTTTTACCCAAAGCATGATAGTGACGATGATATTAAAGAAATTCTTACTTCATTTTTATCACAATTTTATGAGAATAAAGTAATCCCCAATATGATAATAACAAATATTGAAGTTAAAGATTTAAAACTTTTAGAGAAAGCTTTTTCTCAAAAAGAAAAAAAAGTTATATTAATAAAAAAAGCCAAAAATTATAATGAAATTAATATATCTAAACTTGCTGAAAAAAATGCTAAGCAAGCTTTAACTCAAAAACTTTACCAAACTGAAAGTAATAATAATCTAATCGAAAATTTAATAAATAAATTTAATTTAAACAACAATATAAACCTAATTGAAGTTTATGATAATAGTCACAATCAAGGAACTGATTCTATCGGAGCTTTAATATGTTTTGGTAGTGAGGGATTTATAAAAAAAAGATATAGAAAATTTAATATCAAGAATGAAAAAATAAGAAATAATGATTATGGAATGATGAAAGAAGTTTTATTTAGAAGATTCTCTAAGGCTATAAAAGAAAAATCTGGCTCTCTCTCTTTGCCTGAATTAATTCTAATTGATGGAGGTAAAGGTCAATATTCGGTGAGCAGAGAAATATTGAACGAGCTAGGGTTACATGACCTACCTATATTGGCCGTCGCAAAAGGTAAAAATAGACACGCAGGGGAAGAAAAAATTTATCATGAAAATAAAGAATATGTTTTAAAAAAAAATGATCCTTTATTATTTTTTATTCAAAGATTAAGAGATGAAGCACATAGATTTGCGATTAGTACCCACAGAGCCAAAAGAAAAAAAGGACTAAGCAAGTCACTGTTAGATCAAATCCAAGGAGTAGGAAAACAGAGAAAAAGGTCTTTACTAAATCATTTCGGATCGGCCAGATCAGTGGAGTCTGCTAGTCTAGAAGATTTAAAATCAGTAGAAGGGATTGAAGAAAGTATGGCAAAAAAAATATATGATTACTTTCATGAATAAATATGAAATTTAAAATTCCAAATATCTTAACAATAGGAAGAATAATTATAGTTCCCATTTTTGTATTAACTTTTTTTTTACCGGGTTTTTTTGGTGATCTAATCCCTTTTTTTCTTTTTGTTTTAGCAAGTTTTACAGACTACTTAGACGGTCTTATTGCAAGAGTTTTTAAGGAGGAGTCAAAACTTGGAGAGTTATTAGACCCCATCGCTGATAAGATTCTAGTGTCCACTGCTCTTCTTTTGCTTATTATGAACGGAACAATAAAAAATTTTGAGGTTATTGCAGCAATTATTATTATTACTAGAGAAATTATTATTTCAGGTTTGAGAGAATTTCTAGCTAAAGGAAGAATATCAATGCCAGTAACAGGCTTATCCAAACTAAAAGCATTCATTCAAATGTTTTCAATTTCAGTTCTTTTAACAGGTGACTTTGGAAATAAAATTATAAATTTTCAAGATTATAACGCTCAAACTATTGGAATAATTCTCTTATGGCTTTCTGCAGCATTAACTTTATATACTGGTTATGACTATTTGGCTAAAGGAATAGATCACGCTTTAAATGAAGATGATAAATCTTAAGCAGCAGATCTTTTTCTTACCATAGTCTGATAGCTATCACTCAAATCTTTAATTAAATCGCATACCTTAAAATCATTTTTATCAATTTGCGAAACAGGAGTAATTTCAGCTGCTGTACCTGTCAAAAAACAACCAACAAATTGTTTCATTTCATCTGGAGATATTTTTCTCTCATGAACTTTAATATTTTTTGACTTAGCAATTTCAATAACTGATCTTCTTGTAATTCCATCAAGGAATGAGTCAGGTATAGGTGTATGTAACTCATTGTCTTTTGTTTTAAAAAATATATTTGCTCCTGTCGCTTCTGCAACATTGCCCTCAAAATCTAGCATTAAAGAATCGTTAAAGCCTTTTTCTTCAGCTTCATGCTTTGACAAAGTGCATATCATATAAAGACCTGCGGCCTTTGTATCCCAAGGTATAGTGTTGGGAGCTGGTCGCCTCCATTTTGAAATATTTAATTTTATACCTTCTGCTTTTAATTTAGGATCAAAATACGAACCCCACTCCCAAGTAGCAATAGCCACATGGGTTTTATTTTTTTGCGCAGATATAGCCATCATTTCACTACCTCGCCAAATCACTGGTCTAACATATCCATTTTTTATTTTTTGAATATTTACAATATTTTTACATGCCTCATTAATTTCTTTAGTACTATAAGGCATTTTAATACCCATCCTTTTAGCAGAATAAAATAATCTGTCGGTATGTTCTTCTAGCTTAAATATTTCGCCATCATAAACTCGCTCTCCCTCAAAAACACAGCTTGCATAGTGAAGTCCATGATTCAAAACGTGAATTTGCGCGTCCTCCCAATTAACGGCTTTACCGTTAAACCAAATTTTACCTGATCTTTTATCGTAGGGTATTATTTCCATAGATTATGAATAATATATCTTTTTTTTTGTTACAAAAAAGTATATTTCTTAATAGAATAAGTCAATATAGCTTACCAATTATGAAAGACTTACTTTACCTTAAAGATGAACAAATCAAAGATTTCATACAGTTACTTTATTACGCTTATCGAGAGACTTATTCTGATCCAATGGAGGTTTTATCTAAAAAATTTTTTGGACCAGCACACTTAAGAGCTTTAAATCTTATCGAAAGCAACCCGGGCATTAGCTTGGGAGAGTTAATATTTAGACTCAAAATTACTAAACAAAGTATTAACAGAGTTATTAGAGATTTATTAAAGTCAAAGATGATCATGCAAATTAAAGATAATAAAGATACACGAAAAAAGAAATTATATTTAGATAAAGAGGGTAAAATTTTTTTTGATTTAGTTTATAAAGTTCAAAAAAAAAGAATATTTAATGCTTTAAAAAATTCCGAACCAGGATCTGTTATTAAATTTAAAGAAGTTTTAAAGAAAATAATTAATGGTTGAAAATAATCACATATTAATAGTAGATGATGATGACAGGATTAGAAATTTACTTAAAGAATATTTAAGTGAAAAACATTTTATTATTTCAACGGCTTGTGACGCCAATGAAGCTAAGATAAAAATTAACTTTTTTAATTTTAATCTTATAGTTTTAGATGTGATGATGCCTGGGCAAGATGGTTATTCTTTAGTTAAAGAATTGAAAAAAAAAAATAGCCCACCTATAATTCTTTTAACTGCTAGAGGAGAGGCTGAAAGTAGAATAAAAGGACTAGAATTAGGAGCTGATGATTATTTGGGTAAACCATTTGAACCTAAAGAATTACTTTTAAGGATTAAAAATATTATTTCAAAAAGCAGCAAAATTGATACAAAGCTAGAATATCATATTGGCGGGGCTGTCATTAACTTAAGTAAAATGATAATTAAATTTAATAATAGTCAAAAAAAAATAAATGTTACTGAAAAAAAGGTTTTAATCGAAATGTTATCTAACCCAGGAAAAACATACTCTAGATCTAGAATAGGAGAAATTTCAGGTATTCTTCAAGAGAGATCAATAGACGTGATGATAACTCGGTTAAGACAAAAAATTGAAATTAATCCAAAAAATCCAAAATACTTACAAACTATAAGGGGATCGGGATATGTTCTTTGGATTGAATAAATTATTTAAAAAAATTTTACCAAAAGGTTTATTTTATAGATCTTTAATTATAGTTGCTGCTCCAATACTTTTGTTGCAAGTAATTGTAACGGTTGTTTTTTTTGATAGCATCTGGATAAAAGCCAATAAGGGTATGACAAGGTCTTTGGTGGGTGAGATAAAAACTTTAAGTGATGTTTATGATAATGATAATATCAACCAAATCAATTATTTTACTGAAGTCTATAAAAAAAATTTTGATTTTGTAATCAATTTAATAGAAGAAGATTTGCCCAAAGAAAGTTTTGAGAGGAAATTTAGCCCCATGGATAGATCTTTAAGAAGAGAATTAAAATCAACCTTTGGAAATGATAATTACTGGTTTAGCACTGTTAATTATTTAGATGTTGTGGAAGTGAGAATTAGAACTAACGACAATAATTTACAATTTTTTTTCCCCAAGGAAAGAATTGCAACTTCTTCGGTGAGGTTATTTGTTTTATGGATTACACTGCCCTCATTAATATTAATTTTTATAGCGATACTTTTTTTGAAAAATCAAACAAGACCTATTACAAATCTTGCTAAAGCTGCACAAAGATTTGGTAAGGGTGACTATATTAATGAGTTTAGACCTTCCGGAGCTCGAGAAATAAGAAATGCTGCTTATGAATTCGATAGAATGGCAAAAAGGATAAATAGACATTTAAATCAAAGATCAGAAATGTTGTCGGGCATAAGTCATGATTTAAGAACACCATTAACTAGATTAAAGTTACAGTTAGAATTGCTCAAAGACAAAGAAACTTCAACGAAGATGTCTAAAGATATTAATGAGATGGAAAATATGCTTAACGATTATCTACAATTTGCTAAAACACAAGTTAAAGAAACTACTGAAAGTGTTAATTTAAGTAAAATTTTAAGTTCTATTAAGGAAAAAATAAAGAATAAAAATTTTGAATTATTGATAGAAAATGAAATAACTCTGAATGGTAGAAAGAATGCTCTAGAAAGATGTTTTTCTAATATCATACACAATGGCTTAACATATGGAAACAAAGTTCAGGTAACAGTTCAAAAGAGTTCAAATAGAGCGGCTATTATAAAGATAGATGATAATGGACCAGGAATTCCCCAAGAGCATTACAGAAACGTTTTTAAACCCTTTTTTAGATTAGATAGAAGTAGAAGTTTAAATAAATCTGGTGTGGGATTAGGGTTAGCGATTGTAGAAGATATAGTGCACTCTCATGGTGGCAATATTCAATTATCTAAAAGTATTTTAAATGGATTGCAAGTTAAGATTTCTTTGCCTTTTTAGTTTTTTTTTTTGACAGTTTCGTAATCTTTCTCTCTTGTGCATCTACAATTTTCTTAAGAACATCAAATTCTTCTCTTGAAACAAGGTCAAGCTGATTGACCAAATTATCTTTTTTAAATTTGAAATTTGTCAAAAACTCTTTCTTAACGTCATTTACTGTTAAAATACCCGTCTCAATTAGACTGGTTAAAGATTTTAATATTTTGTCTTTATCGCTCACAATTAATCATATTTGATAAAAAAATATAATTCAATTATGTTATAAGATCTAGAATGTATATTCATAACTTAGATCCTATTATATTTGAATTTGGGGTTATTTCTTTGCGTTGGTACTCTTTGTCGTACATTGTGGGAATTATTTTGGGGTGGTGGTACGGCAATAAAATTATTTTAAAACTTAATAATAAAAATGCAATAAATTTAAAAAAAAATGATTTTGATGATTTTATAAATATTATAATAATTTCAATTATTTTAGGCGGAAGATTGGGTTATGTAGTATTTTACAACTTCAATTTTTATATAAATAATCCTTTAGAAATTTTAATGATTTGGAAGGGAGGGATGTCATTTCATGGAGGGTTAATTGGTGTTATTCTAGGTTCTATAATTTTTTCACGAAGTAAAAAAGTTGAAGTTTTTAATTTATTGGATGTTGTAGCATGTGTCGCTCCAATTGGGTTGTGTCTAGGAAGAATATCAAATTTTATTAATGGTGAGTTAGTCGGAAAACAAAGTGATTTGCCGTGGGCCATAATATTTCCTAAAATTGATGACTCTAGTCGACATCCTTCTCAATTATACGAGGCTTTTTTTGAAGGAATTATACTTTTCTTAATATTAAATTACATAATAAATAAATTTGATTACAAAAAAGGATTTTGCTCGGCATTATTTTTAATTTTTTATGGTATTTTTCGTTTTATATTAGAATTTTATCGAGAACCGGATCACCACATAGGATACATAGCGGATATTATAAGCACAGGATCTTTATTAAGTTTGATAATGCTTTTATCTGGCATTTTAGTGTATTTAAAAATTAAATGATCTTAAAAAACCAAATCCTTTCTGTAGAAAAATTTATTCAGTTAGCCCTTTATGATAAAAAATTTGGTTATTACACAAAAAAAAATTCTTTTGGCAAATCTGGTGATTTTATTACCTCGCCTCTCATCTCAAAACTTTTCAGTGAAATGGTTTCTATTTGGATAATTTCTTTTTGGATTAAATTAGGAAAACCTAAAAAATTTTCTTTAGTTGAGCTTGGGCCTGGAGACGGAGAATTTTGTAAGGTATTAATTGATGTTGTTAAAAAATTTCCTGAATTTAATAAATCTTTAAAAATTTACCTTTTTGAGAATAGTACAAGTTTAATACAAGTTCAAAAAAAAAGATTAAAAGGAAAAAAAATATCTTGGATAAAAAATTTTAATGAAATTCAAACTGGACCAGTTTTATTTTTTGGAAATGAATTTCTAGACGCTATTCCTATAAAACAATTTAAGAATAAAGGAAATATAATATATGAACGATTTTTATCATTCGAGAATGGAAAATTTATAAAAGAAATTTTTAAAAAAGTTGACCCTAAAACTTTTAAAAAAATTAAATATTGGAACTTAAATAATAAAAAAATAATAGAATATCCTGAAATGGGGTTTAAGATCTTAGAAAGTATTTGTAAAATTATAAAAAAAAATAAGGGAGGGATTCTATTAATTGATTATGGTTATACAAGTTCTCGAGGCATGGATACTCTTCAATCATTAAAAAGACATAAAAGAAATGAATTATTTGAAAGTGTGGGGAAGGCAGATATTACTCATCTTGTAGATTTCTCTCTCTTGAAAAGATTTTTTAAAATGAAAAATTTATTTTCAAATAAAATCGTTACCCAAAGTTTTTTTCTTAAAAAACTAGGAATAATTGAAAGGGCTGAAATTTTAAATAAAAATAGCTTATTTACAGAAAAATCGGATATGTACTATAGATTAGAAAGATTACTGAGTGATAAAAAAATGGGTGAATTATTTAAAGTTATTTACGCATCTAATTCAAAAAATATATTTTCATTAGGTTTCCAATAATGTTCTACTCAAAAAAACTTTTAAATTTCAATAATATTAATCACTGTTTTTTTTCTAGAAAAAATGGGGTGTCTAAAGGAATTTACTCAAGCTTAAACTGTGGGATCGGTTCAAATGATAATAAAATAAATGTTGAACAAAATATTAAAATTGCTCTTAAATCAAATGATTTAGACTTAAAAGAAATTAAAATGATGAATCAAACTCATAGTAACAAAGTAACTATTATAAATGAAATAAATTTTAGAGATAAAAAGTTTGAGTCAGATGCAGTTATAACAAGATTAAATGGAATAATATTAGGTGTTTTAACTGCTGACTGTGTTCCAATAATAATATACGACGACTCATCAAAAATGATTGGGTGCATACACGCCGGTTGGAAAGGAAGTTTTGAAGGTATAATAGGAAACACAATTAACGAATTCAAAAATTTCAGTAACCTAAAAAAGATTTATAGTTGTATTGGTCCTTGTATTGGAAAAAAAAGTTACGAAGTTGACCAGGCGTTTAAAAATAAATTTATAGACAAAGATAATAAAAATGAAAAATTTTTTACCCGAAAAAATGACAAATATTTATTTGATTTGAGGGGTTTTGTTTACAGTCAGCTTAGAAATTGTGGAATTGAAAATATTGATAATATTGATAAAGATACATTTGCAGACAAAGAAAATTTTTTTAGTTATAGAAGATCCCAAAAAAAGGGCGAAAAAGATTATGGTAGATGCCTATCAATTATCAGTCTAAAATAGTTTAATTGATTTGAAAACCTCTAAAAATAATTGTATATAATATTAATCTAATGAAAATTCTTTCAGGAACTAGCAATCTAAAACTGAGTAAAGAAATTTCCAAAAAACTTAAGCTGAAGTTAGTTAATACTAATATCAAAAGATTTTCAGATGGAGAGATCTACGTTGAAATTAATGAAAATATAAGAGGAAATAGTATTTTTGTAATTCAATCGACTTCAAATCCTGCAAACGATAATTTGATGGAGTTGTTATTATGTATAGATGCATTAAGAAGATCTTCTGCAAAAAATATTACTGCGGTGATACCGTATTATGGATATGCTAGACAAGATAGAAAAGTTGTACCAAGAACTTCCATATCTGCAAAAGTAGTGGCAAATTTAATTACAAACGCTGGAGCAAGCAGAGTCGTAACGGTAGATTTACACGCTGGGCAGATACAAGGTTTTTTTGATATGCCGGTTGATAACCTTTTTACAACTCCTTTGTTTGCAAGATACATTAAAAAGAAATTAAAAAATAAAAAGTTAATTTGTGTATCTCCAGATGTAGGTGGAGTTCAAAGAACTAGGGGTTTAGCTACTAAGATAAAAGCAGACTTAGCGATAATAGACAAAAGGAGACCAAAGCCAGGCCAGTCTAAGGTTATGAATATTATTGGAAATGTGAGAGGTAAAACATGCATTATAGTTGATGATATAATTGATAGTGGAGGAACCATAGTAAACGCAGTTGAAGCACTTAAAAAGAATGGGGCAATAGATGTATACGTTTTTATAACTCACGCGGTTCTAAGTGGTGATGCAGTAAATAAAATTAAAAAATCTAAAATTAAAAAACTTATAATTACAGATACTATTGATAACTCTGTAAAAATAAAAAATAACAATAAAATTGAGGTATTATCTATATCCTCATTAATGGCTGAGGCTATAAAGAGAATCTCAAATTCAACTTCGGTGTCAGATTTGTTTAATTAACACTTGTTTTATTTTTTAAGTTGAGTTAAATAACCCTGCAAAATATAAATTTATGATTAATATTAAAGCGACAAAAAGAGATAAATCTACATCAGGCTTTACAAATAAATTAAGATTAGATGGCTTTATTCCAGCTATTCTTTACGGAGGTAAAACAGCTAATGAAAAAATATCTGTTGCAAAGAAAGATGTAAAAAACTTTATTCAAAGTGAGTCATTTTTATCAACTGTATTTGAAATTGAGTTAGATGGAAAAAAAGAAAGAGTCTTACCAAGAGATGTGGCTTACCACGTAACAACTAACGAACCCATACATTTAGATTTAATGAGAATAGTAGAAGGAGCTAAAATAGTAATCGAGATTCCAGTAAAATTCATTAATAACAATGACTCTCCTGGTTTGAAAAGAGGCGGTGTTTTAAATATTGTTAGACGAAAAGTTGAATTAAAATGTCCTGCAAATAGTATTCCTGAAGATATTATCATAGATTTGGCTGGAACAGATATAGGAACAAGTATTAAAATTTCTTCAGTTAAATTACCAGAAAATGTCTTTCCAGTTATTACAGATAGAGACTTTGTAATAGCTACAGTTGCAGCGCCAACGATTATTAAAGAACCAGAAAAACCTGCAGAGGGAGAAACAGCGGAAGGAGCTGAAGGAGGAGAAGCAGCGGAAGGAGCTGAAGCTAATGCAGATGCTTCGGCAAAAGATGGGGAGTCGGCTAAAAAAGATGAAAAAGGCAAAGAAACTTCTTCTGATAAAAAACCTGCTGAGAAAAAACCTGCTGAGAAAAAACCTGCTGAGAAAAAATAAATAATATGCTTTTACTTGTTGGATTAGGAAATCCTGGACCTAATAGTGAAAATAATCGTCACAACATAGGTTTCAAAATCATAGATGCTATCAATACCCATTTTAAGCTTTCTAAACAAAAACCAAAATTTAAAGGCCTCCTTACTACCGGGAACATAGATTCTAAGAAAGTTTACGCAATAAAACCACTTACATTCATGAATAATTCAGGAACAGCAATTAAAGAACTAATAGATTATTTTAAAATTGATGCTAAAAACGTAATAGTTTTTCACGACGATCTAGATGTTGATTTCGGAAAAGTTAAAGCAAAAATAGGCGGTTCTAGTGCAGGCCATAATGGTATCAAATCTATAGATAAATTTATAGGCACTGACTATTCTAGAGTTAGAGTTGGCATAGGCCATCCCAAAGAAAAAAAGAGAGTTAATAATCATGTCTTAGAAGATTTTAAAGATGATGAAGAGGAAAAAATTAAAGAAATTACTGAAAATATTGTTAAACTTATTCCAGCACTAATGGATAAAAAAATGGATTTATTTTCAAGTAAAGTTAATCAAAACTTAAATGGGATTTAGATGTGGTATCGTTGGTTTACCGAATGTAGGTAAATCCACTTTGTTCAATGCTTTAACCGCTACTAAAAATGCTGAGGCTGCAAACTTTCCGTTCTGTACTATTGATCCAAACATAGGGGTAGTAGAAGTTTTAGACGATCGTTTAGACAAACTAACAAAACTATCAAATTCAAAAAAAAAAATTTATACTACAATTACTTTTGTTGATATTGCTGGATTAGTAAAAGGTGCATCAAAAGGCGAAGGTTTGGGAAATAAATTCTTATCCCATATAAGGGAAGTTGATGCGATTATTCACTTAGTGAGATGTTTTGAAACTGAAAAAATACAACATGTTAATAACAAAGTAAATCCAGTTGAAGATTTTGAAACTATTAAAACTGAAATCTCACTATCTGATATAGAAACTATTCAAAAAAAACTTGATAAATCTAAAAAGAAAGCACTTTCTCAAAAGGAGATAGATATTTTAGAGAAATCACTTGAAACTCTCGATAAAGGAATTGATTTAAATACTTTAGAAAATTCATCACTGCCATTTTTAAATCAAATAGGATTACTTAGTTTAAAACCCAAGATAATCGTGTGTAATGTCGATGAAGCAAACTTAAAAGATGAAAATGAACATACAATAAATATAAAAAAAACATATCCAAATGAAAAAGTAATAACTATATGTGCTGACATTGAGGATCAATTATCTGGTTTAGAAATAGACGAAAAAGCAAATTTTATGAAAGAGATTGGTCTTGAAAAAATGGGTATTAACAAACTTATTAAAGAGGGTTATGATTTGCTTGGTTTAGAAACATTTTTTACGTCTGGAAAAGAAGAAAGCAGAGCTTGGACAGTAAAAAAAAATACCTTGGCTCCAAAGGCAGCAGGAGTAATTCATACTGATTTCGAAAAAAATTTTATAAGGGCGGAAGCTGTAGATACTGACGATTTTATAAAATTTGGTAGCGCAGAAAAGTGTAAAGAAAACGGGAAATTAAGAATCGAAGGAAAAGATTATATTGTAAAAGATGGTGATGTTTTATTCTTCAGAGTTAACCCGTGACCATATTTTTTTCATACTTAAAAAAACTAAAATTGATAATAAAATCAAATAAAGCATAA
This sequence comes from uncultured Pelagibacteraceae bacterium, assembly GCA_902604065.1. GTDB lineage: Bacteria > Pseudomonadota > Alphaproteobacteria > Pelagibacterales > Pelagibacteraceae > Pelagilacustribacter. The sequence goes on along the minus strand of CACKXF010000010.1, from coordinate 5,906 downwards.
CCTTTAATCCAGTTTTATGTCTGCTTTCTAGCTCTGGTTCTGCCGCCCAACTTAAAAAAGTAGTAACATCTTTAGCCATTTGATCTACAGTTGCCTCTGTACCGTCAGCATACTCAACTAAACCATCAGATAAATTATTTGGCATTTTAATTTTATTACCGGTCATGTATTTATTATAATAAACACCTTCATCTAATGTTACGCCAGGAGGCGGATCTTCGTAACCAACTAAAACTGAGTAAATGTAATTTGCCCCCCCTTTTCTTGCTTTTACCAATACAGACATGTCAGGAGGATAAGCACCTCCGTTTGCTGCTGCAGCAGCATTAACATTTGGGTAAGGACTGACAAACTTATCAGAGGGCCTCCCCGATCTAGTAAACATTTCTCCTTGAGCGTCTGGGCCATCAGTCACTTCGAAGCCTGCTGCTATAGCTTTAACTTCTTCCTCAGAGAATTCAGGACCCCCGGGTTCACCAAGATTTCTATAACTTAAATACTGCATAGAATGGCAAGAAGCACAAACCTCGTTATATACTTGATATCCTCTCTGTAACGATGCTCTATCAAATTTACCAAGCAAACCTTTAAAGCTCCAATCTACTTTAATAGGATCAATTTGTTCTGCTGATTTAAGAGTATTAAAAATAGTAAGGGATAGTAGTATACAAAAGAATAATTTAAATTTTTTCATTATCCTTTTTCGCCATTGAATAATCAGCCGATCCTGATAGAACTGGTTCGGATATACTTAAAGGTACAGGTTCAGTTTTTTCAAAATATCCAACTACTGGTAATATAACGATAAAGTGAAGGAAGTAGTAAACTGTTCCAACTCTTGCTAAAACTAAGTAAATACCTTCAGCTGGCATAGCTCCAACGTAACCAAGAACCAAAACATCTACGATTAAAATCCAAAAGAACTGTCTATAAATTGGTCTATACACTGATGATCTTACTTTAGATGTATCTAACCATGGTAGCACGAATAAAATAAATATTGCACCAAACATAAGAATTACACCGCCGAGTTTATCTGGAACTGATCTTAGAATTGCATAAAAAGGTAATAAGTACCATTCGGGAACTATGTGTGCTGGAGTAACCATTGGGTTAGCTTGAATATAATTGTCTGAGTGTCCTAGAACATTAGGAGCAAAAAATACAAAGCCAGCAAAAATAATCGAGAATAAAAGCAAGGCAAAAGCATCTTTAATTGTTATATATGGATGAAAAGGAACAGTGTCTTTAGAAGGTTTTTTTATATCTATTCCAACTGGATTATTATTTCCAGGTATGTGTAATGCCCAGATGTGTAGAACCACCAATCCTAAAATTAAGAAAGGTATTAGATAATGTAAACTAAAAAATCTTGTTAAAGTTGGATTATCTACGGAATAAGCTCCCCATAGCCATGTTGTAATGCTATCTCCTACTAGTGGAATTGCACTAAATAAATTGGTAATTACCGTTGCTCCCCAAAAACTCATTTGACCCCAGGGTAAAACATAACCCATAAATGCTGCAGCCATCATAAGAAGATAAATCATTAAACCTATTATCCATATTATTTCTCTTGGTGATTTATAAGATCCGTAGAACAAAGACCTAAAAATATGAATATAAACTGCTAAAAAAAACATTGAAGCGCCGTTACTATGAATATATCTAATTAACCAACCGTAATTAACATCTCTCATAATGTGCTCTACACTTGCAAAAGCTAAATCTGCGTGAGCGACGTAATGCATCGCTAGAACTATGCCAGTAATAATTTGGGTCAATAAACAAAAAGTTAATATACCGCCAAAGGTCCACCAATAATTTAAATTTTTAGGAGTGGGATAATCTGTTAAATGAGATGCTAATGATAATAAAGGCAGTCTATCATTAAACCATTTTCCAGCTTTCGATTTTGGTACGTATTCTTTTTCACTCATAAATTTTATCCGATCTTAATTGTGTTAGCATCAACAAACTCATATTTTGGTATTTCCATATTTTTAGGTGCTGGACCTTTTCTAATTCTACCAGACAGATCATAATGTGATCCATGGCAAGGGCAAAACCATCCTTTATAATCTCCCTTGTTTGAAAGAGGAACACATCCTAGATGCGTACAGACCCCTAACATAACTAGCCATTCATCTTTTCCACTTTTAACTCTCTCTTCATCTTTTTCTGGGTGAGGAAGATCAGTTAAAGATACTGATCTTGCCTCTAAAATTTCCTCTTGTGTTCGTCTTTTTAAAAAAACTGGTTTCCCTCTCCACAAAACAGTTATAGATTTACCAGGTTCAATTTGGCTTATGTCCACCTCTGTAGTTGCTAAAGCCTTCTGAGCTTTATCGGGATTCATCTGGTCTATCAAAGGCCATATTACTGCACCCAAACCTACTGCTCCAACTGTATAACTAGTCGTAAATAAAAAATCTCTTCTAGTTGTTGTTTTTTTTTCTGATTTGTCCATATTGATGTTTATACTCTTATTTATTAAATAAGACAGAAAATTAACATTTTCTAGGGTCAGAATGACACATAATATTATTGATAATGATTAGTATTGCTCTTTATAAACCAGATATTCCACAAAACACCGCTTCAATTCTAAGGCTTTGCGCTTGTTTGGGAATAAAAACACATATAATTGAGCCTTGTGGCTTTAACTTGAACGACTCTAGATTTAAAAGAGTAATCATGGATTATATAAATATAAATAATATTATAAGATATGATAGTTTTGAAAGCCTAAAAAAAAATAATAATAATTCAAGAATAATATTAATGTCAACTAAAGCAAAAAAATCTTTATTCAATTTTAAATTTAAAGAAAACGATATTATTCTAATGGGAAGAGAAAGCAAAGGTGTTCCCAGTCGAATACACCAACTTTTAAAAAATAGCTTAAAAATTCCAATATCTTCTAACACAAGATCTTTAAATGTGGCTTTGGCTACGTCTATTTCAGCTGCGGAAGCTCTAAGGCAATTAAACAAAATTTAATAATGAATATTAAAGATAAAAAAAATTTTTCTGAAAAATGGTTTTCATATTTACAAGAGCAAATTTGTAATCATTTTGAAAATCTTGAAGGGGAATTAAAAAGTAAAAAAAAATTTATTTCTACTAATTGGAGGAAAAATGTAAGTATAAATGGTGGTGGAACATATAAAATTTTAAAAAATGGTAAGATATTCGACAAAGTCGGCGTCAATAAATCCACTGTATCTGGTAAATTTTCAAAACAATTTCGTAAATCAATACCTGGTGCTCAAAAAGATGGAAGATATTGGGCATCAGGAATTTCAGTAGTAGCACATATGAAAAATCCAAAAATACCAGCGATTCACTTCAATACAAGATTTATAGTTACCTCTCAAAGTTGGTTTGGGGGTGGAATAGATTTAACTCCCTGTATAAAAGATAAAAAAGAGGAAATATATTTTCATTCTAAGCTTAAAAATGTTTGTAAAGAAAATAGTAAAAGTTATGATAAATACAAAAGTTCATGTGATAAGTATTTTTTTTTACCACATAGAAATGAGCCTCGGGGTATAGGTGGTATATTTTTTGACTACGAGGATAAAAACTGGGAAAAAGATTTTAAATTTGTAAGAGAAGTAGGTATTTCCTTTATAGAAATATCCAATAGTATAATTAAAAAGAAAATGAAAAAAAAATTTAATAGCAAAGAAAAAGAGAAGCAGTTAATTAAACGTGGTCGTTATGTTGAGTTTAATTTATTGTACGATCGAGGAACAAAATTTGGATTAAATTCTGGAGGAAATACAGAGGCAATTTTAATGTCTCTTCCTCCTGAAGTAAAATGGTAAGTCAAATGGATAAAGAACCAATTACAATAAGCGGTTTGGAGAAACTTAAAAAAGAATTAGAAAATTTAAAAAATAAGGATCGACCTAAAATAGTCGCAGCTATTTCTGAGGCAAGATCTCACGGTGATTTAAAAGAGAACGCTGAGTATCACGCAGCTAAAGAACAACAAGCAAAACTTGAGGGTAGAATATTATCAATTAATGATACCATCGCAAGGGCAAATTTAATTGATGTAACAAAAATGGAAAATAATGGAAAAATTATTTTTGGTTCAACAATCACTTTACAGAATTTAGAAACAAAAAAGAAAATTCAATATAAATTAGTAGGAAAAGATGAGGCAGATATAAATAATAACTTGATATACTTTAAGAGTCCTATAGGTAAAGCCTTGATTGGTAAAAATTGTAAAGAAATGGCTTCAGTTAACACTCCTTCAGGAGAAAAAAATTTCGAGATATTAGAAGTAGAATATATCTAATTAATATTTATATTTTTTTTTATGATCAACTCAAATTCTTGTGACGAAAGATTAAAATTATTTTTAACCCAACTTTTTTCTGCTTCTTGTAAAATTGCTCCAATCTTCTTTCCCTCTTTAAAGCCCTTTTTAAGCAAAAATTTACCGTCGTAAGGAAATTGAGGAGTAGATACTTTTTCTATCGATTTAAAAAAATCAAACTCTTTTTCTGGAATTTTTTTTTTATCTAATAAATTTAAACAATATAATATCTTCACATTTTCAATACCTATTTTATAGCAATTGATTTTCAATTTCTTTCTAAAGAAATCTAAGTCATCTTTACTTTCCTTGTATTTTTCACTTAGTAAAATTAAATTTTCATTGATCTTTTTAGGCACTTTGTATTTATGAGAAAAATACTCATGATTATTCTTTTTATCTATTAATAAAATTCCCAACAATAAAATGTCAGTTTTTTTTAAATGACTCTGAATAAATTTAAAATTTTGTAATCGATTGACATTTTCAAACTCTGGGAATATCAAATTAAAAATTTCAATAAGTTCCTTGCTATCGACAATTCTAAAAAAATTTTCAAGCTTAAGTATTTTAAATAATTCAGACAGAACTCTTTCTTTAGAAAGTTTTTTGATACCACTTATATTTAATCTAATCGCTTTAAGTGTAGAATTTTCTGTGTTTGAATTATATTGAACTGAAAACCTTATATATCTAATAATTCTCAGAAAATCTTCTTCAATCCTAGTTTGTGGATCACCTATGAATTTTACTGTATTATTATTTAAATCATTTATGCCATTTTGAGGATCAAATATTTTACCTTTTTTATTTAGGTATATTGCATTTATAGTAAAATCTCTTCTTTTTGAATCTTCTATCCAATCATCAATGATTTGAATTTCAGCATACCTTCCGTCAGTTTTTAAGTCTTTTCTTAATGTAGTTAATTCGAACTTACTATTTTTAAAGACTATAGTAACTGAGCCATGTTCTAAACCAGTGTCTATAACTTTAAATTCAGAATTCTTTAATTTTTTTTTTATTTCATCAGGTGTAAATATTGTAGCTATATCTATATCTTTAACTTTTACGAATTTTAAGTGATTTCTTACACAGCCTCCTACAAACATTATTACATCTCTTTTTGACTGTTCTCCATTCTCTAATTTTTTAATTAATAGCTTTATATCTTTAGAGTTATAAAAGGGGAAAAAGTATCTACTAATAAGGTGACTAAAATTTTTAATTAATTTTTTCATTTAATTGGCTGGGGCACTAGGATTCGAACCTAGGATGGCGGTACCAAAAACCGCTGCCTTACCACTTGGCTATGCCCCAATTATTTGCTTCATATATCATAAATAATTTAATTTAAATAGTTTTTGTAATAGCACACCAATATTTGGGGTATTTCCTTTTTAATTTAACCATGGCAAGTTTTGCGGCTTTTGTAGAATTGAAAGCTCCAAAACAAGCAGACCCTGATCCTGTCATTCTTGAAATAATACAGCCATTTTGATTTGATATAAATTGGATAAGTTGCTGAATTCTTGAATATTTTTTTTCTACAATTTTTTGTAGATCATTT
>CACKXF010000009.1 GCA_902604065.1 uncultured Pelagibacteraceae bacterium | reverse complement strand
TTTATTTGCTATACATTTTGGCTGGTCTTTTTGGATTTGTTTACCAATCGCAGGGATTTTTGCAGCTATGTTTGGTGTTTTATTAGGCTTTCCAGTTTTAAGACTTAGGGGAGATTACCTTGCTATAGTTACTTTAGCATTCGGTGAAATGATAAGAATTCTTTTATTAAATTGGTATCAACTAACAAAAGGCCCAGATGGTCTTACCGGTATACCTAGACCATCATTTTTTGGCTTACCGTTTAAAAGTTTTCCAGAAGAGGGAGAACAAACATTCCATACATTTTTTGGAATAGAATATAGTCCTATGCAGAGAATAATATTCTTATATTATTTAATATTGGTCCTAGCATTGATTACAAATCTTTTTACAATAAAAATAAGAAGGTTACCAATTGGACGAGCATGGGAGGCTTTAAGAGAAGACGAAATAGCATGTAAGTCTTTAGGAGTTAATCCTAGAAATACAAAATTAACAGCCTTTGCAATAGGGGCGATGTTCGGTGGTTTTGCTGGTTCTTTCTTTGCTACAAGACAAGCATTTATTAGTCCTGAAAGTTTTACTTTTATTGAGTCAGCAATAATAGTAGCAATTGTAGTACTTGGGGGAATGGGTTCTCAAACAGGTGTAGTCTTAGCTACTGTCTTTTTAATTGGTCTTATAGAAGTTTTTAGAGATTTTGAGTCTTATAGAATGATTGCCTTTGGAGGCGCTATGGTTCTTATAATGATTTTTAGACCTAGAGGAATATTAGCAACAAGAAAACCTACAATCACTCTTCATAAAAAAGAGGTAGTGAAATGACGCAAAAATTACTAGATGTTGAAAACTTAACTATGAAATTTGGAGGTCTGTTGGCGATAGATGATTTATCTTTTTCAGCAGATAAAGATAAAATTACTTCTATAATTGGTCCTAACGGAGCAGGAAAAACGACTGTATTTAATTGTTTAACTGGCTTTTATAAAGCTACAGCTGGTTCAATGTTTTTAAACAAAGAAAATGAAAGATTAAATCTAAAAAAATTTTCTGATTTTAGAGTTGCTCAAAAAGCTGGGGTGGCAAGAACTTTTCAAAATATAAGATTATTTCCTCAAATGTCAGTATTAGAAAATTTGATGGTAGCTCAACATAATAAATTAATGGATGCTTCAGGATTTACCATTTTAGGATTATTTAACTCACCTTCATTTATTAAAAAAGAGAAAGAAGCAATAGAAATCTCTAAATATTGGTTAGATATAATAGGTCTCACCCACCGAGCAGATGATGACGCTGGAGATTTACCTTATGGAGATCAAAGAAAACTTGAAATAGTCAGAGCCATGTGTATCAACCCACATTTACTATGCCTGGATGAACCTGCTGCTGGATTAAATGCTAAAGAGTCAGCTGAATTAAATAGATTACTTCTTTTTATAAAAAAAGAAAAAAAAACAGGCATTTTATTAATCGAACATGACATGAGCGTTGTAATGGAAATTTCTGATCATGTAGTGGTTTTAAATTATGGAAAAAAAATTTTTCAAGGATCAGCAAAAGAAACCAAAAACAGTCCTGAAGTAATTGAAGCATATTTAGGAACCGAAGAATAATTATGTTGATAATATCAAAAGTTGAAACTTTTTATGGAAACATACAAGCTTTAAGAGGTGTAAATGTAAAAGTAAATAGTGGGGAAATAGTAGCTTTAATTGGGTCTAATGGAGCGGGCAAATCAACTTTATTAATGACGATCAGTGGAGTAAACAAAGCTTCCTCTGGTGAAATTATTTTTGATGATAAGCACATAGAAGACTTACCTCCACATGACATAGTAAATCTTGGAATTTCACAAGTGCCAGAAGGAAGAAGAATTTTTTCAAGACTGTCTGTCGAAGACAATTTAAGGCTTGGAGCATCAGCTTATCAAAAAGGAAAAAATTTTGATACTGATGTAAAAGATGTTTATGATTTATTTCCAGTTCTTAAAGATAGACTAACCCAAAGAGGAGGAACTCTTTCAGGTGGTGAACAACAGATGTTAGCAATAGGTAGAGCAATGATGGCCAGACCAAAAATGCTTTTGCTAGATGAACCTTCTTTAGGTATAGCTCCTAAATTAGTTAATCAAATATTTGTCGCAATAAAAAATATTAATAAACAAAAAAAAGTAACTATTTTTTTAGTAGAGCAAAACGCTAAAAAAGCTTTAGAACTTGCTGATCGAGGTTACGTACTAGTGAATGGCAATGTTACTTTGGAAGGAACGGGTCAAGAGCTATTAAAAAACAAGGATATTCAAGCTGCTTACCTTGAAGGCGGCGGTAAAAAATAATTATTTTCCCATTTACAATAAAGCATAGGTAGTGTTCAATAATGAGAATTAATTAATTAATTAACAACAAAAGAGGAACATATGTTTAGAATAATGAAAAAATCTCTATCATTTATTGCTTCAATCTTTTTCCTTATGTCTGTAACAGTTAAAGCAGACGTAACAGTTGCTTCTGCTGGACCAATGAGTGGACAATACGCTTCATTTGGTGCTCAGCTTAAAGCTGGTGCTGAGATGTGGTTGAAAGATGTTAATGCAAAAGGTGGAATTTTAGGAGAGAAAGTTAAATTAGTAATAGGAGACGATGCTTGTGATCCAAAACAAGCTGTAGCTGTAGCAAATAAATTTGCAGGTCAAGGTGTTACCTATGTAGCAGGTCATTTCTGCTCAGGCTCATCAATACCAGCATCAAAAGTCTACACTGAAGAAGGTATTATTCAGGTATCTCCAGCTTCAACTAATCCGGCATTTACTGATAAAGGTGGACCAAATGTATTTAGAGTTTGCGGAAGAGACGATCAACAAGGTGAAGTTGCCGGAGCTTTTTTAGCTAAAGAATACAGTGGAAAAAAAGTTGCAATTATTCATGATAAAACTGCTTACGGAAAAGGTTTAGCAGACGCTACAAAAAAAAATATGAATAAAGGTGGGTTAAAAGAAACTATGTACGAGGCATTCACAGCAGGTGAAAAAGATTATTCTGCTTTGGTTTCAAAATTAAAATCAAACGGAATTGATGCAGTTTATCTTGGAGGTTATCATACAGAAGGCGGTCTAATAGTAAGACAAATGAGAGACCAAGGTATGAAAACTAAATTAATAAGTGGAGATGCATTAGTAACTGCCGAGTATTGGCAAATTACTGGAGATGCTGGTGAAGGTACGTTAATGACTTTTAGTCCAGATCCTAGAAATAATCCTGAAGCTGCACCCTTAGTTAAAAAATTCAAGGCTGCAGGAATTGAACCAGAAGGTTATGTGCTTTATTCTTATGCTGCATTGCAAGTGTTTGAACAAGCCGCAACTGCCGCTGGATCAGTTGATAGAAAAAAAGTTCTTAAAGCGATGAAAAAAGGAAAATTTAATACAGTCCTTGGAACATTAAGCTTTGATAAAAAAGGTGATGTAAGTTTACCTGGCTATGTTTTCTATGAGTGGAGCAAAGGTAATTATAAACAATTATAATTATTTAATTTGATATTTAAATTGGGGGGCGCAAGCCCCCTTTTTTTTATAAGGAGATAAAATGGAAATAAGTTACGAAGATTTTAAAAAAGTTTTAATAAAAGTTGGAACAGTATTAGAAGTAAAGAAAAATGAAAAAGCTAGAAAACCGTCATTGGTTATAAAAGTGGATTTTGGAAAAGAAATTGGTATTAAACAATCTTCGGCACAAATCACGCATTATTATAATACTGAAAACCTAGTAGGCAAACAAGTGATAGGTGTGTGTAATTTTCCAACTAAAAATATAGCAGGCGTCGTATCAGAGGTATTGGTGCTTGGAGCGATAGAAAAAGATGGAAAAGTTGTATTAGTACACCCCTCTCAAAAAACTGATAATGGTTTGGATGTTGCTTAATAAATAAGACTACTTTTAAAATTCATAATATTTTTTTTAAAATATTATCTTTAAAAATAAAATGATGAGTTATTACAGCAAGAATATGAAGCGTTACAAGTGTTAAAAGCAAATAATTAGCGTAAACATGAACATCGTAATAAACATCAGCTAAAATAAAGTTATCTTTTTTAAAACCATATTTAAAAAATATAAAATTAAGTGTTTCTCCCATATACATTTTTTTAAGTATTCCTGAAATAGTGATAGTTAATATACTTACGTATAATAAAAAGTGATTAGCTTTGCCAATAAGCACCTGTCCTTTAAAAACACTTTTAGTTTCAGAGGGGCTTGGGCTTATTAATTTCCAAATTAATCTAAACAAAGTAAAATAAAAAATTGTAATGCCAACGAATATGTGAATGTTTTCTAGTTCTATCCTTTCACTAGAAAATTCAAGACCCACTAAATAAAATCCAAATGGAACTTGTGCTAAAAGAGCTAAAAAAGTAATCCAATGGAACAATTTGCCTACTAGACCATATTCTTTAGTACTATTAAATATTCTCATTATTATTTATAATAACAAATGTTCTTAAAAAATTCTTTAAAATCGACCATAATATTAATTTTATTTGTGTCACTCTTTTACACTTATAATTTTGTCACAGATAAAAAGGGCGCATTAGCAAATGTTTATAATAACAAATTAAATGTTGAAGTCTTTAAAACACCATCTTGTGGATGTTGCTATGGATATGTTTTGTTTTTAGAAAAAGAAAAATTTAATGTTAAACAAACAGATATGAGAAGCCTCCACTCAATAAAACAAAAATACAATATTCCAGTGGAAATGCAGTCTTGCCATACCACTATTATAGGTAAATATTTTATTGAAGGCCATGTTCCTCTCGAGGCTATAAACAAATTACTTAAAGAACAACCTAGTATAGACGGTATAGCTTTACCAGGAATGCCAATTGGAACACCTGGAATGCCAGGTAAGAAAGAAGAGCCTTATGTTATTTATCAACTAATTGATGGGAAATTCTCAGTTTTCATGACAATATAAAATATGAAAAAATTAATTTTTACATTAATCTTTTTTATAAGCTTTTTCATACCATCGCATTCTAACCAAAGTGTAGAGGAAATTATCAAAGGAAGAAAAGCCATGTTTAGTGAAAACTATCAAAATGCAAAAAAAATATCAATTTTACTGAAATCAAAAAAAATTGAAGAGGCCAAGCCTCTGATGGAAAAAATTTCAGGTAATTACAAAGAATTATTAAATTATTTTCCCGAAAATACAAAAGAAGGTTTTAAAACAGAAGCTTTACCAAGCATCTGGGAAAATAAAGATGAATTTAATGCATTAATGCAAAAAGCTTCAGACGATATGATTAAACTATCTAAAGCAATTGACACAGTTGAAGATTTCCAAAAAATTCAGAAAACATTAATGTGGAATAACTGTTCATCGTGTCATAATAGATTTAGAGCTCCACACTAAATACAATGCAAATTCTTCCATTGATCTTATTTGGTATTGCTACAGCTTTTTCTCCAGGGCCAAATAACATAATGACATCTTACACCGCGTTTAATTTTGGTTTTAAAAAAGCTATACCTACAATGCTTGGAGTAATTATTGGATGGACTCTTTTAATTATTTTACTTCAATTAACATCCGCTGCAGTGTTTGAAAAATATCAATTTATTCAAACTACTATAAAAATTCTTGGGTCAATCTATCTTTTATATATGGCCTATAAATTATCTTATGGTGGAGTATCTAACGATAAGAAAATCGATCCAAAACCAGTAACTTTTTTAAATACTTTTTGGTTTCAATTTGTAAATCCTAAAAGTATTATTGTAGGACTAACTTCAATTTCTCTATTTATAGACACTCAAAATAATTATTTAAGGGACTCAATAATCTTAACGTCAGTTTGGTTTTGTATGGCAGTAGGTAGTCAGACTGCCTGGTGTTTAATGGGTAAATACATGAGAAAATTCGCCACAAGTGATACATTTATTAAGAATTTCAATTATACTATGTCTTTTTTACTTATCGTTTGTGTAATTTTGTTTTATGTATAGCGCATGAAATTTAATAGTAAAAATTCTTTTAAATCTTTAGACACGATCAATTCTTCAGGCATAGATTACAAAATTTTCAATTTAAAAAAAGCTGAAAAAAACGGCTTAGAAGGGATATCAAAATTACCGAAATCTTTGAAAGTTTTACTGGAAAATCTCTTAAGATATGAGGATGATATAACAGTAGATAAAAAACAAATTTTAGCTTTAAAAGACTGGCTGAAAAATAGAAAATCGAGAACTGAAATTGCTTATAGGCCTGCAAGAACTTTACTGCAAGATTATACTGGTATTCCAGCTATAGCAGATCTTGCAGCAATGAGAGACGCTGTTAAAGAAAAAAACAAAGATCCTAATAAGATTAATCCTTTATCAACTGTGGATTTGGTAATTGACCATTCAGTTATGGTAGATGAATACGCATCTGGAAAATCATTTAATCAAAATGTTGAAAAGGAATTTTCAAGAAATGGTGAGAGATATGCTTTTCTTAAATGGGGTCAAAAAGCTTTTGATAATTTCAGAGTTGTTCCTCCTGGAACAGGAATTTGTCATCAAGTAAACCTAGAATACTTAGCCAAAGTAGTTTGGTCATCCAAAAGTGGAGATGATCTTTATGCTTATCCAGATACATTAGTAGGAACAGACAGTCATACAACTATGGTAAATGGTTTATCAGTTTTAGGATGGGGTGTTGGCGGGATAGAAGCCGAAGCAGCTATGCTTGGTCAACCAATTTCAATGTTGATTCCAGAAGTAGTAGGTGTAGAAATAAAAGGAAAATTACTTGAAGGATTAACCGCTACAGATTTGGTTTTAGCTATCGTAGAAATGCTTCGAAAAAAAGGAGTTGTAGGAAAATTTGTAGAATTTTATGGAGAGGGTTTAAAAAACCTTACTTTAGCTGATCGAGCAACTATAGCTAACATGGCACCAGAATATGGCGCAACATGTGGTTTTTTTCCTGTAGATGAAGAAACATTAAAATATTTGAGACTTTCAGGTAGAGATAATAAAACTATAGGGCTTGTTGAAAAATATTCAAAGGCACAAGGTCTTTGGGAGAGTGAAGGAATGGAGTTTACTGACACCTTATCCTTAGATATCAGTACGGTAGTTCCAAGTGTGTCTGGTCCTAAACGACCTCAAGATAAAGTTTTATTAACTGAGTCCTCTAAGGGATTTGCAAAAGTTTATAAAGAAAATACCAAAAGAGAAAAACCTGTTAAAGCAAACGTGACTGGATCAGATTTTAAAATTACTGATGGGGATATTGTGATAGCAGCTATTACTTCTTGTACTAATACTTCAAATCCAAGCGTGATGATTGGAGCAGGACTACTGGCGAAAAAAGCTATAGAGAGGGGTTTAAAAATTAAACCATGGGTTAAGACTTCTTTAGCCCCTGGATCTAAAGTAGTTACAGACTATTTAGAAAAAGCAGGTTTAAATAAATATTTAGATCAATTAGGTTTTAACCTAGTTGGTTATGGTTGTACAACATGCATTGGAAACTCTGGTCCACTAAATAAGAATATTTCTGATGCGATACACAAAGAAAATTTATATGCAGTTTCTGTTTTATCGGGAAATAGAAATTTTGAAGGAAGAATAAGCCCAGATGTTAAAGCTAATTATCTTGCTTCACCTCCGCTAGTAGTTGCTTTTGCTCTAGCTGGTAATATGAATTTTGATATGTACAAAAATTCTCTTGGTAAGGATAAAGTAGGCAAAGAAGTCTTTTTAAAAGATATCTGGCCGAGCAATAAAGAAATTGAGGATATAATGTTAAAATCTATTAATGCAGAAATGTTTATCAATCGCTATTCTAATGTCTCAAAAGGACCTAAAGAATGGAGTGCTATCAAAACGGTTGATAGCAGCATTTATAATTGGGAAGATAATTCTACCTACGTAAAAAAACCTCCTTTCTTTGATGATTTACCAGATCAACCAGAAGGATTTAAATCAATTCAAGATGCTAGACTGTTACTTTTATTAGCTGACTCTGTTACCACAGATCACATTTCTCCTGCTGGGAATATAAAAAAAGATAGTCCTACTGGCGATTATTTTATGAAAAATCAAGTACAACAAAAAGACTTTAATTCGTATGGAGCTAGAAGAGGAAATCACGAAGTAATGATGAGAGGTACTTTTGGTAATATCAAAATTAGAAATGAAATGGCGCCAGGCACTGAAGGTGGGTTTACCACTTTACACCCTGAAGGAAAAATTATGAGTGTTTACGACGCTGCTATTGAATATAAAAAAAGAGGTAATGATCTAGTCGTAATGGCAGGAAAAGAATATGGAACAGGATCTTCAAGAGATTGGGCTGCTAAAGGCACAAAACTATTAGGTATAAAAGCTGTAATTGCTGAGAGTTTTGAGAGAATTCACAGATCTAATCTAATTGGAATGGGTGTTTTACCACTCCAGTTTAAAGAGGGTTATGATAGAAAAAAACTGAAAATTACCGGCTCTGAACTAATCACTGTAGTTGATATAGACAAAGGTGTTAAACCAAGAGAAGAAGTTTCTTGCGAAATAAAATATAAAGATGGGACAAGTAAAACTATTAAAGTGCTTTGTAGAATTGATACACAAAATGAAATTGAGTATTATAAGCACGGCGGAATTCTTCAGTACGTTCTTAGAAATATGCTAAATTAATGAGGAATATAATTGTAAAAGTACACTCATCAAAAGCTAATTTAAAAAAAAAAGATCAATTGGCCTGGAAATTAGCTGAGATAGCATCTGATAAAGCAAAAGTTAATAAAGATGCTATTGAGATGGTGATTAATAGAATTATTGATAATGCTTCTGTTGCAATAGCATCTTATGATAGAAATCCTGTTAAATCTGCAAGACAAATGGCGTTAGCTCATTCAAGAAAAAATGGAGCAAATGTTTTTGGATTAAGTCAAAAAATAAAAGTAGATTGTGAATGGGCTGCTTGGGCAAATGGAACAGCTGTTAGAGAATTAGATTATCACGATACTTTTTTAGCTGCTGATTACAGTCATCCAGGAGATAATATTCCCGCAATTCTCGCAGTAGCACAACAAAAAGGTTGTAGCGGAATGGATTTGATCAGAGGAATTATTACTGGGTATGAAGTACAAGTAAATTTAGTTAAAGGAATTTGCTTACACGAGCATAAAATAGATCACATTGCGCATCTTGGCCCAAGTGTGGCTGCAGGACTCGGTAGCCTACTAAAATTAAAAACAGATACTATTTACCAGTCTATTCAACAAGCTCTACACACAACTATTTCTACAAGACAATCAAGAAAAGGGGAAATATCTAGTTGGAAAGCATTTGCCCCAGCGCATGCAGGTAAACTTGCGATAGAAGCAGTTGATAGATGTATGAGAGGCGAAGGAGCTCCAAGCCCGATTTATGAAGGAGAAGATAGTGTAATTGCATATGTTTTAGGAGGACCCAAAAAAAAATATATTGTTCCTCTTCCAAAAATTAATGAACAAAAAAAAGCAATTTTAGAAACTTATACAAAAGAACACTCAGCAGAATACCAATCACAAGCATTAATAGACCTAGCAATAAGTTTGAATAAAAAAGTAAAAGATTTATCAAACATTAAAGAAATTATTATTGAAACGAGTCATCACACTCACTACGTCATAGGCACTGGTGCTAATGATCCTCAAAAAATGGATCCTTACGCAAGCAGAGAAACTTTAGACCATTCTATTATGTATATATTTGCTGTAGCGTTAGAAGATGGAGCTTGGCACCATGTAAATTCTTATAAACCTCAAAGAGCAAGAAGAAAAAGTACAATTAAGCTTTGGCATAAAATTAAAACTTGTGAAAAGAAAAAATGGACAAAAAAGTACCATGATAGAAACCCTAAAAAAAAATCTTTTGGAGGAAGAGTAATTATAAAAATGAAGAAAGGACCACCCATTTCAGAAGAGATATATCTAGCAGACGCTCATCCGTCAGGAAGAAGACCTTTTAAAAGAAAGGAGTATATTAATAAGTTTAATATATTGACTGATGGGATAATCTCTAAAAAGGAATCAGAAAGATTTTTAAGGGTCGTTCAAAATTTAAGAAATATCAAAAATAAAGACTTAAAGTATTTAACGCCTAATATTTTAAGAAATTTACAAAAGAAAGTTTCCTCAAAAAGGGGTATTTTTTAGGTTATATTATTATAGTTAGTGTCATTTTTGTCACACAAAAACCTCGAAAAATAGCCATTTTTTTTAATAACGCCTCTAAACCTGAGCTTATTTAAGTAGACTCTGATAACGAAATACCTTAAAGATTTTCCTTAGTTAATTGCAATTTACTTAAGGAGTAAAAATGAAAAAACTACAAACATTAATCGCAGCATTCTTGCTATCTCTTTTTGGAGCTACAACAGCCCATTCAGAAATGGCTTTCGGAGTGACTGGGGCTTATGCTTTGTTAGATGCATCAGGTTCAGAGACTGAAGGTAACGGTAAAGAGAAAACTAGTACTGAAATTGATCACAATTTCGGTGTAGCTTCAATTTTTGCTGAATACACTTTTTCAGGCGTAACTTTTGGATTAGATTATATTCCAGGTTCAGCTGACGTAAGTGAAAACGTTAAATCAAGAACAGACGTTGAAACTTCAGTTACAGATACTGCTGCAGAAACAACTACTTCTAGATCTCAAAAAGCTCAAGCTGAGATAGATCAACACTTTACATTTTATGCTACATACGAACTCACACCAGGGTTTTATGTAAAAGCAGGTTATGTAAATGCTGATTTAACAACTACTGAAAGCTTAGGAACAGGATCTAAATATGGTAATGAAACATTAGATGGATACACACTTGGTTTTGGTGTTCAAGGGGATGTAGCAGCAAATACATTCATGAGAGGTGAATACACATATACTGACTACGATGATATAAGTTTAAGATCATCAGTAGCTAGATCAGGAGTTACTTCAAATAACTTAATCGAAGCTGACTTAGATGTATCACAATTTAAAGTATCATTAGGCTATAAGTTTTAAAGTTTAAACTTTAAAAAAATTGAACCCGCCTAACAAATTATTAGGCGGGTTTTTTTATTTGTGAATATAAATTTGATGCACTTAACCAAGCAGACTCCGCATTAGGACCAATTAACCAATCACCACATAAACCAAATCCTATATTATTATCCCAATAAGATTTAAATTTAGTTTTATTTCGATTATATGAATATTTCCACCCGTGAATTTTAATTATTTTCAATTTTTTCTTTTCAATACCTGTAATTTTCACAAATTCATTTAAAATTAATTTTGAATAATAAGCTCTTTTTTTTTTATAAAAATTTATATTTTTTTTTGAAAACTCATAATTCGTTTGAATAGTCCATAAATTTTTATTTGAAATAAATCTTTCTTTACTATTTTCATTGGATATCCAAGATAAAATGGAGTTTGATAATTTGATAGAACTAATTGGAATTCTTTTGGCATTGTTCTCTGATACTAATAAAGTTAAATTTGGTTCCATCTTCACTTTTAAATCTAAAATATTTTTTTTTAAAAATTTTTTCGCTAGGGAAACGGTTTGTTGGAATGGAAAGGTAATAATAACATTTTTAGCTAAAATTAATTTATGTTTACTTTTAATTATCCATTTTTTCTCTTTATATTTTATTGATAAAATTTCAGTATCTAATATTTTATTAATATTATTTAATAAGAATTTACACAGATTATTATTTCCATTTGTGCCAATAATTTTCCTAGAAACAATTTTTTTTTTAAAAGTAAAATCTAAATGATTGCCATTCCAATATTTTAAGACCTTTTTTTTCATCAATAAATTTAAAAATTTTTCAAATTGTTTATTTTTTGATGAATAGTATTGTAACCCATGATCAAAACTAAATGTTTTAAGTCTTTTATTTGATGTTCTGCCGCCTATGCCTTTAGACTTATCTACAACGACCACAGAGTGTTTTTTTGATAGAAGATTTGCTATTGTAGAGCCTGATATACCAGAGCCCAGAATACAATAATCGATCATACGCTGAACAGAAACTCGTATTGCTCTTTTATCGTTAATATTTCCATATTAACTAATCCGCCTATAATTAATTGAAGCGCAACTATAATTATTACGAAAATTCCAACATAGCCTAACCATTTATGATCTTTGATATAATTAGCAAAATAAGTAGCTAAAGTTGCTACTAAAAAAACTGATAGTAAGAGACCAGTAATCATTAAATAGTAATAATCTTTTGCTGCTCCAACTACACCCAAAACATTATCAAAACTTAGAGTTATATCAGCAATTAATATTCTATATACGCCTGTACCAAATGAAACAGGTTCTTTTGATTTGATAACTGGTGATTTTACTTTGTTTTTTCCAAATAAATCTTGTCTAATATTATTAACTATCCATAATAACAATACACCGCCTACAATTTTGATCCAGGCATATTCAAGCATTATATCTGTTCCAAAAGCAAAAAATATTCTAAAAATAAAAGCTCCTGCGATACCCCAAGCAATAATTTTCTTTTTATTTTGTGGGGCAAAATTTGCTGCGATTAATCCTATAATAATCGCGTTATCAGCAGCCATTACAATATCTATAAGAATAATTTGAATTGAAATTACGAATTGTTCTAACATTTTATAGAATTCTTATATAATTTAATTGTTTCATATGAAAGAATAATTTATTCATTTGATATGTCAAATTTGAGGATTACTTCAAATATAACAAAATGGCAAATATTTAGACTATCTATACCTATTTTCTTTTCAAATTTAGCCATACCACTGGTTGGACTAGTTGATACAGGTTTAATGGGGCACATGGAGAATGAAAATTATCTTATAGCCGTAAGCATATCTTCTACTTTTTTAACAATGATTCTTTGGAGTTTTGGCTTTTTAAGAATGGGCACAGTTGGACTTATTTCTCAAGCTTTAGGAAAAAGTGATTATAGAGAGTTAGTAAATATAATATTCAGAAATTTACTAATTGCATTATTAATCTCTTTATTAATAATAGTTTTTAAACCCTTTCTTTTGAACGTAGTAAATCAAATTTTTTCAACTACCGGCCAAACTAAAATATTTGTTAATGAATATATTTCGATTAGGTTGTTCTCAGCTCCAGCTGAATTAGTTATTTATGTCTTAGTTGGTTTTTACTTAGGCATACAAAGAACATTTATCTCAAGTCTGTTGATTATAACTTTTAGTATTTTAAATATTATTTTAAGCATTTATTTTGTAATGATATTAAATTTAGATGTGAAGGGAGTTGCATTAGGTACAGTTTTATCATCATATTTAACAATAATTGTATTTTCATTTTTTACATATCAATTTATCATTAAAAAATTTAAAGTAATTCCAAGAATAAATCAAAAAAAAATAATTAATTTTAAAAAATTAATTAAACTTTTAAATATCAACTTTAATATTTTTATAAGAACAATTCTTTTAACATTCTCATTTTTCTGGATAACTTATTTAAGCTCAACCCTCGGAGAGCAGTATATCGCAATAAATTCTATTTTAATTCAACTTATAATCATATCTTCCTTTTTTTTAGATGCATATGCCTTTTCAACAGAAGGAATTATTGGCTACTCTATAGGGAAGAGATCAATCAAAATGTTCTCAACAGCTGTAAAAAATTCAATAACACTCAGTTTTATTACCGGTTTGTTAATAAGTATTTTTTATGTTTTTTTTTCGAGAGAAATCGTAAACATTTTAACTGATTTAGATTATTTAATATATTTGACTTTTAAATATTTAATATGGATAATTATTATTCCTCCGGTAGCTGCTTTTTGTTATCAATTAGATGGTATTTTTATAGGTGCAACTCAAACCAAAGAGATGAGAAATAGCATGATTTTTTCAGTAACTTTATACTTAGCTTTATCTTTATTTTTAACTCAAAAATTAGATAATCACGGGATTTGGTTCTCTTTATTAATTTTTATGATTTTACGAGCATCAACTTTACATTTTTATTTTTCAAATATTTTACGTAAATTTAAATGAATATAATTTATAAAATACCAGGATATATTCTTTGTTTACTAGGTGGTTTTTTCTTAAGCTGGGGCGGACTTATTATACGGTTGTTTGACACCAATGATATTTGGAAAATCCTCACAATAAGATCGTTTTTTTTTATTAGTGCCTTAACAATTTTTTTAATTTTAACATATAAAAAAAATACCATTCAAATAATCAAACAATCAGGCTTTCCAGCTATTATTGGAGGTATTTTTTTATCCTTAAGTTTTGTTGCTTATGTTGTTTCTATGTCCGAAACCACAGTAGCTAATGTAGTATTTATTATAAGTACCCAAACAATATTTTTAGCTTTTTTTGCTTATTTATTTCTTAAAGAAAAAATCTCATCACACGGTTTGTTTGCAATTATCTTGGCATTAATTGGTATGGTTGTAATGGTAGGAGACTCAATTAATCAAGGAACTCTTTTTGGAAATCTAGTGGCATTTGCCATACCTATAAACTTTACTATTCTGGTTATGATTATAAGAAAGTTTCCAAAGTTAGATATGGTTCCGGCCATTTTTTATTCAGGGATCTTTAGTGGTATTTACGGACTTATTTTAGCTGGTGATTTAAACTTTTCATCTAATGATATATTAATGGGTTTTTTGTTAGGTGTACCTCAGTTAGCTTTTGGATTTATTTGCGTAACTATAGGATCAAAAACAACTCAAGCTGTTACTGTAGGCTTACTGATGTTGTTAGAAACAATTTGCGCACCTATTTGGGTTTGGATTTTTTTAAACGAAGTACCACCTTTAAGTGTATTTATTGGAGGATCGATCATAATATTTGCAGTGATAATCAAAAGCCTAGATAATAAAACAAAAATTAGCGACATAAGTAATTGACATTTTTTATATAATGAAAGAGAATCAAAAAGTAACGGGAGAGACTATTTTTAAATAGCGCCGAAGGAGCAACCACCCCGGAAACTCTCAGGCAAAAGGACCGTTATCGTAATAACTCTGGAAAGCAGGCTATGCCTCACCGAAGGAGTAAATCTCTCAGGTTTCAAAACAGATGGGGTAAAAAAGAGTTATTATGGGTGTGCAAAAAACAGCATTATATGATTTACACAAAAGCTTAGGAGCAAAGTTTGTTCCATTTGCTGGCTATGAAATGCCAATTCAATACAAAGACGGAATTGTAAAAGAACATATATATACTAGAACAGGAGCAGGATTTTTTGATGTGTCTCATATGGGGCAATTATTTATTCAAGGGAATGAAAATCTTTCGAAAACCTTAGAAAAAATTATTCCTGCAGATCTAAAGGAATTAAAACTAAATCATTCAAAATATTCATTTTTATTAAATGATAAAGGTGGAGTAATTGACGATTTAATTATAACAAAAAGAAGTAAAGGTTTTTTAATAATCTTAAATGCTGCTTGTAAAGATAAAGATATAAATCAAATCTCAAAATTTTTAGATAAATCAATTAGATATTCGCTAGATCGAAAAAATTCACTAATTGCTTTGCAAGGACCAAAATCTGCTGAAATTTTAGAAAAAATTTTTAAAGGAGTAATACAATTAAAATTTATGCAAGGTGGTGAGTTTAGATATGAAGACAGTGTCTCTTACGTAACAAGATCTGGCTATACCGGAGAAGATGGGTTTGAAATATCAATTGATAACAAAAAAGTTAAAAATTTGATTAATTTTTTTATTGAAAATAATGTTAAACCTATAGGTTTAGGCGCTAGAGATACTTTAAGGCTGGAGGCTGGTTTGTGTTTATATGGTCATGATCTTGATGAAAATATAAATCCCATAGAGGCAAACCTTAAATGGGCAATAAGTAAAAGAAGGAGAACTGAAGGTGGCTTTAATGGATTTAATATTATTAAAAAAGATTTGGAGAATGGAACTTCAAAAATAAGAGTTGGTATAATTCCTGAAGGACGAATAATAGCTAGAGAAGGAGTAAAAATATTTTCAGAAGATGAAAAAGAAATTGGGAAAATTACAAGCGGTTCTTTTGGACCAAGTTTAAATCAACCAGTGGCTATGGGATATATAGATACAAAATATTCAAAAGAAGGAACAGCTGTAAATGTTAAAGTAAGAGATAAAATTTACAATGCAAAAATTTGTAAATTACCTTTCTATAAAAAAAATCATTTTAAAGGAGGTGAATAAAAATGAGCGAAGTAAAATTTTCAAAAAATCATGAATGGGTTAAAACTGAGGGAGACACTGCAGTAATAGGGATAACAAAGCATGCTACAGAAATGTTGGGTGATATAGTTTTTGTTGAAGTACCAGAGTCAGGTAAAACAGTGGAAATTAATGGTCAAACCGCTGTTGTTGAGTCTACAAAAGCAGCAAGTGATGTGTATTCACCTATATCTGGTGAGGTGGTTGAGAGTAACAAATCTATTGCTGATGATCCATCCAAAGTAAATGCTGATCCTGAAGGAGAAGGATGGTTTTTTAAGATTAAAATTAAGAATAAATCAGAACTAGACTCTTTAATGTCTAGTACAGAATATGAAAAATTTAAAAAGGAGAACCCTAGTTAAATGATCGACGATACATCAAAAGAATTTATTAAAAGACATATCGGTCCTTCTGAACAAGACCAGAAAAAAATATTAAATTATATAGGTAGTAAGTCCATTGAACAGTTAATGATTGATACTGTTCCCAATAATATTCTTCTTAAAGAAAAACTTAAAATTAATCAATCTATGTCTGAGAGTGACGCTCTTAAAAAACTAAAATTAATATCAAAAAAAAATGAAACTTTTAGAAATTTTATTGGAATGGGTTATTATAATTGTATAACTCCAAACGTAATTATAAGAAATATCTTAGAAAATCCAGGTTGGTATACTTCCTATACTCCTTACCAACCTGAAGTTGCCCAAGGAAGATTAGAAATGCTTTTAAACTTTCAGCAAATGATCATTGATTTCACTGGAATGGATATAGCTAATGCTTCTTTATTAGATGAATCTACCGCTGCAGCTGAGGCAGTTGGAATGGCACAAAGAGTAAATAAGATTAATTCAAAAAAAATTTTTATTTCAGAAAACTGTAATCCACAAACTTTAGACCTGATAAAAACTAGGACTGAACCATTTGGATTAGAGCTTTTAATTGGGAACACAAAAGATTTTTTAAAGAATATAGATGGAGATTTAATTTGTGGAGTGCTTGCTTACCCAGATACCTTTGGAGATATTGATGATCCTAGTGAAGCAATCAGTTTAATTCACAAAAAAAAAGGAAAAGCTATTTTAATTTGTGACTTACTAGCTTTAACTAAATTAAAAACACCAGCGGAGCTAGGAGCTGATGTTGCTGTAGGTTCAGCACAAAGATTTGGAGTGCCAATGGGTTACGGTGGCCCTCATGCAGCTTTTTTTGCAACTAAAGAAGAATACAAAAGATCAATGCCAGGAAGAATTATTGGTGTATCAGTAGATAGATATGGAAAAAAGGCTTACCGACTTTCTTTACAAACAAGAGAGCAACACATAAGAAGAGATAAAGCTACGAGTAATATTTGTACAGCCCAAGCTCTTCTCGCAATTGTCTCTGCTGCTTATACTATTTATCATGGACCTGATGGTGTGCTTGAAATCGCAAATAGAACTACAAAACTAGCAAAAGCTTTTGCAGATAGTATTTCATTAGCAGGATATAAACTATATTCACAAAATTTTTTTGATACTGTTACTATTAAAACAAATGAAAAAACAAATGATATTTTCAAAAAAGCATTATCAGAAAAAATCAATTTGAGAAAAGTTGACGAAAATACATTGTCAGTTGCTTTTGATGAGGCAAAAAGAATAGAACATGTAAATTTATTATTAAATGTTTTTGGAGTAGAAAAAAAAATAGACAAATCTGTTAACGTAAATTTAAATAATATTCCAAAAAATTTAACAAGGTCATCCCAATATTTAACACATCCAGTTTTTAACAAATACCACTCAGAAACAGAAATGGTAAGATATCTTAAAAGACTTGAAGATAGTGATATAGCTCTTAATAGATCTATGATTGCCTTAGGATCTTGCACGATGAAGTTGAATGCTACAGCTGAAATGATACCTATTTCTTGGCAAGAACTATCTTTACCACATCCTTTTGTTCCATACGATCAAATGAAAGGATACCAAATAATATTCAAAGATTTAATTGATGATCTAAAAGAGATAACAGGTTTTGATGCTGTATCTCTACAACCAAATTCAGGAGCGCAAGGGGAATATGCCGGACTTATGACTATCAGGAGCTATCACAAAAATAACAATGAAGGCCACAGAGACGTATGTTTGATCCCAAACTCTGCTCATGGCACCAATCCAGCAAGCGCTCAAATGTCAGGTATGAAGGTAGTTGTTGTAAATTGTGATGAAAGTGGAAATATTGATTTAAAAGATTTAAAAGATAAGGCCCAAAAACATCAAAAAAATCTTGCTGCGCTTATGGTTACATATCCATCAACTCATGGTGTATTTGAAGAAAAAATAAAAGAAATATGTGAAATAATTCATAAAGAGGGTGGTCAAGTTTATATGGATGGGGCTAATTTAAATGCTTTGGTAGGAATTGCAAAACCTGGTGAATTCGGTCCAGATGTTTGTCACATAAATTTACATAAGACTTTTTGTATACCTCATGGGGGAGGTGGCCCAGGAATGGGGCCAATAGCTTGCGCGAAACATCTTAAAGATTTTCTACCAACGCATCATCACTTAAAGGGTAAAAATTCCCACAAAGGTATGGGAGCAGTATCTGCTGCACCTTGGGGAAGTGCAAGTATTTTAGCAATCTCTTGGATGTATATTAAAATGATGGGAGCAGAAGGCTTAAAATTAGCGTCGGAAGTTTCAATACTAAATGCAAATTATATCGCAAAAAAATTATCTGAAAAATATAAAGTTTTATATACAGGGAAAAATGGAAATGTTGCTCACGAGTGTATAATCGATATAAGACCAATTAAGGAAAAGACGGGAATATCCGAAGAAGATATAGCTAAAAGATTAATTGATTATGGTTTTCATGCACCTACGATGTCCTGGCCAGTTGCTGGAACAATTATGATTGAGCCAACAGAAAGTGAAAATCTTGAAGAAATTAATAAATTTTGTGATGCAATGTTAAGTATTAAAAATGAAATTGACAATGTTGATAATGGCAAATTTAATAAGGAAGATAATCCCCTTAAAAATGCTCCACATACTTATACTGAGCTTTCTGCTGATGATTGGAAGCATTCTTATACACGACAACAAGCCGCATTTCCTAAAAAATATTTAAAAGACTATAAATATTGGGCCCCTGTTGCTAGAGTTGATAATGTTTATGGAGATAGAAATCTTGTATGTTCTTGTCCATCTATGGATGAATATAAAGATGAAGCTGCATAAATAATGAAAATAGCTGTAATCGGCTCAGGTATTTCTGGTTTATCCGCCGCATATTATTTATCAAAAAAATATCACGTTGATCTTTATGAAAAAGAAGATCATTTTGGAGGACATTCTCATACTGTAGAAATTAAAAATGATAAAAAAAGTTTAGCTGTTGATGTTGGTTTTATAGTTTTTAACGAATTAACCTATCCCAATCTAATAAAATTTTTTCATGAAATAGATGTAGAATATGAAAAAAGTAATATGTCTTTTGCTGTAAGTGTAAATGATACAGAGGTAGAATATAGCGGAAGTGGTTTAAAAGGTATTTTCTCAAACAAAAAAAATCTTTTTAATTTAAATTTTATAAAAATGATTTTCGAGATAATAAATTTTTATAAAAAAGTTCCATTTGAAATTAATATAGAGACAGAAAACATGACATTAGGTGAATACCTTTCAAAAAAAAAATTATCAAATTATTTTGTAAATTATCATATAATTCCAATGGTAGCATCAATATGGTCAATGCCTTATGGTGAAGCTAAAAATATGCCATTTAAATTATTTGTAGAATTTTTTTCTAATCACGGTTTATTTAAACTTAAAAATCGACCTCAGTGGTTTACGGTAAAAAATAGAAGTAAAACTTATGTTAATAAAGTTTTAAAAAATATTAGTGGAGAAGTTTATAAAAATTACGAAGTAAAAAAAATCGTAAGAAAGAATAACAATATCAGAGTATTGGTTGGTCCTGGGGAAGAATATTTAGAATATGATCATGTTGTGCTTGCTTGTCATGCAGACCAAGCATTAAAATTAATAGAAAAGTCTCCCTACGAGTCAGAGATTTTAAAAAACTTTAAATATTTAGAAAATAATGCTTATTTGCATTCGGATCAAAATTTGATGCCAAAAAGAATAAATGCCTGGTCTAGCTGGAATGCAATCTCAAACAAAGATACATCTAAAACATGTGTAACATATTGGTTGAATAAACTTCAAAATTTAAATGCCGATACAAATTATTTTTTAACGCTTAACCCGATTAAAGAAATAAATCCCAAAAAAATAATAAAAAAGATTAAATTTACTCACCCTAATTTTGATCTTAAAGCATTTAAATTACAAAAAAAACTTAAAGAACTTCAAGGAAAACAGAACACATGGTTTTGTGGAAGTTATTTTGGTTATGGATTTCATGAAGATGGTTTGAAATCTTCATTAGAATTAATTAAAAGATTTAATGTAAAATGAACTCTTGCATTTATAATGGTTATGTTAGTCACACCAGATTCAAACCGATTAAACATTCTTTAAAATATAATACTTTTTCATTATTTATTGATTTAGATGAGATAGAAAATCTCTCAAAAAATAATTTCATCTTTTCATTCAATAGATTTAATATTTTTAGTTTTTTTAATAAAGACCATGGAGATAGAGATGGATTATGTCTTAAAAATTGGGTTTTAAATAAGCTCAAAAAATTTGATATAAACAAAGATGTAAATAATATTAAACTTTTATGTTATCCAAGAATATTTGGATACGTATTTAATCCACTTAGTATTTTTTATTGTTATGAAAATACAAATCTTAGAGCAGTTATGTACGAAGTCAAAAATACTTTTAATGAACAACATACTTACATTTTTAAGGTAAAATCAGATAATATAATATCTCAATCATGCAAAAAAAAATTTTACGTATCTCCATTTATGGATATGGAGACACAATATAAATTTGAACTTTTAAACCCTGACGAAAATTTATCAGTATTAATTAAACAGAGCGATAAAGATGGAATCGTATTAACAGCTGTGCAAAAAGGAGTGAAAAAAGAGTTTAATATGAAACAATTGTTAATAAATTTTGTTTTTTATCCATTAATGACTTTAAAAATAATTGGAGCGATACATTATGAAGCTTTACGATTATGGAAAAAAGGGGCAAAATATAGATCTAGAGACAATAAAATAAAAAATAATTTTAGTTATGAGGAATAATGAGCATATATAGAATTGCTGAAAAATTTGTACTTAACAAATTAAAGAAATTGAAAAACGGGCAGTTAAAATTATCTAATTACAATGGTGAAGAATTTAATTTTGGCAGTAATAATAGTCTTCTTAATGCAGACATAAAAATAAAAAATAATAAATTTTACTTGAACATTATATTAGGCGGTAGCTCAGCTCTTGGAGAAGCCTACGTTAACAAAGAATTTGAAACAAGTGACCTAACAAAATTAATAGAAATAACAGCAAGAAATATTCAACTGATATATACCTTTTCAGGGAGTGCAAAATTACAAATAGTTAAAAATTTATTAAAAAAAATATTTATGCCCAATACAAGATCAAAAAGTCTAAAATATATTTCAAAGCACTATGATTTAGGAAATGAATTCTTTGCAAAATGGCTTGATAAATCACTTACTTATTCTAGCGCGATATATGAAAATAAAAATGACGATTTAGAAACTGCGCAAAAAAACAAATATAAAAAATTAATAGACCTGCTTAATTTAAAGAACGGAGACAAAGTATTGGAAATAGGATGTGGATGGGGAGGCTTCTCCGAATTTGTTGCAAAAAAATATGATGTCTCAGTCGATTGCATTACTATTTCAAAAAAACAATTTGAATATGCAAAAAAAAGAATTTTTCTTTCAGGTTTAAATAATAAAGTTAACGTTAAGTTTCTTGATTACAGAGACATCAAAAATAAATACGATAAGGTTGCCTCTATTGAAATGATAGAAGCTGTTGGAGAAAAATATCTTAATCAATACTTTCAAACTATTAAAAAATCTTTGAACGAAGGCGGTTTAGCAGCTATACAAGGCATTACAATTAAAGATGATTTATTTGACAGATATAGGATGAATGAGGATTTTATACAAAAATATATTTTTCCAGGTGGGTTTCTACCTTCTTTAAATTCCATTAAAGATTTAACCAAAAAAAACAATCTTCATCTGGAAAGGGTTAATTCCTATTCAGAACACTACGCCAGAACATTATCAATATGGCGAAAAAACTTTTATGACTCCTGGAAGAATATTTTACCCTTAGGGTTTGACAATACTTTTAGAAAAATTTGGGAATTTTACCTATCATATTGTGAGGCAGGCTTTAAGTCTAAAAATATAGACTTGATACAATTTTCAATGTCTAATAAGTAAACTATGAAAACAATATTTATAATAATATTTACAATTTTTTTAGCAGGGTGTGCAAAAGATATGAAACCAACGGATTTTAAAAATCAAAAACCAAGATTAATTATTGAAGATTATTTACAGGGAAATGTTAAAGCTTGGGGTGTTTTACAAAATAGATCAGGTAAAGTTACAAGACAAT
This sequence comes from uncultured Pelagibacteraceae bacterium, assembly GCA_902604065.1. Classification (GTDB taxonomy): domain Bacteria; phylum Pseudomonadota; class Alphaproteobacteria; order Pelagibacterales; family Pelagibacteraceae; genus Pelagilacustribacter. The sequence goes on along the minus strand of CACKXF010000009.1, from coordinate 18,087 downwards.
TTAAAGCTGATTTAAATGGAAAATGGGATGGTAACACTCTAATATTAGATGAATTATTTAATTGGAATGATGGTGAAAAACAAACCCGAAAATGGACAATAAAAAAAATTGACGAGCATAATTATGAGGGTACTGCATCAGATGTAGTAGGTAAAGCCATAGGTTATTCATACGGACCAGCATTTAAATTTGAATATGTTTTACTGGTCCCGGTAAAAGGTAAAAATATCAAAATCACCTTTGATGATTGGATTTTTATGCAAGACGAAAGAGTAGCTATCAATAGAGCTACTATGACAAAATTTGGAATAAAAGTCGCTGAGCTTACTGTAATGTTTATTAAAGATTAACGCTTGACCAGTTTATCAACTAAAAACAAATAAATTCTATAAGGTAAAATTCTTAAGAACTTCAATATCAAAGTAAGTTGTTTAGGAAAATGTATCTCAAATGCATTTGAATTCACAAGTCCTTTGTAAATTTTTTGCGCTGCAAATTCTGGAGATCTTAAAAATGGCATAGAAAAATCATTTTTGTCTGTCAGAGGTGTTTGAATAAATCCAGGAGAGATTAATGAAATTTTAATATTATGTTTTTTAAAATCAAAATAAATACTTTCAGTAAAATTTGTTAAAGCTGCTTTTGATGGTCCATAACCACTTGAATTAGGCAACCCTCTGTAACTTGCTATAGAAGAAACGATTGAAATCTGTCCATTTTTTTTACTTTTAAAATAGTCTTCTACTGTTTTTACACAGTCTACAACTCCAAAAAAATTGACATTAATTACATTCTTTATTTTTTCTGGATCAATTTTTTGCTCGGTTTTTGGGTCGTATGTCCCGCTTGAGAATAAACAAATATCCAAGTCGCCAAAATCTTTTACTATATTTTTAAAAACTATGGCTATTTGATCTTTTTGAGTTACATCGAGAGGAAAAGAAAATATATTTGAGTCTTTTGCCATTATATCAAGCAACTCTTTTCTTCTAGCTGATACAGCAACTTTCCAACCCTCTTTTGCAAATTTTTCAGCTACAGCTTTTCCTATTCCACTACTTGCACCAGTAATCCAAATTTTTTTTTGTTTTTCCGACATATAAAGTTTATATTTCAATTATGAATAATAAATATTTATCACTATTTATAATATTAACCATTACTTTTTTAGCCTCTGCAATTGGGGGTTATACTACCTCAGTTTTTAAAGAGCCTTGGTACTCAAAATTAATACTAGCACCTTTTAATCCTCCAGCATGGGTCTTTGGACCTGTTTGGACAATCTTATATATCTTGATGTCAGCAGCTATTTGGAAAATTTGGCATAATACAAGAGATAAAAAAATTATTAAGATTTATTTCATTCACCTTTTTTTTAATGGAACATGGAGTGTTGTTTTTTTTGGATTTCACCAAGTGGGCTTAGCGTTAATAAATCTGATTATTATTTTAGGCTTCATTGTCTTTCTTTTAAAAGAGTACTTTAAGAAAGATAAAATTAGCTATTATTTAATGATACCTTATTTTTTATGGAGCTCTTATGCTCTAATTCTTAATAGCTATATTTTTATTTACAATTAATGAAATCCTGTAGGGTAATTCCTTTTTAATAAATATCTATTAATCAAAATAGACAAAATAATTATAACCACTGTTCCACTAGCTACTGGTAAAAAAATAAATTCAAATGATACATCTGACAAGAGAGCTATTAAAGGATTTGCAGCTGCTGGAGGGTGTTCAACTTTGAAATACATCATTAGCGCTAAAGCAAATCCAACTGCTAAGCCTAAAGTAATAAAGGACATGCCAAAAATTTCATTAAATAAGATACCTATTATTATAGATATGAGATGACCAAAAAAAACATTTTTAGGTTGGGCCATATCAGCTTTATAAAATACTAAAACACTAAAAGTCGTAGCACCAAATGAGAATATTAGCCAATATCCTAGAGAAGTCTCAAGACTTAAAAAGGCTAAGACGCCTATAATTAGCGCTGCTGATATTCCTAAAACAATCGGGATATACTTCTTGTCAATTTTCATATTTAAAAATCTATTATTTAAGTTATATACTTATATGGACCACAATAAAGTTATTAAATTTTTATACAAATTGTCCTCAAAACTTAACAAGTTTTATAGACTAAATTATAATAAAAAATTAATTATTAATAATAAATCAAAAAGAAAAAAATTATTTAATCCGGTGACTAATTTTGATAAAAATTTCGAAAAGATGATAAGAACAAATATTATCAAATTATTCCCTCTTGATGGTATAATAGGAGAGGAATTTAAAGAAAAAAAAGGCAAAAATAATAATTGCTGGATAATTGATCCAATAGATGGAACGAAGGCTTTTGTTGCAGGACTTCCAACTTGGTCAAATTTAGTTGGCCTAATGTATAAAAAAAAATCTCTAGTTGGGATGGCTAATTTTCCTGAATTAAAAAAAACTTATATTAGTTATAATGATACCTCATATAGTCTTGAAAAGAAAAGAAAAATTAAATTAAAAATAGGTGCCACAAATAATTTAAAAAATTCAAAAATATTCTGTAATTTTCATAAAAAAAATAAAAATCAAAAACATTATAAAAAATTAATTAAATTTAGTAACAATATAAGTAGAATCACTTTGGATGCCTTTAGCTATTGCTTGTTAGCAGAAGGTAAAATAGACGCAGTAATCGAGTCTGATTTGAAGATTTATGACGTTGCTCCGATTGTTCCAATAGTGCAAAATGCGGGTGGTTTAATTACAACTTGGAATAACAAAAATGCAGAAAAAGGTGGAAATATATTAGCAACTTCAAATAAAAAATTGCATTATAAATTATTAAAGATATTAAAGAATTAAATTTAAAATGTTTAAAAACTTAATCAGCAGAATATTTAGAGCTATAAAAATTGACGTAGAACTCTATGAGGAGGTTGAAAAAGATAAGTCAGCAACCATACAGGCCGCTGTAGTAGTTATATTATCTAGTTTAGCTGCAGGAGTAGGAGCATTAAACCTAGGTGCATCAAATTTTCTATTAGCTCCAATAGCATCTTTGATTAGTTGGTATGTTTGGGCTTATATTATTTATTTTGTTGGAGTAAAAATGTTTCCTGAAAAAAATACAAAAAGTAATCACGGAGAGTTATTGAGAACAATAGGATTTTCTAGCGCCCCAGGCTTAATTAGAGTTTTTGGAATAACACCAGATTTGATGGCAGTAACTTTTATTGGTTCAGCTTTTTGGATGTTAGCTTGCATGGTTGTAGGGGTTAGAGCGGCTTTAGATTATAAATCTCTTTGGAGAACATTGGGTGTAGTTGTTGTTGCTTGGTTGCTCCAAGCTATTTTATTGTTAGCAATACTAATGCTATTCAGAAATTTCTAAATAGGAAATATAGTTTTTGATATTTTACAGCTATTACATATTTTATAGCTATGCATTATTAAGTTCTGAGAGACGCTCTCATTTTCTTTCATACATTCTTCGCAAATATTATCAACCTTAGAATTATCTATTACAACCCAAGCTCTATGGTAAAAATTATCAACATTTTTTTGAATCAAAGACTTGGCAAACTCGTTTGCTTTGCTTTCAGTAAAAGGCCCATAGATTTTCTCAGTTGTTTTATCTATTGTTTTAATATCATTAGGGTTTTTATGTGTGCCTTCTATGACAATATAATTATTTGGAAACATGAGTTATTATATCAAATAATGAAATTTTTATTAACTATTATTGTCACATTAAATTTTTACTCATATTTAGTTGCCGAGGATAATCTTAAAAAAGCATATTTTGCTGGGGGTTGCTTTTGGTGTATGGAAGAATCTTTTGATCAAATAAAAGGAGTTGTATCTTCCATTTCTGGATATTCAGGAGGTCATCTTAAAAATCCAAAATATGAAGACGTTATTTATAAAGACACCGGTCATGTAGAAGTTATTGAAGTTACTTATGATTCCTCTATTGTAAGTTATAAGAATTTGCTAGAGGTATACTGGAAAAATATTGATCCTTTTGACTCTAAAGGACAATTCTGTGATAAAGGCAAAAGTTATAGGTCAGTAATTTTTTTTGAAAATAAGATTCAACAAGCACTTATTGATAAATCATTTAAAAAGATTGAGAAAAAGTTTGATAAAAAAATAGTTACTTTAGTCTGGAAATTTGAAATTTTTTATCCAGCTGAAAATTATCACCAGGATTATTACGAAAAAAACTTTATTCGTTATCTATTGTATAAAAACGGCTGTAAAAGAGAAGAAACTCTTAAAAAAATATGGAACTAAAAAAAATATTTTTAATTATTATTTTTATATTTTCGTTTAAAACTTTAAATGCAGAAATGATAAAACCATCAAAAAATCTATCTGCTTACGATATAGTGAAAATTCAGCTAGAGGCATTAAAAAATAATAATAAACTCAATGATGGAATAAAACAAACATGGCTTTTTGCTCATCCAGATAATAAAAAATATACTGGTCCATATGAAAGATTTAAAGGTATGATTCTCGGTCAGCAATATAAATTTCTTTTAAACCATTCATCCCATAAAATAAATTTGATAAGTAACAGCCCTAATACTTTTATCTATGGTGTTGAAATACTTGATAATGATAAGAAATTATTTTTTTATGAGTGGCATGTTCAAAAAGGTAGCAATAAAGATTGCAGTAATTGTTGGTTTACATCCGCTGTTTCACAACCATTTGATCAAGGAAATACTATTTGAAACGTCCCCCTTTTATTTTTAGATATTTAATTGTAGGAATGATTCTTGTAGGACCTCCAATTCTAAGCGCTCATTATGGTTCTATATACTTTGGAAAAGAAAACGGAGTTCTTTTAGGTTTTTCAGTTGGAATAATTTGTGTAACTTTTGCTTGCTGGAAATTATATATCGATGACTGGAGGGATGACGAAGATTAATGCATTTTGTAACTTCTAGATCAGAAGCTTTAAATAAGCTCAATAAATTTTTGGAAAGTGACATCTCTAATTACAACACTAAAAGAAGCTTTGACTTCGGTGTAACTAATAGAAGTAATGTTTCTTGTTTGTCACCTTATATAACTCATAGACTAATTATTGAGTATGAAACTGTAAAACTTGTCTTAAAAAAATATCCTTTTAAAAAAGTAGATAAGTTTATTCAAGAAATATTTTGGAGAATTTATTGGAAAGGCTGGCTTGAACAAAGACCCAAAGTTTGGGGTGACTTTATAGAAGATATCAAAACAATTAAAGAAGATGAAAATTTTTTGAAAGCAATAAATGGTGAAACAGAAATCGAATGTTTTAACGACTGGGTAAAAGAATTGAAAAATTTTAATTATCTTCATAATCATACCCGAATGTTGTTCGCAAGTATTTGGATATTTACCTTAGGGTTGCCTTGGCAAAAGGGGGCAGAATTTTTTATGAAACACTTATATGACGGAGATGCGGCTTCTAACACTTTAAGTTGGCGCTGGGTTGCAGGAATACAGACAAAAGGAAAAAACTATTTAGCTCAATCTTGGAATATAAGCAAATTTACAAATAATAAATATAAAAATATTAAGCTAAATGAGACTGCTTTGCCAATTATAGACAAAAGGGAATATAAAATTTCTCCTGTTCAAATTAGTAAGAGAGAAGATTTAAATGAACATTTAATTGTGTTTGAAAATGAAATGCATATTGATTTTCTTGAGTGTAAAAAATATAAAAAAATTTATTTTGTTTTGCTAGACAATAAAAGTAGATCAATAAAATTATCTACAAAAGTAATGGATTTTAAAACAAACGTCATCAAATCCCAACTTAAAGAATTGAATTTTGAAGCTGAATTATTAGATGAAAATGGTTTAATAAACTTTATTAAAACTTATAAATCATTTGATGCTATTTACCCATCTATCGGAGAAAATTTTTCATTTTTAAAAAAATTAGTAAAAAATAACGATCTCAATATAAATTTTAAAACCCGAAAAGAGGACGAATTTTGTTGGAAATTCTCCAATAAAGGGTATTTTAATTTTAAATCAAATATACCAATAATATTATCAACTTTTAAACTGAGTTAGATCTAGAGCATTTTTTAGAACAATATTTTACTTTTTCCCAATTGAGTCTCCATTTTTTTCGCCAAGTAAATGATCTATTGCATATTGGACAAATTTTTTTTGGAAGTTGGGTTTTTTTCATTTTTTTAAAAGGTGTTTATTTTTTAGAAATAAAAAATAAGCGGCAATTTCATAAAATATATTTAGAAAAAAAAATAGGGGTTTTATCTTAAAAATATTATATAAAAAATTATATTTTGGTATATTTTTCCAGATAATTAGAAAAGACTCAGCTCCATCAATCACCTTGCCGTCTTGTATAACATGCATTCTTCTTAAAAGTTCTTCGTATGATTTTGATGTTATATTTTGTGCATCTTGATTGTCAGTAACATCAATCCATATTATATTATCATCGCAATGTTTTTTATAATGATTAATCTCTGTTCTACATATATTACAAGAATTATTAAAAAAAACTTTAACCATTAGTATTTTCTTTTATAAAATTATTTGCAGCTTTAAAAATTCTCATTTTTCTCTCTTTATTCATTTTTTCTAAAATTCTAACCATCATTGCAAGGCGTGGATTTTTTAAAAAAAATTTTTTATGTCTTTCAATAAATTTCCAGTAAAGTCCGTCCATTACATCGCACCATGGACCTTTTTTAAAATGCATCATTTTTAAAAAATAACTTGATCCACAAATATACGGTTTAGTAGCAAATATTCCTCCGTCACTAAACAATCCCATTCCATAAACATTTGGAGACATTACCCAGTCAGAAGAGTCCACAAACATTTCCATAAACCATTTATAAACCTGCTTAGGGTTTATTTCGCAAAGATTCATTATATTGGCTAATATCATTAATCTTTCTATATGATGTGACCATCCAAAGTTTTTTGCATTATTAATTGCGTGATCAAGTGGATCTAAACCAGTAGTTCCATCATACCATGAATTTTTCATTTTTCTTTTATGGTTAAAAAAATTTGTTTTTTCTAATCTCTGATCATAATTTTGGTAAATTCCTCTCATAAATTCTCTCCAGCCGATAATTTGTCTTATATAACCTTCTAAAGAATTTATTGGAACTTTATTTTCTAACTTTCTTAATTTTTCTATAATTTCACCTGGCGTTATTAACCCTAAATTAATTAATGGACTTAAAGCACTATGAAAGACTGTGTTAGACTTATCTGTGACAGCATCTTCATAATCACCAAACAATTTAATTCTTTCTTTTAAAAATTCATCTAGCCATTTATTTGCATCTTTTCTAGTAGTTGGAAACCAAAATTGATCGAGATTTCCTGGGTGACTATTAAAATTTGATCCTATAAATTTTTTAAGTATTAAAGTTTCTTTTGTTTCTTTAATTTTTGAAATTATTGGAATTTTAATAGAGCTTGGTAATTTTTTTCTATTATCTTCATCAAAACTCCATTTATCACCTTTAGGAGAACCGTTTTTATTCATTAACAAGTTCATCTTTGTTCTAACTATTTTATAAAAATTAGCCATAAAAGGTCTTTTGTTCTTTGACAGATAATTCTTAAATTCGCTTCTATCCATTAAAAACATAGGAGATTTTATTTGATTTACTTTTAATGAATTTTTTTTGATTAAGGTTAATATTCTTTTTTCAAAAAATTTATCTTCGATATCAAAAAATGAAATTTCTCTTATTTTTTTATCTTTAATTATCTTTTCAAGTTTTTTTTCATAAGAAACTTTAAAATCTTTATTTACATCCTTGTATACTACATTGAAATTTTTAGACTTTAGTTCATCTTTAAAAGATCTCATAGATGATAAAAAAAGGAGGATCTTAAGTTTATGGTGCTTTTCAAAGGTACAAAGGTTATAGTCTTCTGCCATAAAAAATATATGATCTTTGTATGGGCTTAAATACTTTGGATTGAAAAGCTGATTGCCAAGAATTATGAATAGTTTCATATGTTACAATTTATAGTGTATTTGTTACAAAATACACGCGTCATTATTAGGCTATGCAATTTTTGAGATCATGGTATCTATCATTATGAAAAAATTAATAATAGGAGCTACTGGATCAATCGGCTCTGCAGTTTCTAGAAATATTCAAAAAAGTGGGGGAAAAACTCATTTAGTTGGAAGAAATAAAGAAGAAATCTCATCACTAGCTGGTGAAATAGGCTCAACTTTTACTGTAGCTGACGTGCTAAATGAAAATTTCAGCGATAAAATAATCAAAGATTTAGGAGATGAGGAGATAGATGGATTAGCTTTTTGTGTAGGTTCAATAGATCTTAAACCCTTAAAATTAACAAAGAAAAGTGATTACATGCAATGTTTTAATTTAAATTTAATTTCTGCAACAGAAATTATTAGAGCAAGTTACGAAAAGTTAAAAAAAAATAAAGGTTCCATCGTTCTATTCTCAACAGTGGCGGCAAGAAAAGGATTTTTAAACCACAGTATTATTAGTTCAGCCAAAGCTGCAGTTGAAGGATTGACAGTTGCATTAGCAGCAGAATTTGCACCTCACATTAGAGTGAATTGTATAGCTCCAAGTTTATCCCAATCAAAGATGGCCGCACCAATGTTAAAAAATGAAAAAATGGCTGAAAGCATTGCAAAAATGCACGCACTCAAAAGAATTGGTGAAGGAGATGACTTTTCGTCTATGGTTAGCTTTTTATTAAGCAAAGATAGCTCTTGGATGACAGGACAGATTATCGGAGTAGATGGAGGAAGATCATCTGTCGCATGATAATTTTTAAAAAAACAATTAATTTACAGACATGAAAAAAATTATAATTCTAATTTCTGCGTTTATTCTTATTAATAATTTTGCTTTAGCTGCTGGTGGAGATAGTGGTAGTAGCTCGACCAAAGCTTCAATGTATGATGAGGCTGTAAAATTAATTAAAAGGGCAGGAAAACTAGAAAAAAAAAATAAGACAGATAAAGCAGTTAAGCTTTATAAAGAAGCTTTTAGCAAATTGGAAAAAGCGAATAAAAAAGACAAAGACAATCCAGACATATTAAATTACATGGGTTTCACATCTAGAAAGTCTGGAAACTTTGATGAAGCAGAAAAATTTTACCTAAAAGGTTTAAGTTTGAACCCAAAGCATAATGGTATAAACGAATATCTTGGCGAACTTTATGTTCAAACTAACAGAATCGATAAAGCCAAAGAAAGACTAGAAGTCCTTAAAAACTGTAATTGTGAAGAATATCAAGAACTTGAGTTGATAATCAAAACTCGAGGGACAAAAATTTATTAAGATAAATCAGCTGCAAATTTTTTCAATTTTTCAATAGGTATCAGCTCAAGTGTTTTAATGTTTGTTTTTTTTAAAAAAATTGTACACGCAGTATTTTCCTCTATTGATCTTGCATACCAAGTTGCACAAACACACCAGCAATCTCCATCTTTTAACCCAGGAAACCCAAACTCAGGATGAGGAGTAATTAAATCATTACCAACTTTTTTTGACCATTCTAAGAATTTATCAGTAACTTTAGCGCACACAGTATGAATACCACGATCATTTTTATCTGTATTACAGCATCCATCTCTCAGCCAACCAGTTAGAGGATCTTTTGAACAAGGTTCTAAAGGTTCGCCAAAAACATTTTTTTGAATTTCTTGTGGCATTTTAAAGTTTTGTTGGATTAGGTTGTCCTTTGTAAACTTTTTCAGGATCAAATTTTTTTTCTTTTTCCTCAAATTTCATTTCAACTTTTTGAGTTTCATTAATCTTTCCTAGAGGAATTGATCTGTAAAAACATGACTTATAACCTACGTGGCAACTAGCACCATCTCCTATATCAACACTTAACCAAATAGAATCTTGATCATCGTCTATTCTTATCTGAATTACTTTTTGAGAAAAACCACTTGTTTTTCCTTTATGCCATATAGCCTTTCTTGATCTACTCCAGTAGTGAGCTTCCTTAGTTTCTATAGTTTTTTTTAAAGCCTCTGAATTCATATAGCCATGCATTAAGACCTCGCCAGTTTTACTGTCAGTTGTGACTACTGGTATTAAGCCCTTATCATCAAATTTTGGAGATAATAATTTCCCTTCTTCCACTTCAAAAACACTGTCTCTTTTTTTAAACATGTAGCTAAAATAGTGAAAAAAAGACAAAATAGCAATTTGCATTAACAAATTATGTCCTATAATAATGTTAAAAAATTTATGAAATTAGTCAAAGATTTAGAAAAAACGTCAATTAATCAAAGCGGTGTTACCGACAAAGAAGCTGAAAAGGCTTTTACAACTATCCTCAGGTGGATAGGTGAAAATCCTGATAGAGAAGGATTAAAAGATACACCTAAAAGAGTAGTAAAAGCGTTTAAAGAATATTTTGGTGGTTATCACAAAGATGCTAGCGAGGCACTAAATAAAACATTTGCTGATGTAGATGGTTATGACGATATGGTAATTGAAAAAAATATCTCATTCGATAGTCATTGTGAACATCATATGGCTCCCATTATTGGTGTGGTTCATATTGCATACATACCAAATAAAAAAGTTGTAGGGTTAAGTAAATTGGCAAGAACAGTAGAAGTGTATGCCAAAAGACTACAAACTCAAGAAAGGTTAAATATGCAAATAGCAAAAACTTTGATGAGCGGATTAGAGGCAAAAGGAGTAGCTGTAACAATAGACGCTTCTCATCAATGTATGACTATGAGAGGAATTAAAAAAGAAAAAGCGACAACACTTACAAACTATTTTCTAGGTTCATTTAAAGATGACCTTTCACTTCAAAATAGATATTTGAAGCATATAGGAAGATAATGACTGTGAAATTGAAAGCAGTTGTTATAGATAATCAAAACGAAAAGTTCACAAGAGATATAAAAGAAATAGATAGCGGCCATTTAAAAGATGGGAACGTTTTAATTAAAATAGATTATTCTAGTCTAAATTATAAAGATGCTATGATTTTAAAAGACGGCGGTAGAATAGTTAGAAAATTTCCCTTTGTGCCAGGAATAGATTTTTCTGGAAAAGTTGTTGAAAGCGAAGATGATAGATTTAAAAAAGATGAAAATATAATTTGTACAGGATTTAGAGTTGGCGAAGCGTATTATGGAGGCTTTTCACAATATGCAAAAGTTGATTCAAACTTTTTAATAAAAAATCCAAAAAACATCGATAGTAAAAAATCTATGATGTTAGGTACGGCAGGCTTTACTGCATTACAGTGTTCATTTGCTATTAAAGCTAGAGAAGAACTTTTATTAGGTGAAAAAGTAAAAGATGTTTTAGTCACCGGTGCTACAGGTGGAGTTGGTAGTATAGCAGTAATGATTTTATCGAAAATGGGATATGATGTTCATGCTGTTACAGGAAAAAAAGATAAAAATGATTACTTAAAAGATTTAGGTGCAAAAAATATCATTGATAGAAAAGATTTTGAAGGCGAAAGTAAGTTATTGGAAAAAGGAACTTGGGATGGTGTTGTAGATACTGTTGGAGGTCCGTCTTTAACTAAAATTTTAGCACAAGTTAAACCGAATGGAATAGTAGCTTCCTGTGGAAATGCTGGTGGAATAAAAATAAACACAACTGTTATGCCTTTTATTATAAGAGGTGTAAAACTATGGGGTATAGACTCATCAGGAGCATCAATTAAAAGAAGAGAATTTCTTTGGAATGAAGCTGAAAAATTAATAGATTTTAATAAATTAAAGTCATTAACAAAAGAGCTATCTTTTACTGAACTTTTAAACATTTATCCAAAACTTCTAGAAGGCAAGTTCTTTGGAAGAGCTATAGTAAATCCTAACAAATAATCTATAATTCACTCTAATGGATTGGGATAAATTAAAAATTTTTCATACAGTTGCAGAAGCAAGTAGCTTTACGAAGGCATCAACTATTTTAAATCTTAGTCAGTCTGCAATTAGTAGGCAAATCCAATCATTAGAAAACGACCTCAAAATAAAGCTTTTTGAAAGACACGCTAGAGGATTGGCTCTTACTGATAATGGTAAGTACCTTTTTCAAACAGCTCATGAGGTAATTTCAAAACTTAAAGCTGTCGAATCTAATCTAAGTGAAGAAAAAGATAAGTTGATTGGAAAACTTGTGGTTACAACCGTTGTAAGTTTTGGAACTACCTGGCTAACCCCTAGAATAAAAGAGTTTATGGATCTTAACCCAGGTATTGAAATAGAATTAATATTTGATGACAAAGAACTTGATTTGGCAACTCGTCAAGCCGACGTAGCCATCAGAATGAGACGACCAAAACAGCTTAATTTAATTCAAAAAAAATTTGTCGATTTTAATTATCATATTTATGGATCAAATGAATATTTAGAAAAAAATGGTTATCCAAAATCTCTTAAAGATTTGGATAAACATAAATTCATTACCTATGGAAAGGGTGCCCCATCTCCTGTTTACAATCCAGATTGGGTATTAAAAGTAGGAACAAAAGATGGAAAAAAAAGAAGATCTTTACTGAAAGTAAACAGTGTTTATGGATTATTATTAGCAGTTCAGAGTGGAGTTGGATTAGCAGCGCTACCAGACTATATAGCACATAATGTAAGCGGTATAACTAAAATTTTACCAACTGAACCTGGAAAACCTACTGAGACACATTTTGTTTATCCTGAGTCACTTAAGAATAATGCTAGATTAGTAGCTTTCAGAAATTTTATTTTTAGTAAGGTAAATGAATGGAAGTTTTAAATTTTATAGTACCATTTATTATTTTGCTCACTGTTGTAGTTTTTGTCCACGAATATGGCCACTATTATTTTGCAAGAAAGTATGGAGTAGGTGTTACAGATTTTTCAATAGGTTTTGGTAAAGAGATATTTGGTATAAACGACAAAAATGGGACAAGATGGAAATTTTGTTTGATACCTTTAGGTGGGTACGTAAAATTTTTTGGTGATCGAAATGTTTTTAGTCAAGCAGAACAAGAAGAACTTTTAAAAAAATACAACAAAAATGATAGAAATAAACTTTTTGTAACTAAGCCACTTTATCAAAGATCTCTAATTGTTTTTGGAGGCCCATTAGCTAATTATATACTGGCTATAGTTATTTTTGCTTTTATCTATATGTTTTCCGGTAAAGATTTTACCCCAGCAAAAATATCTGAGGTACAAGAAAATAGTCCAGCATCTTCATCAGGATTGCAAGTTAACGATGTTATTATATCAATCAATAATAGCACAATACGAAGCGTATTAGAAGTTTCTACTCATATAAATGCATCAACAAAAGACAGCATTGAAATAGAAGTTTTAAGAAATCAAAAAGAATTATCGTTTGAAATTATGCCTACAGAGGTTTTAAGCGAAGATAATTTAGGCAATAAAGTCAAAAGAAAAATTATTGGTATTAAAATATCACCTTTAAACAATGAGTTTAATAAACAAAAATTAGGACCGACTAAAGCTATTTATTATGCTGTAGGTGAAACATGGTTTGTTACTAAAACAACTTTAAAATTTGTTGGTTCGATGTTTCAAGGAAAAGGTGATAGTTCACAATTAGGAGGGCCAATACGAATTGCAAAAATAACAGGGCAAGTTGCACAGTTTGGCATTATCGCCTTTTTAAGCATTATGGCTTATATTTCAATTAGCCTTGGCTTAATAAACCTTTTTCCAATTCCATTATTAGATGGTGGACACTTAATGTTTTATGCATTTGAAAAAGTACTAGGAAAGCCTTTAACTCAAAAAACCCAAGAAGGTTTTTTTCGAATCGGGTTGTTTTTGTTACTTTCTTTAATGTTTTTTACAACATTTAATGATCTTAAGGATTTAGGCTTATTTTAAGCCGTTTTCTACATTGCAAAAAGCTAGTAAAATCAATACTTATTTAAACACCATATTTAGTGTTAATACTTTTAAAATATACTAATAAAAATGTTGATTTTCCTTAGTTTTTGTTGAGATTAGAATTAACCATAGGGGCAAAATGAATAAAAAACAATTAGTAGCAAAAATATCGTCCACATTGGGCCAAAGCAAGGCTGATGCCGAAAGAACTTTTGACTCAATAACGACTATTATTCTAGATGCGCTAAAGAACGACGATACTGTTAAAATTGCAGGATTTGGAACTTATAAAGTAGCTAAAAGAAAAGCTAGAGTAGGTCGAAATCCAAGAACAGGAGAGTCCATACAAATAAGCGCCTCTCAAAAAGTTAAGTTTTTACCTGCTAAAAGCTTAAAAGAAATGTTTAATAAATAAACATTATTTTTAGCTCTTATTTGATTAAATCAAATAAGGGCTAAACTACTTGCAAAAACTGCATAGCTCATTTTAAGACAAATCACTCCTCATTTAATTTTTTAAATTTTATAAACTCACTTCAATCAAACAAGGGAGTTTTATGAAAAAATACTTAGGTTACTTTTTTGCTGGAACAGCTCTATATTTCGGTTTTGCGGGATTAGGTTACGCAGAAACGACTGTATCCGCGGAAGTACAATATATATTTAATACCCTATTATTTTTGATGTCTGGATTTTTAGTAATGTGGATGGCAGCAGGTTTTGCCATGCTAGAGTCCGGCCTGGTTACATCTAAAAGTGTATCTGCAATTTGTGCAAAAAATATAGGTCTTTATTCAATCGCTGGAGTAATGTTCTGGTTGGTTGGTTACAATTTAGCTTACGGTATCCCAGAGGGTGGTTACATTGGATCTTTTACTCCATGGAGTGACGGATCATCACTTGAAACAGGCTATTCGGATGGATCAGATTGGTTCTTCCAAATGGTTTTCTGTGCAACAACAATGTCCATCGTGTCTGGTACTTTAGCTGAAAGAATAAAAATTTGGCCGTTTTTCTTATTTGCGGCAATTCTAACAGGAATAATTTATCCAATTGAAATGGGTTGGCAGTGGGGTGGTGGCTGGTTATCAGCTGCAGGTTTTTCTGACTTCGCTGGTTCAACATTAGTACATGCAGCAGGTGGAGCAGCTGCTCTAGCTGGAGCAATTGTACTTGGTGCTAGAACTGGAAGATTCGGCGGTAAAGGTGAAGCAAAACCAATGGCACCTTTTGCTGCTTCTTCAATTCCATTAGCTACACTCGGAGTATTCATACTTTGGATGGGTTGGTTTGGATTTAACGGCGGTTCACAGTTAGCCGCAGGAACATTAGAAGACGTTTCTTCAGTTGCAACTATTTATATCAATACCAATTTAGCTGCAGGTGGTGGAGTGTTAACAGCTGCAATTATTTCAAGGTTAATAGGTGGAAAAACAGACGTGGTAATGATGCTTAATGGTGCAATAGCAGGATTAGTTGCTATTACAGCAGAGCCATTAACACCAAGTCCTTTAGCTGCAATATTTATTGGAGCAATTGGTGGACTTGTTATGTACTTCTCTGCAAAACTTCTATTTAAATTAAAAATAGATGATGTTGTTGGTGCAATTCCTGCACACTTAGTTGCTGGTGTTTGGGGTACGTTAGCTGTTCCATTAACTAATGGCGATGTATCTTTTGGAGCTCAGTTCCTAGGAACACTTTCAGTCGTAGTCTTTGTATTTGTGGTATCTTTAATAGTATTCCAAATAATGAAAGCTACAATCGGTCTAAGAATCAGTAAAGAAGCTGAAAGATTAGGTACTGATAAAGCTGAAATAGGAGTTATCGCTTACGGTATAAGAGACTAAATTTCTTATCTTATCTCCTCCCTCGTTAGTTGGAGAAAACTTAAGGCCCAGCTCCCCGCTGGGCCTTTTTTTATGCAAAATTAACATACGAGATATGAAATAGTCATCATTTTACAACTCACCTAAAAATGTAATAGCCATATCAACGAGGGGGAATAATGAAAAAAAATTTAATATTAATCTTAATATTATTATCAATTTTTACGACATCTAGTTTTGCTGAAACTACAATGTCTGAAGAAGGTCAATACATTTTTAATTCACTAGCATTTTATATTGGCGGAGTATTAGTGGCTTTTATGGCTGCTGGATTTTGCATGTTAGAAAGCGGACTAGTTACGACAAAAAGTGTTTCTACAATAGCAGCTAAAAACATAGGTAAATTTGCAATATGTTCTATCGTATTTTTCTTAGTTGGCTATAATTTAGCTTACGGTATTCCAGAGGGTGGATATATTGGCTCATTCTCCATGTGGAGCGATGGAAATGAGATGGGAACTGGTTATTCAGGACACTCTGATTGGTTTTTTCAAACAATGTTTGTTTGTGCAACAGCATCTATAGTTTCTGGTGCAGTTGCGGAAAGAATAAAAATCTGGCCGTTTTTCATATTTGCAGCTTTTATGGCGGGTTTGATTTATCCAATTTCAATGGGATGGCAATGGGGAGGCGGTTGGTTAAGTACTGCTGGTTTTTCTGATTTTGCTGGGTCTACATTAGTTCATGCGTGCGGTGGTGCTGCAGCTTTAGCAGGAATAATTGTATTAGGAGCTCGAGAAGGAAGATTTGGTCCAAAAGGCCAAAAAAGATCTATGGAACCTTTTGCGGCTTCAAGTATTCCATTAGTAACTCTAGGAACATTCTTATTATGGTTTGGTTGGTTTGGATTTAATGGTTTTAGTCAATTGGCTATGGGAACTTTTGATGATGTTAATGCAATAAGTAAAATTGCTGTTAATACCCATCTGGCTGGAGCGGCAGGAACAGTAACCGGTGCTGCTTTAACACGTTTGTTAAATGGTAAAACAGATATTGTTATGATGTTAAACGGTGCTCTTGCAGGATTAGTTGCTATTACAGCTGAACCATTAACACCTGGACCAATACTTTCAATGTGCATTGGAGCAATAGGTGCAGTTATAATGTATTTTGGAACTAAGTTTTTAGAAAGCCTAGCCTTGGATGATGTGGTTGGAGCTATTCCAGTACATATGTTTGCGGGTATTTTTGGAACTCTAGTTGTACCAATAAGTAATAGCGATACAAATTTTGGAACACAGTTTGTTGGTGTAGTTTCAGTTTGTGTTTTTAGTTTTATATTATCCTATGCGATTTTTAGAACTCTTAAAGAAACAATTGGATTAAGAATAAGTAAATCTGCTGAGAGACTTGGAACAGACAAAGCTGAAGTTGGAGTATCAGCATATTCAATTAGAGATTAATTAGTCTAATATTAAAATAAGGCTCGAGAAATCGAGCCTTATACCTTAAACCTTGTTATTGTCCCATAATTTTTTAAAATCTATAGTTGGCGATAATCCAAAAACTGAGTTTACATTTGTGCAATGAAGTGCCAAAGAAGGTATTGGAGAAAAACATTTTTCTTTATCGTAAATATTATGTAGTATAGTTTCATAAGGTTCATGTTCTACTTCACCCATCTTTATTAGATCGTCATAGTATTTAATAATCATTTTTTTACTCGTTAAAAAAGTTAACAAAGACTCTTTGATAGATCTCCAATGATACTTTTGTCCAACCAATATGTCGGTGGGAATACTTTTTTGATATAAATAAGGATAATCTACTGGAACAATAAAAATTTCATCTTTAAGTATTGTTGAAAACTTTTCATAAACAGCTATCATTTCTGAAATACTATCAATTTTATGTATATAATCATCTTCAACAAAGTAAATTAAATCATTAGCATTTTTTGAGATTTCAAATGATTTGATAATACTTGCCATTGTCGACTTCATATTATTTTCAATTTGGAAGTTATTTTTATTTATAACTTTAATTCTATTCAAATAATCATTTAAATTTAAGTTGATTAAATTGAATTCAAAATTTGATTTTCTTAAAATATCATTCATTTTTTCTAAGTCATTTTTATGAGACCCAGAATCTATGACAGTGATTCGAAATATAACTTTTTCAGTATTTTCAGCTGCTTTTTTCAAACTTTTAATAAGCGAATTAATAGTTCTAAACGTATATTCTGATTTTACTTGTTCGAATATTCTTTTTTTATTTTGAGTGACTAAATTAACCGAAGTACATGTTTTCAATATAATATCTAAGCTTTGTACTTTTCTATTAATTTTAATTTCTCCTAAAGGTAAAGTGAT
>CACKXF010000008.1 GCA_902604065.1 uncultured Pelagibacteraceae bacterium | reverse complement strand
CGGCGCTTTGTTGAATATTTAATCCAGCATCTTTAAGTAATGCACCAAGTGCGATGAAACATGTTGCTAATGGTATTGCTGGACTTCTAACACCTATTAGTGACTTAAGCCCTTTTAGAAAAATTTTAGAATTTATCATCCACCAAGGAATAATCTTCCAACGTCTGGATTTTTTAAAAGATCGTCACCTTTTCCTGCAATTGCAGTTTCACCGGAAACTAAAACATATCCAATATCAGCAAACTCTAAACCTTTTTTAGCATTTTGCTCAACAAGTATAATAGTTTTCTTTTCAGCCTTTTGAAGGTCTTCTAAAATTTCAAAAACCATATTTATGTATTTAGGTTCTAAACCGATTGACGGTTCGTCTACTAATAATACTGAAGGTTTCATCACTAAAGCTCTGGAGATCTCTAATAATCTTCTCTCACCTCCCGATAAAACTTTTGCAGGTTGATTTCTTCTATTTCTTAACCTTTCATATTTTTGAAAAATTCTTTCAGCTTCTTCGTAAGCTTCGTCTTGTTTATCTTTTATATAACCGCCCATTAAAAGATTTTCCTCAACTGTCATATCAGGAAACACTGAATTGTCTTGCAAGATGTAAGCTATTCCAACTTTACTTAGTTTTTGTGCAGGAGTTAATTTTGTAATTTCATCACCTTCTAATTCAATTTTTCCATCAAAAATATTTGTAAAGCCATAAATAGAATGGAGTATTGTTGATTTTCCTGCTCCGTTAGGTCCAATTAAGCATAATGATTGAGCTTTACTGACGGTCAAATCAAAGTTGTGAAGGATTTCCATTTTTCCATATCCAGCTTTTAAACCTCTGATAGTTAGATGAACATCATTAGGAGATAATTTATTAAGGTCTTCTAAACCAGGTGCTTTGCCTAAAACATCATATTGATTTGCCATTATTGAGCTCCTAAATAAGCATCAACAACTCGCTTATCATTTTTAATTTGATCGGGTGAACCCTCTGCTAACATTTTTCCATGTGCTAAACAGAAAATTTTCTGCGCTAAACTCATAATCACTTTCATATTGTGTTCTATAACTAATAAAGTAATTCCATAATCTTTGTTTATTTTGATCAATCTATCTATAATTCCGTTAATTAAAGTTGGGTTAATTCCAGCTGTGGGCTCATCTAATAAAAGCA
Source organism: uncultured Pelagibacteraceae bacterium (assembly GCA_902604065.1). Taxonomy (GTDB): domain Bacteria; phylum Pseudomonadota; class Alphaproteobacteria; order Pelagibacterales; family Pelagibacteraceae; genus Pelagilacustribacter. Next base: position 41,601 of record CACKXF010000008.1, on the reverse strand, counting down.
TTTTAGGTTCATTCATTAAAGCCATTGCTAATTCTAGCAATTTTTGTTGTCCAAATGATAGATCTCCGGCTCTCAAATTTCTTTTTTGGTAAAGGCCTACAAAGTTTAAAAGATTTTCTGCTTTCTCAGTAAGTTCTGCGGGTATTTTTGCGAAAATAAATCCAGAGTCACTTGCCTTATGGCTTATAAGCATATTCTCTACGCAATTTAGTTTCGAATAAATTCTTGTTTGTTGAAAAGTTCTTAACAAACCAAGTTTAGCCACTGCTGGTACAGGCATTTCTGATACTTCTGTGTTATTGAAAACAATAGATCCTTTATCTATTGGATGAGTTCCTACAATAGAATTAAATAAAGTGGTCTTACCTGAACCATTGGGTCCAATCAAACCAACGATTGATCCTTGCTCTACCGCAACAGAAATATCAACATTGGCTTGCACACCGCCAAAAGATTTACTTACACTTTTAACTTCTAAAATACTCATTTTAATTCCACCTGTGCTTTACGATCTTTTTCATCAATTACTTCACCAAATTTATCAGGGTATTTTTCTCTTAACCAACCCATTAATCCTTCTGGGAAATAAACCACGATCACAACGATTAAAACTCCAAGCGCAACATATTGCCAACCCAATATAAAAGTCCAAAGACCTTCTTTGAAAAAATGGAATAAAGTTGCACCAATGATTGGTCCCCACAAAGTTCCTTTACCCCCAAGTATTGCCATAAGAACCATAAATACTCCCATCTCTCTTCCATCAAAAGCAACATCGGTTGAGTCTATGTATCCAATCAGTCCACCCATAATTCCGCCAGCTAGACCGCAGAAAAATGCAGAACACATCCAACCAACAATTTTATATTTCATTGTTTGAATGCCCATTGCTTCTGCTTTATCTTCATTATCTCTTATAGCATTTAAAATTAATCTAAACCTAGAGCCGTAAATATATTTAACAAAAACAAATGCTAGAACTAATACCAGGAAACTTAAGAAGTAAAAAAATTGTCCTCTTGCTTCAGGATCAACTATTTCTGCTGGAAAAGGTGGTGTAGTAAAGCCTTGGCCTGCCCCAATAATTTCTATCCCTCCGGCGATTTCTCCTGCAGCAATTCCTAAACCTAAAGTACAAATCGCAAAGTAATGTCCTCTTAAACCTAAAATAGCATAACCGATTGCGCCAGCAACGATGGTAGGAACAATAGCTGCAACTAATAACCCGACGCCTATTCCTTGAAAATATTGTGCTGTTGTATGCACAAACGTTTTTTCACCACCACTTTCTGTCCATTCTGCTAATGGAAAAAACATGCCTACTTGAACCGAAGCCGTTAGGTACATTCCAAGGCCATAAAAAAGAATATTTCCAAAAGAATTATAACCCATCTCACCGCCTTGCAAATTCCAAGTCATCGCTAGAACGATCAGGACACAAAGGTATGTAAGCTGAACTTTAAAAGCAGAGAATAAATAAGGAGCGGCTAAACCTAAGATAATTAGTCCAGAATATAGTATTAAATCTTTTTGTTTTACTTTGCCCATTTACTTTAAATACTCCCTTTTCTTAGAAAGTTTAAATCTTCTATAAACTAATATGAAAACAAGCAGCATAAACACTGCTCCAATTCTAAATTCTGTTCCTAAAATATAATCTGCAAACTCTTCAAATAATCCTAATCCCATCCCCGAAATTGCCACCGCTGGTAAATTTCCAAGACCTGCTACAATAACTATCATGAAAGATCTAACTGTATAAGGAAGGCCTACATAAGGATGTAAAGTAAGAGTAATTGAAATTAGAGCTCCCGCAACACCACATAATGCAGCGTTAATACCAAAAGTTGCAGCATAAACTTTTTCAGTGTCTACGCCTAGAATTTTTGCAGCTCTTGCATTTTGTGCTGTGGCTCTTATAGCTCGTCCAAGTCTAGATTTTTTCATGTAAATGACTAAACCGATTGCATATATAACGCTAATAAAAGCAGCGAATATTTTTGAATTTGGTAGGGTTACTGAATTATCAAATAACATCGTTGTTCCATACTCTGACTGAGCTACAACAACGTCTGCTCCGAATACAAAATTCATTAACTGTTGAAATACAATTGCGATACCAAAAGTTGCTAAAATTGAAATAAATAAATCCCGATCTACAACTTTATTAATTACTAACTTATAAAGCGCCCAGCCAACAAAATACATTATAATTGGAGAAACAATCACCCCCCAGGCTGGATGAATTCCAACAAGATACATTGTATATGCAATATAGCCACCAAGAATTACTAAATCACCTTGTGCAATATTAATTATGTTCATCACTCCCCACTGAAGAGCCATGCCGTAAGCTATCAAAGCAAATAAAATTCCAAGAAGAATTCCATCCAAAGAAGCTTGGACCATTAAGATCGGTGCTTGAAATATTAATAAATCCATAAAAGACTATAACCTTTTAAAAGAAAAGCCCCCGGAAAACCAGGGGCTTATCAATGTATTAATTAGATATTAGCCTCGCTCTGACCATTTAGGTATCGGGTGGTAGAACTTGTCTGAAGCCCATTTAGTAGGAGCAACAACTTTATTCTCACACGTATCACCTTTGCATCTTACTTGGAACAAGATCATTGGTTTAGCAACGTTTTGACCACCAGGACCAAATTTAATGTTTCCATAGAAAGTTTGCATGTCAGTATCTTTCAAAGCATCTCTTACTTTATCTCTATCAAAAGAATTCGCTCTTTCGAACGCATCTTTAAATACTAGTAAAGCAGCAGATGATTCAGCTGATTGGTAAGGCGGTGCATAACCAAATTCTTTTTTAAAGTCTTTGTCATACTTTTTACCACCACCAAAAAACTTATCTTTGTAGCTTAAGTTTTTATGCCACTGAGAAGCACAAAGTGCATATTCCGAATTCTTTCCATGTTGTTTAGAAAGTTTCGCAGCATCACAGTGTGTCATCGCCAACATAGGAACGTCTACTTTCATCTCAGAAATTTGTCTGATTGCAGTTAACGCGCCTTTTGTGTGGCCTGATACAACAAGTACATCTGGCTTAGTTGCTTTAACTTTAGCCAATGTAGCAGCCATATCATTTAACTCTTTTGGTAATTTGTCATCAATGATGATTTCAGATCCAGTTCTTTTCGCTGCATCCAAGATACCAAGTCTCACGTCTTGTGAGAATGCATCTTGTTCAAATGCTTGTGCTATTCTTACTGGCTTACCACCATTTTTTTCAACAGCAAGATCGATTGCTACTTCAAGGTATTGGTTAGCAGGTGATAACACTGCAAACAAATATTTGTATCCTTTTGTAAATAAAGATCTTGATGCACCATTCGCTTCAACCATAGGAATTTTATATTTCTCGGTTACTGGTGCAATGGCTTTCGTTAAACCTGAACTGTATGGTCCAAGCATGTAATGAACGCCGTCTTGTTTGATTAATCTTTCAGCTAACTGAGCAGCTCTTTTAGGGTTTGACTCATCATCGTAATAAATGATTTCAAACTTGTAACTTTTTCCACCAACTTTTACTCCACCCATTTTGTTAATTCTGTCAACGGCCATGTTGTAACCGTTTTGAGTGTGTACTCCGTTAGAAGAATATTTTCCTGTAAGAGATATTGCAGAACCTAACACAATGTATTCACCGTCTACTTTTGCAAAAGAAGATGTGAAAGATACAAGTGCTAAAGTTATAGCTGAAATAGATGTAATAAATAGTTTTACTAGTTTATTCATTATTTCTCCTTCGTTAATTAATTAATTAATTACAAATTAAAACAAGAATTAATAAAAATGGCAACAGTAAGTATTGATTAATAGTTTTGAGATACCGCGACATATACTGCGATAATAATTAATACACACGCGGAGATTGTATTTAGAACTTTTGGATTATCTTTTAACCAAATTGATACTTTGTTTGCTGCGAACGCATAAATCATTAATGTTAAAAAATCTAAAGATATGTATGTGATTATTAAAATTAAAAATTGCGCTAAATAATTAGATGTAAAATCAATAAAAGAGGTAAAAATTGTTCCAAAAAATATTATTGATTTTGGGCTTAACCCAGCAACGAGAAAACCGTCTCTATAAAAAGAAAATATTGATTTTAAATTTTTATTTCCAGAACTGATTAATTTAATTCTAGTTGTATAAGTGTCATAAGCTAAATATATAATATATAAAATCCCTGCCCATTTTAACATTTGAAGAATATCGGGATTATCACTTAAAAAAGTTCCAATAAAAAATACAACAAGAATCCCTTGGCATAGATTAGCCGATATATCTCCAAAAGCCGTCCATACAGACTTTTTTATTCCGTAATTTAACGTATGGGAAACTATTACAACACGTGGTGGTCCTGGAGTAATGAACAAAAATAAAATTATTTGTAAAAAAATTAAGAAATCTGTGGGAAACATTATTTTTATGATTATATATGAATATATGAGGAAGAAAAGTTATATTCCCCAGACAAAAGTTAAAAATCCTGAACCTAAAAAAAAAGGCACTGATTGGGTTATTTGGGCTGCTTGGGCAGACAGAATTACTTTTGAAGAAATCAAAGAGAAAACTGGAAATAGTGAGTCAGATGTAATTAAAATAATGAGGAAAAACTTAAAACCCTCTGCATTTAGACTTTGGAGAAAAAGGGTTCACAACACTAGTATTAAACATAGAAAAAAATTTAAGTTTGAAAGAAAAAAAATCAGAGAAAAAATAAGGATAAGTGATATAAGTTAATCATGAAAAAAGTTACCATGTATACTGGAAGCCCGTGCTCATTTTGTGAAGCTGCGAAAGCACTTTTAAAAACAAAAAATGTTGAAATTGAAGAAATTGATATTTGGAAAGATTCTGAAAAAGCAAAAGAAATGTTGCAGAGAACAAATGGGGCAAGAACAATTCCACAAATTTTTATTGGAGACCATTATATAGGTGGTAATGATAAGCTTCAGTCAGCAAATAGAAGTGGTGAATTAGATAAATTATTATCTTAATCTTATTTTAAATCTGTTAATAAAGGCATCGAGTTACCTGCCCCAAGTTTTAAAGTTGATAAACCTGCAACTTGATTAGCAATATTTAAACACTCTTTAATACTTTTATTCTTTGATAAAGCATATGCCAGACCACCATTAAAAGCATCACCTGCACCTGTTGTATCTTCAACCTTTTTAAATGGAAGAGCCTTAATGTAGATTTCTTCTTTACCATCAGAATAAAAAAGACCTTTTTCCCCTAAAGTAATTATTACTTTTTTAAGTCCTAATTCTAAAAGTTTTTTTGCACTTTCTTTAGCGTCATTTTCATCTTTTATTTTTACTCCGGTATAAAATTCTGCCTCGGCTTCATTTGGAGTAAAGTAATCAGCTAAACTAAAAAATTCTTTATCTAATTTGCATGCTGGAGCAGGATTTAATATGTTTATTGAGCCACTTTCCTTAGCCACTTTTAAACAATGTAATGTTACCTCTATTGGTATTTCTAACTGAGTTAAGAATATTTTTGATTTTTTTATTATGTTGGTATCTATTTCTTCTATAGTAAAACTTGCTGGAGCTCCTCTGATAACTGTAATGGCATTTTGACCAGAATTACTATCAACGTGAATGCCCGCAACTCCTGTTTGGTGCTCTTTTGAAATTATAATATTGGATGTGTCTATATTATTTTGTTTGAGAGAGTCTAAAGCAAGTTTGCCGTAATCATCATTTCCAATTTTAGAAATAAAGCTCACATTGCATCCTAATCTTGCTAAAGCTATTGCTTGATTGCAACCCTTTCCACCTGGGCCAATATTATATTTATCGCCAAGAATAGTTTCGCCGATTGTTGGAATTTTGTTTGCTGAAAAACTTAAGTCTGCAACAAATATACCTAAAACAGTAACTTCACTCATTAACCAAGCTTAGTGAGAAAAGGAAAAGTTGTCAAAATATAATAGCTTATTACTTGTATTGAATTTGTAAGTATTAAAATACCAGTGATCAGTAAAATTACTCCACCACCTTTTTTAACTTTTGAGTAGTGCTTACCAAAACCTTTTTTAGAGTTTAAAAAAATTGTCATATAATAACCAGAAAGTATAAAAGGTATGGCTAAACCAAGAGAGTAAAGAGAAAGTAATATTACTCCACTTACTATAGTTGTTTCGGTAGCCGATAATGCTAAAATTGAACCTAATACAGGGCCTATACAAGGTGTCCATCCGAAAGCAAATGCAGCACCAACGACAAAAGGAAATACAAAATTATCTTTGTAATTCCCCGTATCTATTTTCTTGTCTTTATTTAAAAAATTAAAATTTAATATTCCAATAAAATTTAAAGAAAATAAAATAATTACAATCCCTGCTGCTATTCTTAGTTCTTTACCAAAAAAAATTAATACATTTCCTAGAAATGAAGCCGCCATTCCTAAGCTAATAAAAACAAAAGAAAATCCTAAAGTAAAAATAATTGTTTTTATTAAAACAATCTTTTTATCTTTGTTTATTTCATCAAGTTTTTTTCCTGTAATGTAAGATATATAACCTGGTATAATAGGCAAAACACAAGGAGTAAGGAAACTTATAAAACCTGCACCGAACGCTAAGAAAGATTTAATTAACATAATTTAATGATACAATTATCACAATGATTATTAAATATATAAGTTTTTTACTAGGGTTAATATGGTCCTACTCATTCATAAGAACTCAATCAATTTTTAGTAATAAAACTGCGTTATTATTCAAAATATTTATTTCAAAAGTATCTTGGTTTACTTTTATTGCGGCTTGTTACTTTGGTTACAAAAACTTTTCATTTAAAGCAACATTAATTGGAATTGTTATAGCTGTAATAATTGTTCACCTAGGTTTCCTCTTTTTATCTAATTATTTAAGCAAAAAAATTGGACAAGAAAACCTTTTTAAAATTAAGACGGTATTTGAATATACATTAATCGCTTTTATTTTGTATTTTGTTTTTTTTTAGTCTGTAGCAATAGTACTAAGCACATTAAACTTTTTGTCAGTAATTACTATTTCACCTGAACTAGGAACTGCATTAGTAATTGCAGTTATTATACTATAATGAGTTATCAAAACTAAGTTGCCTCCATCACCATCCCAATTATTAATAAATGTTCGAAGTTGTTTCAGTTGTTTAGGTTCATTTTTTGCAAATGATGACTGGAAAGTTGAATTCAGAGCAGAAAATTCGAAATAATTTTTAAACGCGTATTTTGCGGTATCTTTACATCTACACCATTGACTACTTAAAACTTTATCTACAGGAATTTTGTTTTTTTCAAATAGTTTGCCTATAGCTTTCGATTGTTCAATCCCAGCCTTATTTAAATTTCTTTGTGTCTTGCAATCATTTATTTTAAATCCAGGGGGATCTCCACCTCCCGGAGCTAGTGCGTGTCTTATTAATATTATTTTATCCCCCTCTTTTGCTTCAGTCCATAAATCTTTAGCGACTAGACTTTGGAAATTTAATAGTTGAGAAAATATTAATAGGAAGAAAATCTTTTTCATTCTTTAGGTTTGAAAACTAAACATACTCCGTTATTACAATATCTTTTACCAGTAGGTTTTGGTCCATCATCGAATAAATGTCCGTGATGTCCTTTACAATTTCTACAGTGATATTCTGTTCTTGGATAACCAATAATATTGTCAGTTTTTGTTTCAAATACATCTGGAAGAGATTTAAAAAATGACGGCCATCCAGTTCCACTATCAAATTTCATGCCTGACTCAAATAATTTAATATCACAGCCAGCGCAATGATATGCGCCTTCTCTTTTTTCGTTATTTAACGAACTTGATCCTGGAGGTTCTGTACCTTCTTGTTTTAAAATATAGTTTTGTTCCGGAGTTAAATCGGTGTCCCAATCTTTATTTTTCATCTTTTACTTTGTCATCTACACCGTAAGGTTTGAATGTACCTTTATTTCCAACCTTTATTTCTTTAGCAGGTATACCAATCATTGTAGCGTTTTCTTTAACATCATTAACTACTACTGCGTTAGCAGCTATTCTAGAATTATTTCCAATTTTTACCGGTCCTAAAATTTGAGCACCTGAACCTATTACAACATCGTTTCCAATTGAGGGATGTCTTTTTTCATGTCTTTGTCTTTCGCTGTCAATACTTGGGGAAATGCCTCCTAAAGTAACAGCGTGATAAATTGTTACATTATCTCCTATTTCAGAAGTTTCTCCTATTACAACACCCATCCCATGATCAATAAATAAATTTTTTCCTATTTTTGCTCCTGGATGAATTTCTATTCCAGTAAAAAATCGTGCAGTTTGAGAAATTATTCTGGCAATTAAATCAAAGCCAGCGACAAAAAAAAAGTTTGCGATTCTGTGAAAAAATACAGCTTTAACTCCTGGGTAAGTGAGAATGATACTCACTAATGATTTTGCCGCAGGATCTCTTGATTTTATAGATTCTAAAAAATTAATCATAATTATGTATATAATGACTACTTGAAAAATTTAAAGAATTATTTATAACGCTTAGATCATGAGCAAACCTTTTCATTTAGCTATACCAGCAGGTAATTTGGACACTGCTATAGATTTTTACAAAAATGTCCTTGGATGTAAATTAGGTAATGGTGAGAAAGACAAATGGATTGATGTAGATTTCTGGGGTAATGAGCTTACTCTTCATAAAACTGAAACAAAACTTCCTAGAGAAAGACACGATGTAGATATGGGTAAAGTCCCAGTTCCTCATTTTGGAGTACATTTGAACTCTGATGTGTTTAAAAAGATCAAAGATAATATAGAGAAACATTCAAAGATTAATTACCTTGATAATCCCTACACTAGATTTAAAGGTCAAAAAGAAGAGCAAGAAACATTCTTTATAGAAGATCCTCATGGCAACGTTTTAGAGCTTAAAACGATGAAGAATTAGTCATTGACTAGTAAGCCAATAAATTGATATAATTTCATTATAGCGCCGAGTTAAAACAACTTGCGGGCGCTTAATAAATCCTGCTAAAGCGTTAAGTCTTAGACCACCGCTTTAGTCGGTGGTTTTTTTTTACAAAATTAAAACCGGGTATTTGAACTATATTGTACACCTGACATTTCGTCGAAGTACTAAAAAAGGAGAAAAAAAATGACTAAAAAAATTAAACATCCAGAAACAATTGGTTTGCATGGAGGCGATTATAGAGCTGACCCAACAACAACATCTGTGGCGGTGCCAATCTATCAAACTACTTCTTACCAATTTAAAAATGCTGAAACAGCGGCTAATTTATTTGGATTAAAAGAATTTGGAAATATTTACACAAGAATAATGAATCCAACTTGTGATGTTCTAGAAAAAAGAGTTGCGGCATTAGAAGGTGGAATGGCTGCAGTTGCGGTTGGTTCAGGTCAAGCTGCATCAGCATTTTGTGTTCAGAATGTCGCTCAAGCTGGTGATAATATTGTTTCATCAACTGACTTGTACGGGGGAACTGTAAATTTATTTAAAAATACTTTAAGAATGCAAGGAATTGAAGTTAGATTTGCTGATCCAAGTGATCCAAAAAACTTTGAGAAATTAACTGATGAAAAAACAAGAGCTTATTACGGTGAGTCTTGTCCTAATCCATACCTTAGAGTTTTTCCAATTAAGGAAGTTGCAGATATCGGTAAAAAACATGGTATCCCACTTATAATTGATAACACTGCTGCTCCAGTAATTTGTAAACCATTAGAACATGGTGCTGCAGTAGTTATGCACTCTTTAACAAAATATATTGCAGGACACGGTACATCAATTGGTGGAATAATAGTTGATGGTGGAACTTTTGATTGGGTTAAAGACGCTAAGAGACAACCTTTGTTTAATGAACCAGATCCAAGTTATAATGGAGCAGTATGGGGAAGAGATGTTCCTAAACTAACTGGAGCTAATATTCCTTTTGCTGTTAGAGCAAGAGTAGTTTTATTAAGAGACTTAGGTGCTCCGCTTTCACCGTTTAATGCTTTTCAAATTATACAAGGTTTGGAAACAGTTGCTTTAAGAATGAAACAACATTGTGCTAATGCAGAAAAAGTTGTTAAGTTTTTAGAATCTCAGAAAAAAGTTAAAAACGTTATCTATCCAACAAATCACCAAGGGGAGATCAGAGAAAGAGCTAAAAGATATATGAATGGTGGTTATGGTTCTTTAGTTGGAATGGATTTAGGATCTAAAGAAGCTGGTGCTAAATTTATTGATAATTTGAAATTACTTTATCATGTAGCAAATATTGGTGATGCTAGAAGTTTAGCGATACATCCAGCATCAACAACTCACAGTCAACTTAATGATAAACAGCTTGCAGAGGCAGGGGTTACTCCGGGGTATGTCAGATTGTCCATAGGTATTGAGCATCCTGACGATATTATTGCAGATATTGAACAAGCTTTAGCTGCATAACTTTGAAGGTAAGCTAGATTTACTTGACGAGACAACATCTTCAAAATAAGATTTCATATATTTTCTATGAAATCAAAAGCTAAAGTAGTTGTAGTTGGTGGAGGTGTTGTTGGCGTTAGTACGCTTTATCACTTAGCAAAAAAAGGTTGGTCAGACGTAGTTCTAATTGAGAGAAAAGAGCTCACATCTGGATCCACTTGGCACGCAGCTGGTTTATTACCTCTATTCAATATGAGTTACTCTGTTGGTCAGCTCCACAGATATGCAGTGCAGCTTTATAAATCATTAGAAAAAGAAACTGGTAAAAACGTAGGTTTTAGTGTTGTCTCTAATATACGTTTAGCACAAACCCAAGACAGGATGGACGAGTATCATCAGTATGCAGGAGTAGCAAAAACAATTGGTGTTGATGTAAAATTTTTAAAACCAGAACAAGTAAAAGAAATTTGGCCTTTATGTAATATAGAGGGTTTGGTCGGTGCAATTCAACATCCTGAAGATGGATATATACAGCCTGCAGACTTAACTCAAGCGATGGCTACTGGAGCAAGAAGCCATGGAGCAGAAATTTATAGAAACACAACAGTCTCTGGAATAAAGCAGACTAAAGATGGATGGGTAGTTCAAACAGACAAAGGAGATATTTCTTGTGAGCATGTAGTTTCTTGTAGTGGAAACTTTGCAAGACAAACAGGACGTATGGTTGGATTAGAAGTTCCAGTTATGCCCGTAGAACATCAATATATTGTTACTGAACCGCACCCTGAAATTCAAAAAAGAAAAAAAGAAGGTAAACCTGAAATGGGAGTATTAAGAGATAGTGATAACTCTTGGTACATGAGAGAAGAAGCTGGAGGACTATTACTTGGTCCTTATGAAAAAGGAGCACCATGTTGTTATGTCGATGGACCTTCAAAAGATAGCGAGTATGAATTATTTCAAGAAGATTTAGATAGATTAGCTCCACATATTGAAGGAGCAATTAAAAGAGTACCGGCATTTGGAGAAGTTGGTGTGAAAAAAGTTTATAATGGAGCAATAGCTTACACACCTGATGGGAATCCAATTGTTGGGCCTGCTTGGGGTTTAAAAAACTTTTGGATTAATGAAGGACATAGTTTTGGTATTACAGCAGCAGGTGGAGCTGGATGGCAATTAGCTGAATGGATAATAGACGGAGAACCAACAATAGATATGTTAGGCGTAGAGCCAAGAAGATATGGTGCATACGTTACAAAATCTTATTTAAAAGCTAAAAATGAGGAAGCTTACGCTAACGTATTTACTGTACATTATCCTGATGAAGAGCGTGAAGCTGGTCGACCTCTAAGGCAAGCTCCTTGTTATGATAGATTGAAAAAGCTAGGAGGAGTTTTTGGATCTAAGTTCGGTTGGGAGCGAGCTAACTTTTTTGCAGACGAAGGAGAGAAACAAGAAGACGATTGGTCTTTTAGAAGATCTAAGTGGTTTAAAAATGTCGAGCGTGAATGTAAAAATGTCAAAGAGAATGTTGGATTACTAGACATGACTGCATTTGGGAAATGTAGAATTAAAGGTCCTGGCGCAGAAGAATTTTTAGATAAATTAGTTGCTAATAAATTACCAAAAAAGATAGGAAGAATTAACCTTTGTCACGCATTGAATACAAAAGGTGGAGTTCACTCAGAATTTACAATAATGAGAGAAGCTGAAGATAGTTTTTATTTAGTTTCTGCTGGTGCCTATCAAAGGCTTGATCACGATTGGATACAAAAATGGATGCCAGAAGACGGCACTGTTCAATATGAAAATTTAACGAATAGTATGGGAGTTTTAGTTGTGACCGGCCCTAAAGCAAGACAACTAATGCAAAAGGTTTCAAGATCAGATTTTTCAAATGAAAGATTTAAATGGTTAAGTGCTCAAAATATTAATATTGGATTGGCACCTTGTAATGCTATGAGAGTAAACTTTGTAGGTGAATTAGGGTGGGAGTTACATCATCCAATCGAATATCAAAATCATATTTTCGATCAACTCATGGAGGCTGGAAAAGAATTTGGTATTAAACCATACGGTATTAGAGCTATGAATAGTTTAAGAGTAGAGAAATCTTACAAACTAGTGGGTACAGAATTATCAATTGAGTACTCTCCTTACGAATCTGGTTTAGATAGATTTATACATCCAAATAAAGGGGACTTTATCGGCCGTGCGGCATTAGACAAATGGAGAGCGAAAGGCTTTTCAAATAAATTAGTAACTATGGAGATTCATGGTGTTACAGATGCTGATGTTTTAGGAAATAATCCAATTTACGATAATGGATCAGTAGTTGGAAGAGCTACAGGTGGAGATTTTGGATTCAGACTAAACAAATCAATAGCTTTAGGGATGATTAAGCCTGAATTAGCTAAAGTTGGAAAAAAATTAAAAATAGATATTCTCGGTAAAATGCATGAGGCTTCTGTAGTAGAAGACTCTCCATACGATGCTGACAATAAATTACTCAGAGCCTAATGAAAATCTTAGTAGCAGTTAAAAGAGTTATTGATTACAACGTTCAAATAAGAGTTAAAGAGGACGGGTCAGGTGTTCATACCGATAACGTTAAAATGTCAACAAATCCTCCAGATGATAACGCCGTAGAAGAGTCAGTAAAACTTAAAGAATCTGGCAAAGTAAAAGAGGTTGTCGCTATTTCAATTGGTGAAGATAAAGCACAAGAAACAATAAGAAAAGCTCTTGCAGTTGGCGCTGATAAAGGAATTCATGTTAAAACTGATAGTTATGTTGAGCCTTTAGGAATAGCAAAAATATTAAAAAAAATTGTAGAAAAAGAAAAACCTGACATGGTTTTTTTGGGTAAGCAAGCAATTGATGATGACTGCAATCAAACTGGTCAAATGTTAGCTGCAATGCTTAATTGGCCTCAAGCTACTTTTACTTCTAAAGTAAATTTGAAAGATAAGTCTGTTGAGATAATCAGAGAAATTGATGAAGGGCTAGAAACAATTGAAGTAAATTTACCAGCTGTAGTTTCTTGTGATTTACGATTAAACGAACCAAGGTTTGCATCTTTACCGAATATCATGAAGGCAAAAAAGAAACCAATGGAACAAATAAATGCTAAAGATTTAGGATTAGATCTTACGAATAGAATTCAACAAATAAAAGTTGAAGAACCTCCTAAAAGAAAAGCAGGAATTAAAGTTGCAAACGTCGCTGAGTTAGTAAGTAAACTTAAAAATGAGGCTAAGGTATTATAATGTCAGTATTATTAATTGCAGAACATGATAACTCAAAATTAAAACCATTTACTTTAAATGCTATTACAGCAGCTTCGAAAATTGATGGTGATGTTCATGTTTTAGTAGCTGGGGCAAATTGTGAAAATGTTACGAAAGAAGTAGCAAGTGTATCGCTTGTTAAAAAAGTTTTATGGTGTGACTCGCCAAATTATCAAAATTATTTACCTGAAAATTTAGCACCTTTAGTAACAAAGACTGCTGAAAAATATGATCACATTGTAGCATCTGCAAATACGTTTGGAAAAAATTTTATGCCAAGAGTAGCGGCTGCATTAGATATCTCTCAAGTAAGTGATATTATTAAAGTATCTAGTCCTGATACTTTTATCAGACCAATTTATGCAGGGAATGCTTTTGCCACAGTTAAAAGTAATGACAAAAAGAAATGCGTAACAATAAGACCAACTTCTTTTGACCCTGCTGAAAAAAATGGTGGTTCTGCACAAGTTGAAAAGATTGAGGCTGTTGATGTGCCGAATACATCAAAATTTATTAAAAGAGAGGAAACAAAATCTGAAAGGCCTGAACTTGGAACAGCAAGAATAGTTGTGTCAGGTGGTAGAGGTTTAGAAAGTGGAGAAAATTTTAAATTAATTACAGATATTGCTGATAAGCTTAACGCTGCTGTTGGTGCATCACGAGCTGCTGTTGATGCAGGTTACATAAGTAACGATCATCAAGTTGGACAAACAGGTAAAGTTGTAGTGCCTGACTTATATATAGCTGTAGGGATCTCTGGCGCAATTCAACACTTAGCTGGTATGAAAGAGAGCAAAATAATTGTCGCAATTAACAAAGATGGTGAAGCTCCAATTTTTAGTGTTGCAGACTATGGTTTAGAAGCAGATTTATTTAAAGCTCTTCCTGAGTTTTTAGCTGAGTTGAACAAACTGAATACTATCCAAAAATAATTATTTTGATATAGTCATTTCATGGCAAGAGAAGCAATGGAATATGATGTGGTTATCGTTGGTGCAGGACCAGCAGGATTAACCACTGCAATTAAACTGAAACAACTCGACCCGAATTTAAGTGTTTGCATACTTGAAAAGGGCTCTGAAGTTGGAGCACATATTTTAAGTGGAAATGTATTTGAAACTAAAGCTCTTGATGAATTATTACCAAATTGGAGGAGTGAAAATGCTCCAATAAAAACAAAAGTTTCAAAGGAGAAGTTCCTATTTTTAGGTAAAAAATCATCTTTAAGTTGGCCTACTTGGCTTTTGCCAGCAGTGCAAAAAAATCACAAAAATTACATAATAAGTCTTGCTAACTTGTGTCGTTGGTTGGCAGAACAAGCTGAAAAACTGGGTGTAGAAATTTTTCCAGGGTTTCCAGCAAGTGAAGTTCTTTATAATGACGATGGATCAGTAAAAGGTGTTGCTACATTAGATATGGGTCTAGACAAAGAAGGTAATAAAAAAGATACCTATCAAGAAGGCATGGAATTGCATGCTAAAGTTACTGTTTTCTCTGAAGGTTGTAGGGGACATTTAGGAAAGCAACTAATAAAAAAATTTAATTTAGATGAAGGAAAAAATCCTCAGCAATACGGTATCGGACTTAAAGAAATTTGGGAAGTTAGTGAAAAACAACATCAGGAAGGCTTAGTCATGCATACAGCAGGCTGGCCGTTAGATAGCAAAACTTATGGTGGAAGTTTTATTTATCACGCAGAAAATAGGCAAATATATTTAGGCTATGTAATAGGTTTAGATTACCAAAATCCTTATCTTTCTCCTTTTGATGAGTTTCAAAGATTTAAAACACACCCAGCGATAAGAAAAATGTTTGAGGGTGGCAAAAGAATTTCTTTTGGTGCAAGAGCTTTGATTGAAGGTGGAATTCAAAGTTTGCCTAAAATGTATATGCCTGGTGCATTGCTGATAGGTTGTGATGCTGGAACTTTAAATATGCCAAAAATAAAAGGCTCTCACACTGCCATGAAAAGTGGAATAGTTGCTGCAGAAGCAATCGTAGAAAATATCAAAAATAAAGCTGATCTATCAATTTACGAAAAGAAATTTAAAGATAGCTGGGCATATAAAGAATTATATTCAGCTAGAAACGTTAAACCAAGTTTTAGTTGGGGATTGATATTAGGTATAATTTTTACAGGTATCGATCAGATTTTATTTAGGGGAAAATTGCCATTCACTTTAAAGCATAAACATGCAGACCATGAAGCTTTAAAACCAGCTAAAGAAATGCCTAAGATTGAGTACCCAAAACCTGATGGTAAACTAACTTTCGATAAAACAAGCTCAGTTTACTTAACAGGAACAAATCACACTGAAAATCAACCTGTCCATTTAAAATTGAAGGACCCCGAATTACCAATTAAGTATACACTTCAAAAATATGATGAGCCCGCTCAAAGATATTGCCCAGTTGGAGTGTATGAAGTCCAAAAAGAGAAGTTTGTTATTAATTCTCAAAACTGTATCCACTGTAAAACATGTGATATTAAAGAGCCTTCTCAAAACATCACTTGGGTTGCCCCGGAAGGTGGCGGTGGACCCAAATATGGCAATATGTAAATAATTCTTGTTGCTTTTGTATTGGATTGGTCTATACGGCTGGTAATGTACAAGATCATAAAAAATTCATGGGCTCTTTTCACCGGTTTTACAATTATCATTATTTCTCACGGATTTCAGGGAAACCTTTTAGGAATTAGATCAGTTTTAGAAAATTTTAATTATATAGCAACTGGAACAATGATGTCTGGTTATTTTGCAGGTTTTTTTGTGGGAGCTTACATCATACCTAATTTAGTATCTAAAGTTGGACACATAAGAGTATTTGCAGCATTTGCTTCTATGGCATCATTAAGTTCTTTAGTGCATGTAGTTTTTGTTGATCCTATAGTTTGGGTGTTTGCTAGATTTTTAACTGGATTTAGTATGATTGGAATATTTGTAATTGTTGAGAGTTGGTTAAATGATAGGGCAAATAATAAAACTAGAGGAAAAGTATTATCTTTGTATATGTTTATAACATTTGCGGGTTTAGCTTTGGGTAACCTTTTGCTTAACGTTAGCGATCCAAAAAACTACGAACCTTTTATTCTAATTTCATTATTATTTTCTATAGCTCTAGTTCCAATACTTCTAACTAAAAGAAAACCCCCAAAATTTAAAAAAACTACATCAATCAAAATTAAAGAATTGTTTAAAATTTCTCCCTTTGGAAGTTTTTCTATGATTTGTACTGGTTTTATTTTCGCACCTATATTTACTTTATTATCTGTTTACGGGATAACGATGAAACTATCTATTTTTGAAACTTCTTTATTGTTGGTAGGGACAATGTTAGCGGGTGCTTTATTTCAATGGCCTATTGGTTCTTTATCGGATAAATATGATAGAAGAGTTATCATTATAGGTTCTTCTATAGCAGCTTCGGTATTTGCTATTTTTGCAGTAATTGTTTCAGGCGCTGGTGCTTCTATACCAAATTTATTTGTTGAGACTACAGTAAGTTTTAATTATTTCTCAACAACAATGGATAAAACAAAACTCTTTTTGTTTATTATTCTTTTATCTGGAACTACACTTCCTTTATTTTCATTAAACTTGGCTTTAGTAAATGACCAAATACCTAAAGAAAAATTCGTTGCTGCAGGAGGAGGTCTTAATATTATTTTTGGAATTGGTGCGATAGCGGGCCCAATTATGTGCTCAGTGTTGATGAATTTACTTGGACCAAACGGATTATTTGTCCACTTTTTAATTTTCTTTATTTTAATAATTATTTTTGGATTATACAGAATGAATCAAAGAAAATATGAAGATAATCCTGACTCAACTTTTACGCCTTTACCAACTAATATTACTCCACTTGGAATTGAGTTAGATCCAGAAACAGGAGTTGATTTGTCTAATACTGAAAATAAAAAAAGTTAATTTAAGCTAGCAGTATCTTTGAGTCTTTGCTGGAAATAATCTTCAAAAGATTTATTGCATGTAATAATATATTTATTTCCTAAATTATATATTGAACACTCAATTCTTGCTATTACTGTTTGAGCCATAGTAGATTTTGGAAATTTATCTTCTCTTAAATCGAAATGAGTTAATTGGTTTAAAAAGAAGTCTTTATTTTCTCCTTCAATTTCAAAGTATACTTGCCCATATGAATAGTCAGAGGCAAGCATATTTTCATTTGTATTAATAGATGATACCAAGTTAAAAATTTGATTATGTTCTTTTTTTTCTGTTAAAATTAAACTCCACTGATCAAAAGAATTTTTTGCAAATAGATAATTTAAATCGTACTTAATCTCCAGGTTTTTTGATGGAGGTTTAATTGAGGTTTTCTCTTCTATTGTATTATTAAATTTTTCAAGTCCGTTCCCTCTAATTATTATTTGATGATAATCTTTTTGTGAAACTTTGACACCAGGAATTGATAGTATGTTTGTCATGAAGTTAACCTTTTATTTTCTGGATCTATAAATACTGGATTTACTATTTCTACAGGAATATTTTTAGTTTTTCCTGTGACAGTGACAAAAAATTTTTGACCAAATAAATTTTTACCGCCTCGTATCATAGCAAGACCAATTGAGTGATTTAAATTTGGACTGTGATAACCTGAGGAAACATGTCCAAGATATTTTATCGGATTTGTAATTTTTTTTGGTAACTCGTTTAATTCGACTATATGTTGTCCTTCTTCTATAATATCTTTTTTATTGATCGGTAAAAGACCAACAAGTTGTTTTCTATCTTCTCTAGAAGTATCTGGACGGGATAGAGATCTTTTACCAATAAAGTCTTTTTTATTTTTACCTATCATCCAATTATAATTGAGGTCTATAGGGGTGACTGTGCCATCAGTTTCTTGACCAATAACTATGTAGCCCTTTTCCGCTCTAAGTAAATGCATTGTTTCTGTTCCATATGGAATTAAATTATACTCTTTTCCGCAAGAAAATATTTCTTCCCAGAGCTCTAAGCCAAATTTTGGAGGAATATAAATTTCATAACCTAATTCACCTGTAAAGCTAGCTCTCATAATTCTGATTTTAGTTTCTTTATAATCAAAGTTTTTAAAAGTCATAAATGGGAAAGCATCGTTACTAAAATCAATATTAGGAAATACTTTCATCATAATTTCCCTCGTTTTAGGTCCACTAATGTTAAATGTAGAAAACTGTTCAGTAATAGAGTTTAAATATACTTGTAAATGAGGCCACTCTGTTTGCAAATATTCTTCCATGTCGGCAAGTACTTTTGGTGCCCCGCTTGATGTAGTCGTAGCTATAAAATGCTGATCACTTATTTTACAGATTATTCCATCATCTTTTATCATGCCATCCTCACCTAACATCATAGCGTATCTAGATGTCATTGGTCTCATTTTTGAAAATGCATTGGTATACATTAAATTCATAAATTCCAAAGCATCTCTTCCTTTAATTTCAATTTTTCCAAGGGTGCTACCATCTAAAATTCCAGCACTCTCTCTTAACATTTTTGACTCTCGTTGCACTGCTTGATGCATGGTTTCGTTTTCACTTGCTTTAAAATACCAAGGTCGTTTCCACTGTCCTACATCTTCAAAAACAGCGTTATTTTTTAAATGCCAAGAATGAATTGAGGTTTTTCTTTCAGGATCATAAAATTCGTAAGTGCTTCTTCCTGCAATAGCTGCGAAGCTTAATGGTGCATAAGGCGGTCTATAAGTAGTAGTGCCAACCTCTGATATTTCTTTTTTTAACATCTTTGAGACTATCGCAAGTGAATTAATGCTACTAATTTTACCTTGGTCAGTTCCCATACTATTTGTTGTGTATCTTTTTAAATGTTCAATACGATCAAATCCCTCTGTTATAGCCTGTTTCAAATCTTTGATTGTGACATCGTTATGAAGGTCAATAAAAGATTTTGACCAATTAGAATTGCTCTTCTTTTTCGTTTCCCATAATTCCTTAATAGAAAATTTATTCGGCACGTTTAAGTTAATATCTAATGACACTTTTTTTGTTTTTAAAATTGAAAGTTTTTCATTAATTTCATCACATAGCTTTTTAAAGTTGTAATTTCCACTTGTTGATCCCAAAGTAATAGTTTTTTGAAAAGGTGTATCAGGTTTAAATGAAAGAATATTTTTATCCCATTTAACTAAACCTTTTGATTGTGTAAATAAATGTATATCAGGATTGTATCCACCTGAAACACATAACATTGAAGACTTTAGTTTAGTAAATGATTTACCTTGTCTTATAGTAATGGTCTCTATTTTTTTATTACCATCACACCCTTCTATTTCCGCGTCGCTAAAAAATGAAATATCATTATCTTTTAAAATTTTTTTTATTTCAGTCTCAATATTGTCTTTTTTTCTTGAGTCAACGTAAGCTTTTGGTTTACAACCTAAACTAACTAACTTTTTAAGTAGGCTTAATGAAGATGAATTGTTTGTAAATATAACTGGTTCTTTTTCAGGAACAACACCGTATCTATGAATATATTTTTCAAATGAAGAGGCTAACATTACTCCTGGCAAATCATTATTTCTGAAAGAAATAAATCTTTCTATATGACCATTAGTTATAATAGTGTTTGAAGTTCTGATTTTGTGAAGTGTAAGCTCTGATTTATTTAAATCAATTTTTTTTCCAGCAAACTTATCTTCTAAAGCTATAAGATGATTTGTAAAGTTATATGTTGTTACTAAAGTATTTTTCAAAGTAGTAATATTTTTTGAATTTAAAATTAATTCCTCAGTTTCACTTATCCACTCTTGGGGTGTCAAACCGTTTATAGTTTTAACTTTATTTGAGTTTTTTAGTATGCCTCCGAAATAGCTATCTTGTTCGATAAGCAAAACTTTATATTTCGTATTTATAAATTTTTTAGCTGCAGCTAACCCACTCAACCCTGCTCCTATAATAACTACGTCAGTATTGTGATATTGGTGGGTACTTTTAGACCTGAAATTTTTTGGTGGTTTACCTAATCCAGCTGAACGTCTAATTAAAGGTTCATAAAGATTTTTCCAAAAACCTTTCGGTCCCATGAAAGTTTTATAATAAAAACCAGCTGAGAATATCGGTGAAAGAATGTTATTAATTGCACCAAAATCATATCTTAAGGACGGCCATCGATTTTGGCTTGTAATCTCCATTCCATCATAAACTCGTTTAATCGTTGCTCGAGTGTTAGGCTCATTATGCTCACTTATTATCTGTACCAATGCATTAGGCTCTTCAATTCCACAAGTATATATTCCTCTAGGTCTGTGATATTTAAAACTTCTACCGACCAATCTTATGTTATTTCTTAATAAAGCAGAGGCAATGGTGTCTCCTTCATAAGCATAAAAAGTTTTTCCGTCGAAAGAAAAAGATATTTTGTTCTTTGAAATATAGGAACATTCGTTATTAATTGCTGACATACTATTTTTTTACCGCAAAATTTCCTGATCCAACTATAGGCTCACCAGAGGGAGATTTTAAAGTATTTTCAAAATCCGTTAAATCAGGTCTTTTTTCATTGACTTTATAGACTTTCAATATTTGGTCTGTGGAAGTATTTCTAACTACATTAAACCATTTTTTACATCCATGAGAATGAACCCATCTTTCATAAAATATTCCTTTAGGATTATTTCTAAAAAAAACATACTCACCCCAATCTTTATCAGATAAATTTTCAGGATTTTTGGGACGAACTACATGGGCCTCACCCCCGTTTGCAAACTCTGACTGATCTCTTTCTCCGCAATAAGGACATTTAATTAAAATCATTATTAATGTGCAACTGCTGCAGCGCCGTGTTCATCTATTAATCTTCCGTCAGAAAATCTACTTAGAGCAAAAGGAGCGTTTATTTTATGTGGTTCGTCTTTAGCAATAGTATGTGCAAATACATTTGCGCTACCAGGAGTAGCCTTGAATCCCCCAGTTCCCCAACCACAATTAAAATATAAACCTTCAACATCACATTTGCTTATGATTGGACTAGCGTCAGGACAGATATCGACTATCCCACCCCATTGTCTTAGCATTTTCATTTTTCCAAAAATCGGATATAGCTCCACAATCGCTCTTACGGTTTCCTCTATAACATCGTACCCACCTCTTTGAGTAAAAGAATTATATCCATCTGTGCCTGCTCCAATTACTAACTCTCCTTTATCTGATTGACTTACGTAAGCGTGTACTGCATTCGACATAACAACTGTATTGATAACTGGCTTAATTGGTTCAGATACTAAAGCTTGCAAAGGTCTACTTTGTAGAGGCAATCTTACTCCAGCTGTTGCTGCGAGCACGCTGGTATGACCTGATGCTACAACTCCAATCTTACTTGATTTAATAAAACCTTTTGTTGTTTCAACACCCTCAACTTTGTAGTTGTCTGTTTTAATACCTTTAACTTCACAATTTTGAATTATGTCAACGCCTAGTTCATCAGCTCGCATTGCGTATCCCCATGCAACAGCATCGTGTCTAGCTACACCTCCTCGCGGTTGATAGGCTGCTCCCAGGACTGGATATCTTAGATTTTCAATATTCATTATTGGAACTAAATCTTTAACTTCATTTTTATCTAACCACATGGTATCTAATCCATTTAATCTATTAGCCGAAACTCTTCTTTTTATTTCTTTAATATCATGTTCGTTATGTGCTAAATTTAAAACACCTCTTTGACTAAACATCATATTATAATTTAAATCTTCGGAAAGATTTTCCCATAACTTAACAGCGTGATCATAAAGATATGCACTTTCGTCCCATAAATAATTTGATCTGATTATAGTAGTATTTCTTCCAGTATTTCCACTACCTAACCACCCCTTCTCAATTACTGCAATATTTTTTATTCCATGATGTTTGGCAAGATAGTAAGCAGTCCCTAATCCATGCCCACCACCTCCTACTATAATAATATCATAATGTTTTTTTGGGTTTGGATTTCTCCACATTTTCCCCCAATTTTCATTATTTGAAAGTGAGTTTTTAATTATACTTGTTATTGAATATTTCTTTTTCACACCTTAGGTTACCAAAAAAACTAAATATCAGCTAGTTATTTTAATCTAAGATCTTAATTTTGGAATTTTCGTCAACTTTTCTTCTTAACTCTGAAACTCTATTCTTTAGAATAGTGCAGACTTCACTTTCTGAAATCTCCAGAAAGTTAACACATTTAACCTTTTTTCTATCGGGATTGTTCTTTTCAGCGTAACTGATTGCGTGCTCTATGCTTGATTTACCTGTGCTTTTTTTTATTCCTAAATCGAGAGCAGAAGTTAATGATGATCTTGCTATATTGCCGTTACCTACTGCAGTGGAAGCAGGGCCCAAAAAAGCGATAGTCTCTGCACAACCAGTAAGAAATAATGCAAGCATTAGTCCAGTTATAATTTTTTTCATTATCTTCCCTCTTAATTTATGTAGCTTTATACATTTTCTTAATAATATAAAAACATATATATACTCACATTGAGCTTATCAAAAACAACTTATAATTGTAATCTTTTTTTACTTAATTTCTCGAATCGGCTTATTATTCATACATGAATTCAAGTTTTCAATCATCTGAAAATAGAATTTAGAGTAATTTTCCACAGTAACATATCCTAGGTGCGGCAATAAAAAAGCGTTAGATAAAAATCTTAACTTG
This sequence comes from uncultured Pelagibacteraceae bacterium, assembly GCA_902604065.1. GTDB lineage: Bacteria > Pseudomonadota > Alphaproteobacteria > Pelagibacterales > Pelagibacteraceae > Pelagilacustribacter. The sequence continues at coordinate 18,213 of CACKXF010000008.1, read as the reverse complement.
TGGTCTTGAGGTAAAGGCTCTTGATTGAATACATCTAAACCAGCGCCCGCTATTTCATCATTCTCCAAAGCCTCTATCAAATCTTTTTCATTTACTATCTCTCCTCTTGATGTGTTTATTAAAAATGAAGTTTTTTTCATTTGTTTTAATTCTTTTTTGGTAATTAAATTTTTGTATTTATCTCCCAAAACAACATGTATAGATAAAATATCTGATGTTTTAAGCAAATCTTCTTTTGTCATCGGTAAAACATTTGACTTATTGGCTTCAGATAAATTTAAATTTTCACTCCATGCAGATACTTCCATGCCAAAAGCTTGACCAATTTTAGCAACCTGGCTTCCGATTTTTCCAAGGCCTATTATTCCCAATCTTTTGCCCTTAAGTTCGTAGCCAATAGTTGTTTGCCAATATCCTTGGAACATATTATCTACTTCTTGTTTAATATTTCTGAGTAATCCAAGTATTAAAGCCCAAGTAATTTCAGCAGCAGGGTTTGAATTAATTTCAGTTCCGCAAACTAATATTTTTTTTTCTTTTGCAGCATTCAAATCTATAGCTTTATTTCTAGTTCCAGAGGTCATTATAAACTTCAACTTGGGCAAATTTGAAATTAATGATTTTGTAATTTTGGTCCTTTCTCTCATTATAAAAAGAGCTTCAAATTTTTTTAAAGCTTCTGTTGCTTCTAATTCATTTTGAAATGGATCGTTAAAAATTGTGAAATCATATTTTGATTTATAGTCATTAATATTTATGATCTGACTAAAAACATTTTGATAATCGTCTAAAACAGCGACCTTAAGCATTTAATTTCCTGTTTGATAAATATATACCTGACAAAATAAAAGAGGCACCTATAAAGTGGTATAATTCAAGTTTTTCTCTAAATATTATAATTGCTAATATAGCGCTCAGTAACGGCATTAATTGAACAAACATTGTTGCTCGATTTGGACCAACTATTTCTACTCCTTTCTGCCAACAGTAATAAGCTATTAATGCAGGAAAGATTACAACATAAAAAAGAATAACAAAAAATGCTTTATTAAAATTTACTTCAAGACCGATTGATCTTTCATAAAAAAATTGTGGAATTAAAAATATTATTCCAACTGAGACCATTAATTGTATTAAGGTAAATTGAGAAAATTTAAAACTATGTTTCTTTAATAATGTCGAATAAATTGACCAAGAGAGAACACAAACCAACATCCATAAGTCCCCTTTATTAAAGCTTAAAGATAAAATTTTATTTATGTCAGCGTTAGAAATGATTGCGCTAATCCCTATAATTGATAAAAATAGTCCTATTACTTGAAAAATATTTGTTTTATCTACTTTCATCAAGGACGAAATAATTATTGTAACTGCTGGAATTGCAGCAAGAACTAGGACTGCATTTATTACTTGTGTATAGTTCAGTGCAAAATATACAACAGAATTAAAGGTGCTTATTGTTATAACTCCCATGAAACTTATCACCATCCAATTTTTTTTTACGTAATTAGAATTGTTGTAAATTTCTTTGTAAGTAAATGGGATTAAAATTAGCCAAACTGAGACCCACCTTAAAAAGTTTAGAGTTAATGGAGGTATTTCGAATAGATAAGCAAATTTACCTACAATAAAATTTCCTGACCAACAGAGTGTCGCAAACACAAGTAGAGCATAAGCTAAGTAATTTTTTGACAAATTAATCCTTAATTAAATCTTGCAGAACTATAAGGAGTTAAATCTAAATTAGTTTTCTCCTCATTAACTATTCCAGACACAATCTTTCCAGTAATTGCTCCCAAAGTCCAGCCTAAATGATGATGTCCAAAAGCATAGATAATATTTCTATTTTTTAATGAAGGTCCAATAACTGGTAAAAAATCTGGAAGAGTTGGTCTAAAACCTAACCATTCGTCGTTGAAGTTTCCAAGTTGAGGAAGCAACTCTTTTGCGCATTTATCTATGTAATCAATTCTTTTTTTTGATATAGGGTTATCAAGTCCTCCTAACTCAACAGTACCTACTGCTCTTAAACCCTGATTCATTGGAGTCATTCCAAAACCTCTATCCAGAAAAATTACTGGTCTTTTAAGAAGATGTTGCATATCTTTGTAATGTACATGATATCCTCTTTCAGTGTCTAAAGGAATTTTTTCACCTAATTGATCTGTTAGTTTTTTTGAGAATGCGCCACAAGCTAAAACAATTTTTTCAAAATTGAACTTTTCTGAATTTGTTTTAATTTGTGTTTGATTATATCTTGTTTGTTCTACGCTAATTACCTCTTCCTTTTTAAATTTTCCTCCAGATTGTAAAAAAAGTTCAAAAAGTTTTTTTGTTATCCCTTTAGGATCTCTAGCATGATATGCATAATCATAAATAACTCCAGCATCAAATACCGGACTTAGATTAGGTTCTAATTCTAAAACTTCCTCTTTATTTAAAAGTCTTTGTTTAATTCCAAGGTCATTTCTTATTTTAATTTCCATTTTCCTGCTCTTTAAATTTTTATTTGTCCAAATGTATATAATGCCTTTTCTCTCGACTAAATTTGTAGTGTCTATCTCACTTAAAATTTCATCATACGCATCTAAAGATAAATCTAAAATTTGGTGCATATATTTTGTTGTATGCATCATTGATTTTTTTGTTGATGATTTTAAATATCTTAAAATCCATGGAATCATTTTCGGGATATAATTCCATTTTAAAGCTAATGGTCCATAAGAGCTTAACAACATTTTTGGTATATCGTAAATTACATCTGGCCTATTTAATTGCACTACTGCATAAGGAGAAAAATGACCAGCGTTACCATAGGAGCTCATGGTGCCAGGATCGTTCTTGTCAAAAATTGTAACTGGAATTCCTTTTTTTATAAGTTGAAGACCTATACATACACCTTGTATACCTGCTCCTATAATGCCTACAGAGTTACATTTATAATTACTCATGTATTAAATATAAGTTAAAATTTGAATGTTTTATAGTGCGATAGATTAGATCAGAGCTTCGTTGTCTTTATTTACATTAGCTTCTGGTTTCCCGTTCTTTTTTGCTTTCTTTTCCTCTTTTGATTTCGAAAATAAGAAATCTCCTGTGATTTTACTTTTTGAAGCTGTTTTTTTAATATATCCCTCGATATCAGCCCCATTTTCAGTTCTTAAATTGTTAGAAAATTCGATATCCCCTTTAACAACTCCTGAAGAACCAATAACAACATTGTCTGCTGAAACTTTCCCATCAAGATGCCCGTGAATTTCAACTGTTTCTGCTTCTACGCCACCTGATATTGAGCCTGTTTCTTTAATTACAATCTCTTTTGAATAAACTGGCCCTTTAACTAAACCGGCAACATCTATGGCCCCAGAACTATTTACTGTTCCATCAATGCTAACTGTTTCACTTATTAAAGATCTCTCTGAGTCTTTTATAGATTTTTTATCACCAAACATAATATATTTTAAAATTAGATCATCTTAGAGTTACTAAAGCAAGTATTAATTTTTTTAAATTAGGTTCATTTTGGTCCTAATTAGGGTTTTTCAAATTAATTTACCGGGGTGTCTTTATATATTTTACATGACATGGCTATACCTAGACCCAGCATAATTGCCATCATTGAGGAACCTCCATAAGACATAATTGGCAGAGGGGCTCCTACTATTGGCAAAAGGCCTAAAACCATTCCCATATTTACAGAAACATAGACAAAAAAGGCTGTGGCAAAGCTAAAACAATAGAGCTTTCCAAAACTACTTCTTGTTACATTCCCGATTGCTACTAATCTGTGAATAATAAGACTATAAAGCAATAGAATAAATATTGATCCTATAAATCCAAACTCCTCAGAAAATAAGGTAAAAATAAAATCTGTATGTTTTTCAGGTAAATAATCTAAATAACTTTGAGATCCATTTAAAAAACCTTTTCCAAATAGTCCGCCAGATCCAATTGCAATTTTAGACTGTATTATTTGATAACCAGCGCCTAAAGGATCTCTATCTGGATTTAAAAATGTCAAAATTCTAGATTTTTGATATGGCTTCAAAAAAGAGATTGCAATAGGCGTCAGTGATAAAAATAAAATTCCAGCATAAGCAAAAAACTTCACTCGAACTCCTGCAAGCCACGAAACTGTTATTCCTCCGATTGCTATAAGAATTGAGGTGCCTAAATCTGGCTGAGCTATAACTAATAACACTGGAGCTACTAAAGCAGCTATTGGTAAAAATAAAAATTTAATTCTATTTACATCTTGAGTTGATATTCGGTGATAATATTTTGCCAAAAATAGAATAAGACCTATTTTCATTAATTCTGATGGTTGTAAATTCATAAAATAAAAATTTAACCATCTTTGTGATCCTGAAGAAGTAAGTCCAAAGTATTTTACGCCAAGTAATAATAAAAAAAATGAGATATATAGTATGGTACTGGTTTGGTACCAAAATCTAATTTGAAAAAAAGATACTACAAAAAACATCAAGAAAAAAACACAAAATCTAACAATGTGACTTTTAGTATGATAGTCAAATTTTCCGCCATCAGTAGAATACATTGCAAACATACTTAGTATTCCCAGTATCAAGATAGATAATATTAGTGTGAAATCCATCATCATAATTTTATCTTTAAAAGAAAAAGAAGATTGTATAGATCTAGGTTGAAACATTAAATTTCCTCACTAGTTAAATTATTAAACTCTTCTCTAATTTTGTCTCTCTCTAAAACTTTTTTTATAACTTTTTTAGCTATAGGAGCTGCTGAACTACTTCCAGAACCCCCATGCTCAACAACCACGCTTATAGCATATTTAGGATCTGAAAATGGGGCGAAAGCTATAAATAAAGCGTGATCACGGTCTTTGTAAATTATATCATCTTGTTTAACTTCAAGTTCCCTTTGTAATTCGGTAAATCTTTTTACCTGTGAAGAACCTGTTTTACCTGCAAACATAAAATTTTTATCATTAAGTCTAGATCTATAGGATGTTCCACCAGGTTCATTAGTAGCTGCAAACATCGCGTCTTTAACAAAATTAATATTTTCCTGGTTTCTGAATAATGGTTTTAAATCAAAGTTTGCTACCAACATATCAATTGGCAGTGGATCATTAGGATTTTTATTTTTAAAATCTATATAATCTTTTAATCTATTTTTTTTATTGTTAACTAATACTCTTGGTTTAATTTCAAAACCTCCATTAGCCAATTGTGCAGTCATCAAACACAATTGAAGTGGGGTACTTTGAAAATATCCTTGCCCGATTCCTGAGTGCAATGTTTCTCCTAGATACCAATTTTTACCAATAAATTTTCTTTTCCATGCAGTATTGGGAACAACTCCGCTTCTTTCTTCTATAAATCCATCTAAAACTTTTTTCCCTAAACCAAATTTTTTAGCAGTTTCGGACAACCTGTCTACCCCGAGTAACCTGGCAACTTCATAAAAATAAACATCACAAGATCTTTGTATTGCAGATCTCATATTCATGGGGCCGTGACCTTTTTTTTTCCAACAGTGAAATTTTTCTCCATATAGCTCAGTTAAACCATTACAATTTATATATTTTTTTGGATTCCAAACATCATTTTCCAAAGCGCTTAATGCTACAATGGTTTTGATTGTTGATCCTGGAGGATAAAGACCAGCTATAGCTTTGTTAGTTAAAGGTTTTTTTTCATTAGATATTAATTCATTCCAGTATTTTTTATCGATACCATGAACAAAAGAGTTTGGATTGTAACTTGGAGAAGAGACCATTGAAATTATATCACCATTGTAAATATCCATTACACAAACTGAAGCGGCTTTATCTTTCAAAATCTCTGAAGTAAATTTTTGAACCTCAATATCAATAGTAGTTCTATAGTTGCTACCTGCTTTGCCAGGGTCGACTTGAATTTGTTTAATTCTTTTACCAAAAGCGTTAACTTCATAACGCTGAAATCCAACCTCTCCTATTATATCTCTATCCAACCTATTTTCTAGACCAGTCTTTCCAACTGCAATACCTACGGACATATCTTTCAAATATTGTTTTTTTTGTAAATCTTTTTGACTAACCTGTGACACGTATCCAACTAAATGTGCTGAAGATTGATCTGGGTATAAGCGTGCAACTGAAACTATTGGTTCTACTCCAGGCAATTCATGTAAAAATAAATTTATTCTAGAAAACTCTGACCATGATAAATTATCAGAAACAATAATTGGCTCCCATGGTTTTTGTTTTGCAATTTTTCTTTTTAAATAAAATATTCTTTTATTTGAAAGATTTAAAATATTTTTAAGCCTAAAAAAAAGAGTTTCTAAATTTGGAGAATTTTCTGGTGTAATATGTAATTGATAAACTTTTTCGTTAGAAGCTATTTCTTTATTAAAATAATCTCTAATTATTCCTCTTTGAGGTGCTAATTTCCACTCTCTAAATCTGTTTTTATCAGATAAAGTTTTGTATTTATTTGCTTCATTAATTTGCAAAGAAATTAATCTACCAAATATTCCAAAGAAGACGGTTGCTTTAGCAACATTCAATATGAACATTCTTCTACTAATCAGTTTCGATTTAATAACTGTATGGCCTGATCCAAAATTAATCATCTATTCGTAAAATCATTATTTTTTTATAAAAATTAAAAATCATCCATATAAATGGATAAAATAAGAAGGTGAAAAATGCGTTATAAGAAATTTCTACAAATGAAACTTGAATATTTGAAAAATTAGAGGCTAAAATTATATAAACAAGATTTGAAAAAAACAGAGCTATTAAAAATGTAAACCAGTCTGTAAATAATGAAATATTAACTGTAACTTGACGAACATATGAAGCAACAAATGAGACCGTTAAATAGGAAATTGCACTGATTCCTAAAGGCAAACCCATTACAACGTCATTTATTATTCCGGCAAAAAATATATGGCCGTTTCCCAAAATACTAGAGTTTTTTAACATCCAATAATAAATAATTATAATTTGAAGATTAAAGGACAGAATTTCAAAAAAATTGCTAAAGTGCGTATCAATTTCACTAATAGATAAATAATATAAAATTATTAAAGGAATCACATTAACAATATGTTCTCTGAGATTTTTATAAATTATTGCCATTAAAAATTTTCCTTTTTCATTTTAATTAATTGAACTGTGACAAAAGACAATTGATTAGGATCAGAAAATAATTTTACTTTTAGTTTTTCACCATCTATTTCGGTTTTTCCTATCGGAATACCTGGTATGAATATTCCATCTTTACCAGAAGTAAAAACTGTTAATCCATCTCTTGGCACATAAAGTTCTGGCAAATACTCTAATTCGGGTTTTCTTTTACCTTTTCCTGATAGTATTGCTTGGGCGGAGTTTTCTCCAAAAGTAATTGGTATTCTACTATTAAGATCATTTAATAAGAGAACTCTTGAAGATAAATAATTTACTTCAACTATTTTTCCTACTAAATAATTGCCATCGACTACTGGCATTCCTTTATTAATGTCAGACTTAGAACCTCTGTTGATAACAATTGATTTAAGGTATGGACTATCTTTGTCTAAAAGAACTTTAGCTAGTGTACTTTTACCTTTTATTTTTACATCAGACTCTAAAATTTTTTTTAAATTATCATTTTGATTTTTCAAAAATTCTACTTGAAATTCTTTGCTTTTTAACTTTTCTAATTCTATTTTTAACTCTTTATTTTCCTTGGTGGCTAAAAAAGTTTCTTTTATCGAAAGATTAATCTTAGGCAGTAGTTTGAATGGAGCTGTAGAAATATTTGTTAACCGGTAAATACCATCATTTATTAAAGTCCTAGTAACTTTAATAAACTTAAATTGATAGGTATCTAAAAAAAAAATTGTTAAGGCTACTATCAAAAGAAAAACTAAAGAAAATTTTTGCCTTGCTCCTTTTTTCAAAAGGGCTGATCGTATCGCTATACCAAAATCATCTCTGCTTGAGGACATTTTTTTCTTTGTCCATTAATATTCAGATAACATTGTAGAAAATAATTCTTCATTTTCTAATGCTTTTCCAGTTCCTACAGCAACACATGATAATGGATCGTCTGCTATCGTAACTGGTAGCCCTGTATCTTTGGAGATTAATTTATCTATATTTCTTAACAAAGCTCCGCCACCTGTTAGAACTAGACCCATATCAACTAAGTCTGCTGATAATTCTGGAGGAGTATTTTCTAATGCTTCTTTAATTCCTGCTAGCATTTGATTTAAAATAGGCATTAAAGCCTCGCAGGCATCTTCTTCTGTTAAAGAAATTTCTTTTGGTGTTCCTGACCTAATATCTCTACCTTTCATTAAAAAAGTATTTGACCCAGTTGGAACTGCAGTACCTATTTCTTTTTTAATTTTTTCTGCAGTGGAGTCTCCAATTAATAAATTAAATTTCTTTCTCATGTAATTTATTATTGATTGATCCATAGCATCGCCCGCAACTCTTAATGATTTAGAATAAACTACGCCGCCTAAAGACATTACTGCGATCTCAGTTGTTCCACCTCCAATATCTACAACCATTGAGCCGGTAGCTTCAGATATAGGAAGACCTGCACCTATAGCCGCAGCGATTGGTTCTTCTATTAATTGAACTTTTCTTGCTCCGGCGGCTAAAGCTGAATCTTGGATAGCTTTTCTCTCTACTGGAGTTGAGCCCGTAGGGACACAAATTAATATTCTTGGATTAGCAAAAGCTGTTTTTTTATGTACTTTTTTAATAAAGTGTTTAATCATTTCCTCAGTAACTACGAAATCAGCGATTACACCATCTTTAAGCGGCCTAATAGCTGCTATATTTCCTGGAGTTCTTCCTAACATCGTTTTTGCTTCATCTCCGACAGCTAAAACTGATTTTTTTCCTCCATCTGTTATTACTGCTACAACAGAGGGTTCATTTAAAACAACTCCCTTACTTTTTAAAACTACTAATGTATTTGCTGTTCCTAGATCAATAGCCATGTCTTGAGACCACATTCCTGATAATCCTGATAATGATTTAAATAGTGCCATCTTTTTCCCTTACATATTTTGAACCGCTCAAGTCCATTGGTTCAGGAGCAGTTTTTTTTCTTTTAATTATTAATTTATTGAGTGCATTTAAATATGCGTCAGCAGAAGCAACCAATGTGTCTGTGTTAGCAGCTTGCCCTACTGTTGTTTTTCCATTCTCCTCAATTCTTATACTGACTGTTGCTTGCGCATCGGTTCCCTCTGTTACAGCATGAACGTTGTAAAGTTGTAAGTTTACTTCATGAGGGTATAATTTTTTAATACATTTAAATATTGCATCTACTGGTCCATCCCCTGACTCTGTTGCTTCTTTGACTTCACCCATAACTTCTAATTTCATTATTGCTTTTTGAGGTTCTCCTGTTCCAGCAAATACTTTTAAAGACTTTAATTTTATTAAATTGTCTTCTTTAATTAAACTATCATCAACTAAAGCAGCAATGTCTTCATCATAAACATGTTTCTTTTTATCTGCTAAAACTTTAAATTTCCCAAATGCAATATCGATTATATCATCTGTTACATCTACATAACCCATGTCAGATAATTTATCTCTGAAAGCATGTCTGCCAGAGTGTTTACCCATAACAAGAGACGTTTTTTTTACTCCAACACTTTCTGGTGTCATTATTTCATAAGTATTTCTATTTTTTAACATTCCATCTTGGTGAATCCCTGACTCATGAGCAAAAGCATTTTTTCCCACGATTGCTTTATTAAACTGGACTGGGAATCCAGTAGCATTTGAAACTATTTTAGAGGCTTTGCTTAAAAGTCTTGTATTGATTCCCGTTGAATAAGGCATTAAATCATTTCTTGTTCTCATGGCCATTACAACTTCTTCTAAGGCAGCATTACCAGCTCTTTCACCTATACCGTTAATAGTACACTCAATTTGTCTAGCTCCTGCCATTACGCCAGCCAAAGAGTTTGCTACTGCTAAACCTAAATCATTATGACAATGTGTAGAAAGTATCGCTTTATCTATATTTGGCACTTTATTAACTAAAGTTTCTATGATTTTTTTAAATTCTGAAGGAACTGAATAACCTACGGTATCAGGAATATTAATAGTTTTAGCACCACACTTAATAGCAAGTTCAACAGATTTACACATAAAGTCAAGATCTGTTCTAGTTCCATCTTCACATGACCATTCAACATCGTCTGTAAACTTACTTGCATAAGTAACACTTTCTTTTATTAACCCCAAAACTTCCTCTGGAGATTTATTAAGTTTATGCTTCATGTGTAATGGGCTAGTAGAAATAAAAGTATGTATTCTAAATCTCTTTGCGTGCTTTAAAGAGTCTTTACAAGCATCTATATCTTTTTTTGTAGCACGTGAAAGTCCTGCTGGAATAGATTTTTTTAAAACTTTACTAATCTCAGTAACCGCTTCGAAGTCTCCGGGAGATGCAATAGGAAAACCGGCTTCAATAACATCAATGCCTAATTCATCAAAACATCGAGCTATTTGAATTTTTTCTTCCAAACTCATCGTTGCGCCTGGAGATTGTTCTCCATCTCGCATTGTTGTATCAAAAATTATAATTCTTTTTTTATCGCTCATATACTGATTTTGCATATTACAAGTAAAACGAGAATATGCAAATATTTATAATTAAATCGTTAAGTTTTTAGCCCAGATTGGGTTAATTTTTGTCTTTGTCGACTAATTTATTTTTTCCAATCCACGGCATCATAGCTCTAAGGTCTTTACCAACTTTTTCAATAGGATGATCAGCTAAATCTTTTCTCATTTTAAGAAAATTCTTCTGACCTGACTTATGTTCATCCATCCATTGTTTTGTAAATTTACCTGACTGAATATCTTTTAAAACCTCTCTCATTTTCTCTTTGGTCTTACTATCTACTATTCTCTTACCTGAAACATACTCACCGTACTCAGCTGTGTTAGAAATTGAATAATTCATATTGGCTATGCCACCCTCATAAATTAAATCTACAATTAATTTAACCTCGTGAAGAGTTTCGAAGTAAGCCATTTCAGGTGGATAGCCTGCTTCAGTTAAGGTTTCAAAACCATTTTTTATTAATTCTACTAACCCACCACATAGAACTGTTTGCTCGCCAAATAAATCTGTCTCGCATTCATCTTTAAATGTTGTTTCAATTATTCCTGCTTTACCTCCTCCAACAGCTGAAGCATAAGATAGAGCTAAATCTTTAGCGTTACCTGAACTGTCTTTATGAACTGCCATCAAGCAAGGCACTCCTCCTCCTTTTTGATATTCGCTTCTTACAGTATGACCAGGTCCTTTGGGAGCAACCATAAATACATCTAAATCTTTTCTAGCATTAATTAAATCAAAATGAATATTTAAACCGTGTGCAAATGCTAAACTAGCTCCTTCTCTCATTCTTTGTTCAATGTGATTTTTATAAATTTCAGATTGAAGTTCATCAGGAGTCAACATCATTACAACGTCTGCCCAGGCAGCAGCATCAGAAAGAGACATTACTTTCAAACCAGCGCTCTCTGCTTTTCTTATACTTGACGACCCCTCTCTTAAAGCAACAACAATTTCTTTCACTCCACTATCCTTTAGATTTAATGCATGAGCGTGACCTTGGCTTCCATAACCAAATATTGCAACTTTTTTATTTTTTATTAGATCTTTTTTAGTATCTTTATCGTAATATGTTTTCATAAAATTTAATTAAATATTTTTGCGCCTTTTGTCATTGCTACTGATCCCGTTCTAGATGTGCTTATAAGGCCTAATCTTTTTAAATCAAGAGCTAATTTATCAATTTCAGCTCTAAGTGCTGTTACTTGAATAACAAAAGATTTTTTTGTTTTATCTAAAACAACGGGATTGAATTTTTTACAAATTTTTTTTATTTTGTCCTGTTTTTTTGAATTTGCTAACATTTTAAATAGCGCTAGCTCTCTAAACAAAATATCTTTTTCACCTCGTTTGAAATCAGCCACTTTATGAACTGGAACAAGCTTTTTTAGTTGTAAATTTATCTGCTCTATTACTTGTGGTGTTCCTTCGGTTACAATTGTAATTCTTGATATATGTTTCTTTTTATCTACCTCTGCTACAGCTAAAGACTCAATATTATAACCTCTGCCTGAGAATAAACCTACCACTCTTGCAAGTACACCCGCTTCATTATCTACCCATACAACAATAATATGTCTTTCAATTTTACCAACTTTTCCAGGAATGCTATATGCTGATTTAGATTTTGCCATTATACCAATATCTTTCCTTCATCAGAAATTTCTTTTTCTTCTTCTGGTCCTAAAATCATTTGATTGTGAGGTTTGCCGGAAGGTATCATAGGAAAGCAATTTTCAGCTTTATCTACTAAACAGTCAAAAATTACTGGTCTATCAATGTTAACCATTTCTTTAATCTTTTCATCTAATTCATCAGGAGTTTTGGCTCTCATACCAACGCATCCATATGATTCAGCTAACTTTACAAAATCTGGTAATGCAGCAGTATAGCTCTCAGAATAATTCTTTTCATGTAGAAGCTCTTGCCATTGTCTTACCATTCCCATGTACTCATTATTTAAAATAAATATTTTTATAGGTAATTTATATTGAACAGCCGTAGACATTTCCTGCATTGTCATTAAAACTGAAGCCTCTCCAGCAATATCGACAACTAATTTTCCTGGGTTAGCTATTTGAACACCAATTGCTGCTGGCAAACCATACCCCATGGTGCCGAGACCTCCTGAAGTCATCCACCTATTAGGTTTATTAAATTTGTAATGTTGAGCGGCCCACATTTGATGTTGGCCTACCTCAGTTGTAATAAAGGTATCTTTATTTTTAGTCAATTCGTAAAGTCTTTGAACCGCGTGTTGAGGTTTGATTAATTTATCACTATTGATAAAATTTAAAGATTTTTTTTCTCTCCATTTTTCTATTTGTTCCCACCATTTTGATGTTTTCTGTTTATTAGAATTTAAAAAATTTTTATTTTTTTCTTTAAATCTTTTTATTAAAGACTTTAATAATTCTGAAACATCACTAACAATCGCTAAATCAACCTTAATATTTTTGCCTATAGAAGAAGGATCAATATCAACATGTATTTTTTTTGATCCAGGAGAAAACTCGTCAACTTTTCCTGTTATTCTATCGTCAAATCTTGCACCAATGTTAATCATCAAATCACAATCATGCATTGCATTATTTGCTTCAAATGTTCCATGCATTCCTAACATTCCTAAAAATTGAAGATCATCGCCAGGGTAAGCTCCTAGTCCCTGCAAGGTAGAGGTTATAGGAAAGCCAGTTAGAGAAACTAATTCTCTTAAGTGTTTGCTAGCTTGTGGACCTGAGTTAATAACTCCTCCTCCAGTATAAAAAATTGGCTTTGAAGATTTTTTTATTAAATCAATAAATTTATCTAATTCAATATTAGAAATTTTGTGAGTAGCTTTACCATTAATTTTTTTCTTAAGCGTGTTTTTAAAAAATTTATATTTACCTTTTTTAAATTGAATATCTTTTGGAATATCAACTAGTACCGGGCCTGGTCGCCCTGTTGTCGCCACTTCAAAAGCTAAGTGTAAAACCCTTGCAAGATCATTAACATCTTTAACAAGCCAATTGTGTTTTGTACAAGGTCGAGTAATACCTGTTGTATCACATTCTTGAAATGCATCCGTTCCAATTAAATGTGTTGGTACTTGTCCTGAAATACAAACTAAAGGAACCGAGTCCATATATGCATCTGTTAAAGCTGTAACAGCATTTGTTGCGCCTGGACCAGACGTAACAAGTAAGATGCCGGGTTTTCCACTTGATCTAGCATACCCCTCGGCAGCATGTCCAGCTCCTTGCTCATGTCTTGCTAAGATATGTTTAATAGATTTATGATTTTTTAATTCATCATAAATTGGAAGAACAGCTCCTCCAGGATAACCAAAAATATATTCAACTTTTTGATCCTCTAAAGCTTTAAAAACTATTTCTGCACCAGTAAATAATTTAGGCATTTATACAATCTATCGGAGAATCAACTTTGGTCAAGTTTTAGCTAACAAGATTTAAAATTTTTTTTAAAAGAATAGAAGAATTGCTTGAATATATCATGTGCCAATCACTCATATGAGCTCTAGACCAAGTTTTTTGTCTTTTAGCATATTGTCTAGTTTTAATATTGATTAATTCTACAAGACTTTCTTGGTCAAAATCTCCATTCAAAAATCTTTGAATTTCATGAACTCCAATAATTTTGTTTGGTGAAAGAGATTTTTTAAGTCGTTTTTTTTTAAATTTTTTAACTTCTTCTATACATTTATTTTTAATCATAGAATTAGTTCTTAACTCTATATTTTTTAATAATTGATTTTTAGGAGTATTAATAAATAATTTTTTAATATTATACTTTGTAAATAAAGGTTTTGTTTTTTTTGCCCAATCATAAATTGATTTTTTTGTATATTTTTTCACTTCATAAGCTCTAAGCGATCTTTGGGTATCAGTTGATGAAATTTTATTTTTTGAGAGAGGGTCTAATTTGATTAATTTTCTGTAAAATTTTTTTTGACCTATTTTATTATGTAAATTTCTTATTTTATTTCTATCTGATAATTTAATATTTGGAATTTTGCTTATACCATCGGTTATTGCCTTGAAATAAAGCCCAGTTCCACCGACGAGAATAGGGACTTTGCCTTTAGTTATTATTTTATGAATTGTACTTTTAACAAGTTTTAACCATTTACCTGTAGAGAAAATAACTCCAGAAGATTGAAAACCGTACAAATGATGTTTTGCTAATCTTAGTTCACTTTCACTAGGCCGAGAAGATAAAACTTTGAAATCCTTGTATACTTGCATACTATCTGCATTTATAATTTCCCCATTAATTTTTTTAGCTAGATAAATTGCTAATTGAGTTTTACCTGATGCAGTTGGACCAGCTAATAAAATAATTTTTCTTTTCAAGACTATTTGAGTTTTACGCCAAGATATCTTCGTTGATTGTTGTTGTTAATAATTGTTAGATATAGGGGTTGCCCTTGATTTTTAACTTTTTTAATTAAGTTATCTAGATTATCAATTTTTTGAATAGGTTTTTTTTGAATTTCAATTATTATATCGTTTACACTTAATAGTCCTACTATAGGACTTCTCTTTGATATCTCAACTATAACAGCTCCCTTTAAACCTTTGTCTAAATTTCTTGATTTAATATCATCAGAGTTTAAATTTCTTACGGTCACTTTTAATGTATCTATATCTAATTCTTTTGTTTTTTTTGGTAATTCAGTTTTTTTCTCCTTGAATTCATCAGAAGATTCCAATCTTCCAAGAGTAAGTCTTTTTGTAACAAGTTTTTTGTTTCTCCAAATTTTAAGAGCAACACTTTTTCCTACTTCTGTTGACGCTACAACTCTTGGAAGATTTCTCATAGTTTCAATTTTTTTTCCATCAAACTCTAAAATAATATCTCCTGCTTTAATACCAGCTTTGTCTGCTGGACTTTTTTCACCAACACTTGCAACTAATGCCCCTGATGGTTTTTTTAAATTCTCTACCTCTGCTATTTCCTTTGTGACTTCTTGTATCCTTACTCCTAACCAACCTCTTCTTGTTTCGCCATACTTAATTAATTGATCAATTATGTTTGAAGCAGCATTTGCCGGAATAGCAAAACCAATACCGATTGATCCGGCTTGACCTGGTGCAATTATAGCTGTGTTAATTCCAATAACCTCTCCATTTAAGTTAAACAGAGGGCCTCCTGAATTTCCTTGATTTATAGAAGCATCAGTTTGAATAAAATCATCATACCGGGTTAAGTTAATATCCCTATTTCTTGCTGAGATTATTCCAGAAGTTACGGTCCCTCCTAAACCGAAAGGGTTACCGATCGCCACAACCCAATCTCCAACTCTTGCCTTGTCCGAATCTCCGAACTTTACAGTTTCAAAAATAGTTTTTGAATCCTTGATTTTAAGAACAGCTACATCTGCGTAAGGATCGGAACCTAAAACGTCTGCTTTATATTCCTTATCACCAATTTTTACTATGATATCTTCTGCATTTGCAATTACGTGATTATTCGTTACTACAATCCCTTCTTTTCTTATTATAAAACCAGATCCAAGAGATGAAGCTTTTCTCTCTGTTGGCTGTTGAAATTCTTTAAACATATCTTCAAATGGTGATCCTGGAGGAAATTGAAAAGGGAACTGATTTTTTGTTGTACGAACTGTTTGAGTTGTAGAGATGTTTACTACTGAGGGCATTAATTTTTCAGCTAAATCTGCAAAAGAGCCTGGCCTTGAATTTGCGTTAATATTAGTTGAAAATGAGATCAAAAATAAAATTATGATAATCTGTTTAAATATTTTCATTTAATGCCTCATATACCAAATTATAACAAAACCTATTATTAAAAAAAAAATACCTAGATTTCTTAACTTATTTGTCGACATAGTTTCAATAATTTTTAACATATTTTTTATTCTTGACGGAAACAAGGCAAGTAAAAGCCCCTCGATAAAAAAAAGTAATCCTAAAGCCGTAATAAGATCACTCATATTTTTAATTAATTTTTTTTAGTTAAACCAGATTTTCCGAAGAATTTAAAAAAATCACTATCTGGTGAGAGAATTAATGATGTATCACCGCCAATTAGAGCTTTTTCGTATGATTGCATTGCTCTGTAGAAGCTAAAGAATTGTGGGTCTTTGCCAAAAGCATCAGCAAATATTTTATTTCTTTGACCATCGCCTTCACCTTTCATTATCTCAGATTTTTTCTTTGCGTTAGCTAAAATTACTGTCACTTCTTTATCTGCTGTAGATGTTATACGAGTTGCGCTCTCAGCTCCTTGAGCTCTAAATTCTTTTGCTTCTCTTTGTCTTTCAGTTTGCATCCTAGCATAAATTGCTTCACTGTTAGCTTGTGGTAAGTCTGCTCTTTTAATTCTTACGTCAACAATTTCTATTCCGAAATTTTTTGCTTCAGTATTTACATCGTTTTGAATTATAGACATTTGTTTTGCTCTATCTTTAGACAATAAAGTAGCTAGATCTTGCTTACCCAAAACACCTCTTATTCTTGAGTTAATAATTGTTGCAAGTCTTTGTCTCGCAACTCTTTCGTTACCAACTGATATATAAAATTTTAATGGATCAATTATTTTAAATCTTGCGATCGCATCAACTATCAATCTTTTTTGGTCTGCGGCTATTACTTCTTCTGGAGGATTATCTAAATTTAATACCCTTTTATCTAAATAAGCAACATTTTGAATAAAAGGCAGTTTAAAATTTAAACCAGACTTTGTTACAATTTTCTTTGGATCTCCAAATTGCAATACAATAGCTTGGTTAATTTCTTGAACAATAAAAATTGATTGAAAGGCTGCAATACCTAAAACTATTATAATTGGGACGAAAAGCTTAGGAACTTTCATTAGCTATCACCTTTCTTTTTTAATTCTGGTAGCGGCAAATATGGTACTACTCCTGAACCAGACTCTTTATCTATAATAACTTTATCAATATCAGCTAAAACTTTTTCCATAGTTTCTAAATACATTCTTTCCTGAGTAACTTGTTTTGCATTTTTGTATTCGTTATAAATCGCTAAAAATCTTGAAGCCTCACCTTCTGCGGTCGCTACAACTTCTTTTTTATAAGCTTCAGCCTCCTGTAAAATTTTTTCCGCGTCACCTCGAGCTCTAGGAATAACATCATTAGCATATGCTTCGGCTTCATTTTTAGATCTTTCTTTATCTGCTCTAGCAGCTTGCACATCTCTAAATGCATCAATAACTTGACTTGGAGGATCTGCTTTTTGTGTTTGAACTTGAGTGATTTGAATACCAGATCCATATTCATCTAAAATTGCTTGAGTAATTTCTTGTACCTCGACCTCTATGTTCGACCTTCCTTCTGTTAAGATAGATTGAATTTCACTTTTAGCTATTACTTCTCTCATAGCTGTTTCTGAAGTTGCTTTAACTGTTTCAATAGGACTTTGTATATTAAATAAAAATTTACCAGCATCTTTAATAACCCAAAATACAGAATAATTTATATCTACTATGTTTTCATCTCCGGTTAGCATTAAACTTTCTTCTGGCACTTCACCGACTCCAGATGATCTTCCACTATCACTTTCACCTCTAAATCCTACATCAATTCTATTTACCTTCGTAACTTTTGGTT
>CACKXF010000007.1 GCA_902604065.1 uncultured Pelagibacteraceae bacterium | reverse complement strand
GTTTATTTTCCCTCATGAAAATTATTAATGAGCTGGTAATAACTAATAGAGCGCCAAAAAGTGTTAATAACTTCGGAATTTCACTCCAAATTAAAAAACCAAAAACTATTGCAAAAACTAAACTTAAATATTTTATTGGAGTAACTAGTGATGCCTCTGCTAATCTGTAACTATGAGTTAATAACAAATTACCTACACTTCCACATAAGCCTAGCACTATGAATATTATAAAGTCTATTTTTGAGGGTAATATCCAATCCCCTTTGATCGTTGTAAGCAAACCTAGAATTGTACATAATAGAGTGAAGTAAAAGGCTATTGTGTAGTTAGGTTCAGTTTTGGATAAAGATCTTACACTTATAGCTACACAAGCAAAAAAAATACAAAATATGATTGGAGAAATATAGTAATAATTTACTTCAACAAATGCAGGTTGAACTATTAATAACATTCCAATAAAACCAACTAAAACTGCTGACCATCTTTTAATTCCTACTCTTTCACTTAAGAAAAAAATTGAAGCAACTGTTACGAATATTGGTCCGCCAAAAGTAAGCGAGACAACATCAGCCAAAGGAAGCTCTCTCAAGCCAAAAAATAAAGCTATAATTGCTAAAGCTCCACATACTGCTCTAAACGCATGAAGTCCAGGTCTCGATGTTTTATAAAAGTCAAATAATCTGTTTTTTGGAATTATAAAAAAAATTGGAATAAAACCTATAAAGAATCTTAAAAAGAGGACTTGCCCAACCGGATAGTAATCAAGCCACTTAACGCAAATATCCATTATAGAAAAGCTTATTACGCTTGCTATCATGTACATTACGCCTATTTGATTTTTAGTAAGCAATTTATTATCCTCTTAACTTCATAACATATAATATAACTTATGCAAAAATGTTACTTAGCAATGGGTTGTTTCTGGAAACCTGAAGAAAAATTTAAAACCCAAAAAGGTATAATAAATACCGAAGTAGGATATGCTGGGGGTTATAAATCAAAGGTAACTTATGAAGAGGTTTGTCAAGGAAATACAGGTCATGCCGAGACTGTTAAGTTGACCTTTGATGAAGATGTCATTTCATTTGAAAAAATTTTAGAGCTCTTTTTCAAGTTACATGACCCAACACAAAAGGATATGCAATTTCCTGATGTGGGAACTCAATACAGAAGTGAAATATTTTATGAAAATGAACAACAAAAAGTAGTGGCAGATAAAATTAAAGAAAAATTTAATAAAGTTTTTAATAATAAAATTGAAACAAATATTTCTCCAGTTAAAAATTACTGTAAAGCAGAGGAATATCATCAAAAATATATAGAAAAGAACCAAAGATGAACCCGTTAAAATCAACCAGTTGGCTTGCTGAAAATATTGATGGAGTAAAAATTTTAGATGCTACTTGGCATTTACCAAATACAAAAAGAAACGCATTTCAAGAATATCAAGAAAATCACATCGAAAAATCTATTTTTTTCGATTTAGATAAAAACTCTAATCAAGAAATTTCTTTGCCACACATGCTTCCTAAATTAGAAGAATGGGAAAAAATAGTTTCTAAATTAGGTATAAAAAATAAGGATCAAATAATTATTTATGATAATTCTGATATACTTAGCGCGAGTAGATGTTGGTTTACATTTTTATACTTTGGTCATGATATGAATTTAGTTTCAGTTTTAGATGGAGGTTTAAAAAAATGGAAACTAGAAAATAGGCCACTTACAAAAAAAAAAACGAACTTGACACCTATGCTCTACAAAGCTTCAATTAAAAGAAATTTAGTAATAAATTTGAAACAAGTGGAAGAAAATATTAAAAAAAAAGAATTTTGTTTAGTAGATGCTAGGGGAGAAAATAGATTTAAAGGTTTGGTTGACGAACCAAGAAAAAATTTAAAAAAAGGTAATATAGAAGGATCAAAAAACTTACCGTATTCAAAAATTATTAATTCTGAGAACAATACCTTTAAAAAAAAAGATGAATTAGAGAAAATATTCTTAAACCATGGAGTAAATTTAAACGAAAAATTAGCTTTTAGCTGCGGAAGTGGTATAACAGCCTGTGTCTTAGGCCTCGCTAACACTATTGTAAATAACAAATTACCAGTTATATACGACGGTTCTTGGGCGGAGTACGGGCTTAAATAAAAATGAAAACGTCAACTAAAATAAAAACTTTTATAATTATATTTTTTGTAGCTATTACAGTTATAATTGTTGCAAGGCATTTTATAGGCTTGCACTTTAAAAAAAAATTCAGTGTAAGACCGGCGCCTGGTGTAATAGTTAAACAAGTTGAAAAATCACAATTTTATAAAAGCATTGAAACATTTGGCACTGCTTTAGCTCAAAATTCTAAAACTTATAGAATAAAAAAAAATGATCTTGCTGGAAATTTAAGAATACAGAATAGATATGTCAAAAAAGGGGAAATCATAGCAGCTTTGAAAAATAATAATAATATTATTGCAGATTTTGCAGGTAAACTTGGTAAAAGAGAAATTGCTCAAGGAGTGCTTGGATCGGACAGTTTGATCATTACACTTGATGATTTAAAAAAAATTGTAATAGATATTAAAATTCCTGAAAGCTATGTGGGTATATTAAAACCAGGCTTAAAAGCGGAAATAACGAATTCAGCTTTTGCTGGTAAAATTTTTAAAGGTAAAGTAACTTCTATTAGTTCAAGAATAGACCCTTCAACGAGATCTATTTTAGCAAGAATTTCGGTCAACAATGAAACATTTAAAATTATTCCTGGTCAGCTGATGACTGTCAAAATAATTTATGATGAAATCAATCAGATTGGAGTACCAGAAAGTGCGGTTACAATCCAAGGAAGTACTTCTTTTGTTTATATTGTTAAAAATGATACTGCAGAAAAAAGAAACATCAAAATTGGAAACAGAAATTTTGGCAAAATATCTGTTGAATCAGGCATTAAGGAGGGAGACTTAGTGATTTCTGAAGGTGTTTCTAAAGTGAGAAATAAATCAAAAGTGAAAATTATTAATACTAAATAATAAAATGTTTTTAACCGATTTATCAATTAAAAGACCTGTAGTCGCATCTGTGATGAGCATAGTTTTAGTCATCTTTGGTTTGTTTACTTTTAAAGAAATACCAACAGATGAATTACCTGATGTTCAACCTCCTGTTGTCACTATTCAGACCGAGTACAAAGGTGCATCTGCTGAAATTATAGACACTCAGATAACTCAAAGAATAGAAGATTTTGTTGGAGGAACGCCTGGATTAGAAACTATAGACTCTTTCAGTGAAGATGAAAGTTCTAGAATTACTCTTACCTTTGAAAACAACCTGGACTTAGACGATGTGGCTAATGACGTTAGAAGTTCTGTTGCAAGAGTATTAGATAATCTTCCAGATGGAGCGGAACAACCTGAAATATTTAAACAAAGTGCCGGTATGAGAACAACAATGTGGTTATCTTTTAATTCAGATGCTATGACAGATTTAGAACTAACTGATTATGCTGATAGATATCTTACGGATTTATTTTCAACTGTAGAAGGAGTTGGTAGAGTCCGTTTAGGAGGGGAAAGAGAACTTTCTTTAAGGGTATGGCTTGATCCATTAGCTCTTGCAGCTAGAGATTTAACAACACAAGAAGTGGAGTCAGTTTTAAGAAAAGAAAATGTTGAGTTTCCTGCAGGAAGAATAGAGTCTAAAGATGTTGATTTAACTATTAAGTTAGATAAAGCTTATAAAAATTTAGAGAGCTATAAGAAATTACCACTTAAAAGAGCTAGGGACGGCTCAATCATTACACTCTCAGATGTAGCTAGAGTTGAATTAGGAGCAGAGTCAACTAGAACCTTGTTTAAAGGAAATGGTAAACAAGTTGTTGGTATTGGTATATACCAACAATCAGATGCAAATACTATTAAAGTTGCAAATGGAGTTAAGAGTAAGATCAAAGAAATAAGACCAGGATTACCGCCTGGAACATCTTTGGAGGTTTCTTTTGACAGAAGTAATTATATAAAAGCTGCAATAAAAGAAGTTTATAAAACTTTATTTATTGCTTTAATATTAGTTACGATAATAATTTATCTATTTTTAGGTAATATCAGAGCATTAATAGTGCCTTTAATAGCCTTACCAGTTTCTTTAATATCTACCTTTTTATCCATATACTTTTTTGATTTCTCAATAAATCTGTTCACATTAATGGCACTTGTCTTAGCAATTGGTATTGTGGTTGATGACGCGATAGTTATGCTTGAGAATATTGTTAGAAGAATAGAGTTGGGAGATACGCCTCTAGTTGCTGCATACAAAGGGGCAAAACAAGTTTCTTTTGCAATAATAGCTACTACAGTTGTATTAGTTGCAGTTTTTATTCCACTTATATTTATCAAAGGTATTACTGGAGTATTATTTACTCAAACAGCTATCACTTTGGCTTCAGCCGTAGTTATATCAAGTTTTGTAGCACTTTCCTTAAGCCCAATGATAGGCAGCAAAGTTTTAAAAAAAAACATGAATAAATCAAAGATTGTTATTAAGTTTGAGAAATTTTTAAAGAATATTACATCAGTTTACAAACAGTCTCTAGTTTCATGGGTAAGAAAAAGAAAAATAATAATTTCATTTTTAGGAATTGTATTATCTCTTACTATTTTTTTATTTAATTATGCTCCAAAAGAATTAATTGCTCCTGAGGATAGAGGAGCTTTTTTTGTAATAGTTAAAGCTCCTCAAGGATCAGGGTTTAATTTTACAAAATCTAAAGCAGAAGATATTGAAAATCTTTTATTGCCAAATGTAGGAAATGGGGAATACAGAAAACTTATATTACGAGTTCCTGGATTTGGTAAATCAGCAAAACAGGTTAATAGTGGTTTTATAATAGTTTTATTAGAGCCATGGGCTAAAAGAGATCGTCACGGTGTTAAAATAATGAGAGAGTCCTTTGGAAAAATTTCTCAGGTACCGGGTGTTCTAGCGTTTCCAATAATGCCTCAAGGTATAAGAACAGGTGGTGTAGAGAGTCCTGTTCAATTTGTAATTTTAGGGAATACCTACGATCAATTAATAGAATGGAAAAATCTTATTAAAAAAGAGGCTAGAAAGAATCCTGGGTTAACATCAATACAGGATGACTTTGATTTAAATAAACCGCAACTTAATGTTCAAATTGATCAAAAAAAAGCCGCTGATTTAGGTGTTTCAACAGAAGATATAGGAAGAACAATTGAAACTATTTTTGGTTCTAAGAGAGTTACAAATTTCACTAGGGATGGAAAAGAATACTCAATTATTCTGCAGGGTGATATTAAAGATAGACAAGAACCGGATAGTATAAGTAAAGTTTTTGTTAGATCAAATAATAATGGCAAACTTGTTTCTGTCTCGAATTTAATTCGATACGAGGAAGAGGGTCAGTCGCCTTTTTTAGCAAGGTATAATAGACAAAAAGCAGTTACAATTTCAGCAAGATTAGTTGGTGACTACTCTTTAGATCAAGCTTTAAATTTCTTGGTTAAAGTTGTTGAAGAGAATACTCCGGAAGCTAAAATCGCTTACAAAGGAGAAAGTGAAGAGTATAAAAAAACCAATACTGAATTATATATTATCTTTATATTGGCTTTGGTTACAGCATATTTGGCAATGTGCGCTCAGTTTGAGAGCTGGAAACACCCTCTAACTATTATGCTTACAGTTCCTTTAGCAATACTGGGTGGTTTATTGGGAATATTAGTAGTGGGCTCATCTTTAAATATTTATAGTCAAATAGCTTTAATAATATTAATTGGCTTATCAGCTAAAAATGGAATTTTAATTGTGGAATTTGCAAATCAATTAAGAAAAGAGGGAAAAAGTTTAGAAGTATCAATTATAGAGGCTGCTTCTATAAGATTTAGACCTATTTTAATGACAAGTCTCTCAACTATTATAGGAGTGCTACCACTTATACTCGGTTCTGGACCGGGAGCCGCGAGTAGACTAACTGTAGGAATAACAATATTTGGGGGAATGATTTTTTCAACTTTTTTTACATTATATGTTATTCCCACGATTTATTCTATTATTGGCAAAAATACTCAAAGAATTGACGCAGTCGAAATAGAATTAAATAAACAACTTAAAAAATAATATACTTATTTTTATCCAAGTTTTTTTTACAAGTAGTCAATTGTTTCCTGTATTTTGAAGCCATATCTTTAACTGACTTAGCATAAATGATTGCTTTTTTATCCTTAGAGTAATTTTTATAATCGCCCCACCCTTTGTAGTAAGCCAAATATTGTCTATAAGGATCCTTCTTTGAAATTTTTAAAATTTTGTTAGTTTTATTTATGTACCATCCTATAAAGTCAACAGAATCTTTAAATCTCGCCCTTGTTGCTAAAGGATTTTTAGTCTCTCTTTTATATTGTTCCCAAGTTCCCTTAACGGCTTGTGAATATCCAAATGACGATGAAGGTCTTTTAAAAGGAATAACTTTAAAAAGTTTTTTTCGAGGTGGTTTAGCCAACCAATTAAAATCACTTTCTTTTTTTACGAAAGCTAATTGCAAGTGTATAGGGGCTCCCCATTTTTCATAAGAGGCTTTGGCATGTTTATACCAGAGATATCGTTCTTCAAATATTGCACAACTATTTTGTGTGTTTTTAGGAATTGAAGAGCAAGCTGATAAAATTAAAAAAAGAAATATAATTAAATTTTTTTTATAATG
Organism: uncultured Pelagibacteraceae bacterium; assembly: GCA_902604065.1. Lineage (GTDB taxonomy): Bacteria > Pseudomonadota > Alphaproteobacteria > Pelagibacterales > Pelagibacteraceae > Pelagilacustribacter. The sequence continues at coordinate 36,887 of CACKXF010000007.1, read as the reverse complement.
AATCACTAATCAATTTATACTAAAAATTAATTAAGCTTTCTCCATTTTTCTGGGTTTAAAAATTTCCCTTTCCATAAACCTAGCTTATTTTCCTTCGCAAAATCTTCATCAGGTATATATTCTTTTGAATATCGTCTATAAGCTACTGCATGACCGTTCCTAACCATCCATCTATTAAGATTTATTTTACCTTTGAAACACTTAGCTAAGTATCTTTTATATCTGTCTTTAGTAGAAGAAATGCATTTAATTTCCAATCCTTTGACCTTGGCTTCAAGGTTTTCTTTTGAATATTTGCCACAATAATAATTTTCATAAAAAGTATAACCTATAATTGATGAAATTTTGAGTTTTTCTTTTTTACATTTTTGTTTCATTTCTGGAGCATCTATACCCTCAAGTCTTATTTTATAATTATTAATGTATATAGTATCACCATCCACAATTTTAGGAATTCCAACTATCTCTTGAGCCAGAATGTTGGTAGAGAACATTAAAAATATAATTATTGTTCGCATGATTTAATTTTTTAATTTTTTAATAAAGATAAGTATAAAAAAGGCAGACAAAACTCCCACACTATTAGCAAATAAATCATTAAGTTCAAAAGCTCTATTAGGAATTATTAAATGCAACAATTCAAATAGAATTGAAACACAAATTAAAAAAGGGAAACTATAAATTATCTTTTTATACTTGACGTGTATAATAAAACCAAGAATACCCAAATAGAAAAAGAATATTAGATGATTAATTGAAGTGCCAATTGGATTGGAAATTAGATTAGGTTGTTTTCCAATATCACCATATAGAAGAAAGCCAATAAGGCTGCCTGGGAACAAGTACAAAATTATTAAAGCTATTAAAGATAAGTAGTATGTATATTTTATTATTTCAAATATAGTATTTTTCATTTTAATATTATTATAGTACAAAATAATTGAATTAACTATTATGAGTAAATTAATCCTTATTAGACACGGTCAAAGTACTTGGAACGCAGAAAATAGATTTACAGGATGGGTGGACGTGGGTCTTTCAGAAAAAGGGGTGGCGGAAGCAGAAAAGTCAGGAGAGCTAATAAAAATGCTGAATATAAAAATTGATATTTCTTATACTTCCTTTTTAAAAAGAGCGATAAAAACTTTAACAACAATACTTCAAAGAAATAAACTTGATCTTAAATTTAATACTGCTTGGCAGTTGAATGAGAGACATTACGGATCATTAACTGGTCTTAATAAAAATGAAACTAAAAAAAAAATTGGTGAGGAACAGTTCAAAAAATATAGAAGATCATGGAATATACCTCCACCGCCAATGCCAGAAGACAGTACATATCTATCAAATTTCAGTCCACTAAATGGAAGTATTCCAGTTGGTATGATACCATTTACTGAGTCTTTAAAAAATACTTATGAAAGAGTAATGCCTTTTTATGAAAATGAGATTAAAAAAAATCTTTCTAAAGATAAAAATATTTTAGTCTCAGCACATGGGAATTCCTTAAGAGCACTGTATAAATTTTTATTCAAGATTTCAGATGAAAAAATTAATGAATTAGAAATTCCAACTGGTAACCCATTAGTGATCGAATTTGAAAAAAATTTGAAGATTAAAAAATATTTTTATTTAGATGAAGCTAGAGCTAAAAATATAATTTTTAATCAGTAATATCTAAATTTGAAATTTTTTTATACATCTCTTCAGTATTAAGATGGTAAAACTTGAGACTGCTTTCTAAGCCAGAAAGCTTATTATTGATTATTAAATTATTCCATACTTCGTTCATTGAAAAAACTTTTTTGTCAATCGGATCTAAATGATTTTTGTCTAGCAATTGAAGGCCTGTAAAAATAAAATTATTTTCAATATCTTTGGAAACAACATTATTTTTTAAATTAAAATCTCCTTTAAAAGAAGTATCGAAAGATAATCTCTTATTTACTAATAACAAACAGTGTTTTTTATTCTCAAAGTAAATTTTCTCTAGAGATTGCATTTCACCTAAATAATTGTTTAACCATAACGTATCTGGATTTAAGACAAAAAAAGGATTTTCGCCAAAAATTTTTGTTCCTTCCTTTACTCCACCGCCGGTATCTAGTAACAAAGCTTTTTCGTTTGAAATGGTTATTTTTACTTTTGATTTAAATTTTAAAACAAATTTTTCAATTTGGTCTGCTAAGTAATGAGCATTTATAATTATTTGTTCTACTCCATAATTCTCCAAAAGATTTATCGACCTTTCTAATAAATTTTTACTTCCTACTTTTATTAACGGTTTGGGTGTTTCTAAAGTTAACGGCTTCATTCGTGTCCCAAGTCCTGCAGCTAATATCATCGCATGTTTTACTCTCATAAAGTATTAAATTTTTTTAATTTTTTTATCTTAATATGTTTGTTTAGTAGATATAGAAAATTTTTAAAAACAGGATTTTTGAGCCGTCTATTAATTAGGCTCCAAGTATATGGTAAATACTTTAAATAATTAGACTTATTATCTCTTTTGCTTAATCTAACAAATATTCCTAAAATTTTAAAGTTTCTTTGAACTGATAAAATATCGTAATCATTTTTTAAATTCTGAAAATTTTCTGTTTTTAATTTAGATTTTGAATAGTAAAATTTAAGTAACTTATTTTGTAAATTGGTGGGTAATTTTACTCTTACATCATCAATTAATGAGGCTACATCATAAAGAGGATTGCCAATTATTGCATCTTGACTATCAACCAAACCAAAAGTTTTTTTGTTAATCATAATATTTGAAGCATGAAAATCTCTGTGAACAAAAGTATTATTTTTAAAATAAAGTTTTTTATAAATTTTATTTAATTCTATTTTTAAAATTCTTTTAATTTTAATAATTTTTAAATTTTTTGAACTAAACTTGAGATACCAATCAAAAAATAAATCAGACTCTTTATGAAGATTTTGTAAAGAATATTTCTGTAATTTTAATTTGTGTTTACCTAAATGATAGTTTTTTTTAATTTTTATTTTTTGCAATTTCAAAATAATTTGAATTAAATTTTTATAATAATTTAATTTATTTTTTTTTTTTGATATTATGTCGTAAAAAGATTTTTCTCCCAGGTCTGAAATTTCGATCATATTGTCTTGATAATGATTGCTTATGAGTTTAGGTGCATTAATCTTATTTTTCTTAAGAATATTATTTATTATTGCGTAAGAAATTAGATTTTTAAATTTTTCTTTATTGGCTTTTACTATAATTGAAGTTCTATTTCCTTTTTTCAATCTATAAAATTCTCTAAATGAGGCATCTCCAGAAATTTTTTTTAACCTATAATTCATTAAAGTTTTTCCATTTACCTGTTCCTAACAATCTAAGTTTTCTTTCATTATCATGTTTAGCATAGTCTAGGTGAATTTCTAATTTATCAGATATAGGAATTTTTATTAAAATTGGCCATTCTATAATTTTTATGGCATTTTTATTTTCTTGAAATATACCCAAATTATTGAGTTCTTTTTCATTTTTTAGTCTATAGAGATCATAATGCATGATTTTATGTTTTTTTAAATCGTACTCATATAACAGGTTAAAAGTAGGGCTCAATACTTCTGTAACCTTTGAACCTTCTTTTTTTTGTAAATAATTAATCAAATATCTTGTAAATGTAGTTTTTCCAACTCCAATTTCTCCTGTCAAGAAGATGCAATCTTTTTCATTTAGGTTATCTGCTACTTTTTCTGAAAAAGAATTAAGTTGATCTAAAGATTTAATAATCATTAGCTACTAGTTTAGTAGCGATAAGTATCTGGTTTAAATGGCCCTGATGGTTTAACGCTAATATAATCTGCTTGATCTTTCGACATTTTAGTTAATTTTGCTCCTACTTTTTCTAAATGCAACATGGCTACTTTTTCATCTAAGTGTTTTGGTAGAACATAAACTTTTTTTTCATATTTGTTTGAATTATTCCATAACTCAATTTGAGCAATAACCTGATTTGTAAACGATGCGCTCATCACAAAACTAGGATGACCAGTTGCACATCCTAGATTAACTAATCTTCCTTCAGCTAATAAAATAATTCTTTTTTTACTTGGTAATTCTATTTCATGAACTTGTGGTTTTATTTCATCCCACTTATAATTTTTTAGAGCTTCAACTTGTATTTCATTATCAAAGTGACCAATATTACAAAGTATTGCTCTATCTTTCATATCTCTCATATGATCAGCTGTTACAATATCTTTGTTACCAGTTGCAGTAACCACAATATCCGCCTCTTTTATTGCGTCATTCATTAATACGACCTCGTAACCTTCCATGGCCGCTTGTAATGCACAAATTGGATCCGTTTCTGTTACTAGTACTCTTGCTCCAGCTTGTCTTAATGATGCTGCACTTCCTTTTCCTACATCGCCGAAACCAGCTACGATAGCAACTTTTCCAGACATCATTACATCTGTAGCTCTTTTTATTCCATCAACTAAGCTCTCTCTGCATCCATACAAGTTATCAAATTTAGATTTTGTAACTGAGTCATTTACATTAATAGCGGGTATTAGAAGCTCTTTGTTTGCTTCCATTTTTTTTAGAGCTAAAACCCCCGTTGTAGTCTCTTCAGAAACACCTTTTATATTTTTTAACAAATTTTTATAATCTTTATGCATAAGAGCAGTCAAATCCCCTCCGTCATCTAATATCATATTTGGCACCCAGTCTTTTTTTCCTTCTATTGTTTGTTTGACACACCACCAATATTCTTCTTCTGTTTCACCTTTCCAGGCAAATACCGGTATACCTGCTTTTGCTATTGCTGCAGCTGCATGATCTTGGGTGGAAAAAATATTGCATGAGGACCATCTACACTCAGCTCCTAAATCTATTAAAGTTTCTATTAAAACTGCAGTTTGGATTGTCATATGTAAGCATCCTAAAATACGAGCTCCCTTAAGTGGTTTTTTACCCTCATATTCTTTTCTAATGGCAATTAAACCAGGCATTTCAGTTTCTGCTAAAGAAATTTCTTTTCTTCCAAATTCAGCGAGTTTAATATCTTTTACTTTGAAATCTTCAGACATAATTTAACGGTTTTTAACAATATAAGTTACCCTAATCAAGTAAGAACTAAAATTAAATTTTTGGTAGCAAAACTTCTACTTGGGCCCCTTTCTGATTTAATCTATTTGACGCAGCTATAGCCCCTTTATGGAGTTCAACAATATTTTTAGCTATATTCAAACCCAGTCCTGAATGCTCTCCAAAATTTGAAGGGCGATTACTATAAAATCTTTTAAATATCTTTTGAGGGGATGCCTCAGCAAAACCCGGGCCTTGATCTTTTATAGTCATTACAAAGTTACTAGATGTCTCTGTGAGATCAATTTCAATCTTTTGTTTATCGTTACTAAAGGAGATTGCATTATCGAGTAAGTTAGCTATCACTTGTTCTAGCCTATTCTCTATTCCAATTATAAAGTAATTTTTTTCATTTTTATTAGAAAGATTTGTTACAATCTCAATATTTTTATTTTGATTTTTAAGATCTTGTTTAAAATCCTCCACAACATTTAATACAATTTTCATTAGATTTACTTTTAACATCTTTTCTCTAGATAATGACGCTTCATCTTTCAACATTTGAGAATAATCAGTAATTAGTCTATCAATTCTCTCTACATCATGATTGATAATTTCAAATAGTTTTTTTCTCTCTTTCTGATCTTCGATCTTATCCAAAAGTTCTGAAGCTCCTTTTAATGATGCTAAAGGATTCCTAATTTCATGAGCTAAATCGGTAGAAAAAGTTTCAGCTCTATTTGTTCTTTTCTGAAGTTCTTTTGTCATCTCATCAATAGATTTTGTTAACTTTCCAACCTCATCTTCTCTAAAAAAAAATTTTTTAATATCAATGTTTTGATCAGATTTATTTTTAATTGACTCGGTAAAAGAAACTAAAAACCCAATGGGTTTTAAAATATATTTATTTAAAAATAATGAAAAAATTAAAATTACTAAAGCAACAGCTAGTACTGTTCTGATAATAAAATTTTTTCTTTCTTTAACTGCTATTAAAATATCATTTGCTTCACTAGTTACCATAATGAAACCAACCTTTTTTCCCTTTATTTGAAGTTCACTTATAGTGCTTACAAAAAATGAATTATTTATTTTATTTTCTATAGTTATAGGTTGTCCAGCATATTTTTGATTTATAATATTTGATATTAATTTTTCCTCAGATTCTTTTTCTAATAATGTTTTTTTTTTTTCTTTTTTTACTTCAACGCCTTCCTCTATAACTTCATCTGATTTCACAAAGACACTGGCATCTAAATCTAATATATTCGTATCTCCAATTAGTTTTCCATTTATAGAAAAAAACTGAACTCTATCAAGACCTTGGAAAAGAAACCTTGTTGATAATAAAAATTTTTTTATACCACCCTCATTAAAATTAATATTTAATCTCTCAATATGGTCTGAAGTATTTTTAATAATAATGAAGTGGTTATCTGAAGTTTTTTTTACAAGATTAGGTTGAATTGCGCTTAAGTAAATTAAGGTTAATAGACCTAAAACTGAAAAAACTAATAAATTAAAAAGTAGAAACTTTCTTAAAATTGAAGATGTTTTTTTCTTTTTCATTAACTAACATTCCATCTATATCCACTTCCATACCTAGTTTCAATTGCTGAAAATTTTTCATCCACCTTTTTAAATTTTTTTCTGATTCTTTTGACGTGACTATCTATAGTTCTATCCTCTATTTCAGTATTTTCCTTGTATGCAATATCCATTAGATGTGCCCTTTCTTTTATTACACCTGGTCTTTTTGCCAATTCTTTGACTATGAGAAATTCTGTTGTTGTTAGTTTGTCTGGTAAAGCTTTTCCGTTCCACTCACATTCTAACTGTGAAGGGTCTAACTTTAATTTACCATGAGAAATAATATTTTTAGACTCTTCAACTTTGTCTGTCTTTTTTCTTAGTTGAACTCTAATTCTTTCTACTAAAACTTTCATAGAGAAACCTCCTGATTTTTTTACAAAATCATCGGCTCCCAATTTTAACCCCAATAATTCATCTACTTCTTCGTCTTTTGAAGTTAAGAAAATAATTGGTATAGACATTTTTTTTCTAATTTTTTTTAATAATTCCTCACCATCCATTCGTGGCATTTTAATATCTAAAATAGCTAAATCTGGAGGATTTCTTGTTAAACCAATTAATGCTGACTCACCGTCTATATAAGTCTGGACTTTAAAACCCTCTCTTTCTAAAGCAATGCTAATACTTGTTAGAAGATTTCTGTCATCATCTACTAATGCAATTGTGTTACTCATATTTAAATTTTCTAAATTAAATTGTCAAAATTTAGGCCACAAAATATTAATTAGTGGGCTTCACCCCAATTATATCCTGATTTTACACTCACTTCCAATGGAATTGAAAACATATGATGCTCAGACGATGATACTGAGGTCATTGCTTTTTTAATCAATTTTTCATTGTTTTTTTGATCTTTTAAAGAGCTTTCAAAAACTAATTCATCGTGAATTTGCAGTAACATTCTCGCACTAATTTTTTTTTCCTTTTCTATCATTTTATCTACTTCTATCATTGCCAGTCTGATTATATCTGCAGCTGAACCTTGAATAGGGGCATTAATTGCAGCTCTTTCTTGAAATGATCTAATGCTAAAGTTTTTATCATTAATATTTCTCAAATGAATTCTTCTACCAAAAATGTTATTTACATATCCATTTTTTCTACAAAACTTGATTGTACTATTCATATAATCTTTAATTTCAGGAAACTTTCTAAAATACTCATTTATAAAGTCTTGGGCTTCTTGATTAGAGACTGAAATTTGTTTTGCTAAACCGTACTGAGTTATTCCATATATGATACCAAAATTAATTGCTTTAGCTTTTCTTCTTAAATCTTCATTTATCTTATTTATAGGAACACTAAAGACCTGGCTGGCAGTTAAGGAATGAATATCTTGATTGTTTTTAAAAGCCTTTTTTAATTCTTTTACGTCTGCCATGTCTGCAAGTATTCTCATTTCAATTTGATTGTAGTCTGCAGAGACAAGTATATTGTCTTTGTCGGCAATGAATGCTTTTCTTATTTCTTTTCCATCAGTAGATTTTATAGGAATATTTTGTAAATTAGGAGCACTTGATGCAAGTCTACCAGTATTTGTAGCTGCTAATAAAAATGAAGTATGAACTCTGTTTGTTTTTTTATTTATGTGGTCTTGTAAAGCGTCAGTATATGTACTTTTTAATTTTGAGTCTTGTCTCCATTCGAGTACTAATTTTGGAAATTTATGACCCGTTAACGCAAGATCCTCAAGTATTTTAGCGCTAGTTGCTAGACTACCTTTTTTTGTTTTTTTTAGTTTAGCAATTTTCAGATCGTTATAAATTATTTCTCCTAACTGTTTAGGAGACCCTATATTGAATTTTTTTCCTGATATTTTATAAATTTCTTTTTCTTTTTTAATTAATCTTTCTTCAAACTTTTTTGATAGTTTTTTTAAATATGTTGCATTAATTTTTATTCCGTTCGTTTCCAATTTAGATAATAATTTAACCATGGGTTTCTCAAAAATATCATAGATTTTATTGAGTTTTTCATTATCTACTCGATTTTTTAAAATATTATAAAGTCTCAAAGTAACATCAGCATCCTCTGCAGCATATTTTGTAGCATCTTTAAGATTTACATCTGAAAAATTTAATTGTTTTTTGCCTGAACCGACTATTTCTTTATACGAGATTGTTTTATGACCTAAATGTATTTCCGATAAAATATCCATATTATGCCTATTGTTTCCTGCATCCAAAGTGTATGAAAGTAGCATAGTGTCTTCAATGGGTTCAATATTAATTCCATATTTTTTAAAAATCATAAAATCGTATTTCATATTCTGACCAATCTTTTTAATGCTAGGATCCTCTAAAATTTGTTTAATTTTTTTGATTACTAAATCCCTGCTTAGACTTTTAAAATTTTTGTGTGCAACAGGGATATAATAAGCTTCATTAACATCACAGCTAAAAGAGATGCCTACAAGCTCTGCGTCTATAGGGTTAAGAGATGATGTTTCAGTATCTACAGAGATGAAAGATTTTTCGTTTAATTTTTTTATAAGTTTTTCCAAATCATTTTCACTAAGTATATTTTTGTATTTATCAGTATCAACTTTTGTTACTTCACTTTTTCTTTCTTCCCCTTTTTTAGGATTTTCTATACTTTCACCGTAAAAACTAATTGCCTGACTTAAAAGTCTATTAAACTCCATTTCCCTTAGAAAATTAAACAGAGTTTCTTTATTAACTTCTTTTAAAATAAAACTATTAAGTTCATCTTTAACAGGTACATCGGGTTTAAGAGTTACCAGTTTCTTGCTTAATAAAGCTTTATCTTTATTTTCCATTAAAGTTTCTCTTCTTTTATTTTGTTTTATTTCTGATGCTTTGTTTAATAAAGTATCTAAATTTTTATACTTGTTGATTAACTCCGCAGCTGTTTTAATTCCAATTCCAGGTACACCAGGAATATTATCAGATGAGTCTCCAGCTAATGATTGAACGTCAATAACTTGATGGGGTTTAACTCCAAACTTATCAATTACCTCTTTTTCTGCAATTACTTTATTTTTCATTGGATCATATAGTCTTATATCTTTGGAAACTAATTGCATTAAATCTTTATCAGATGAAATTATTGTAACTCTTGCTCCAAGCTCAGAAATTTGTTTTGCATAAGTTGCGATTAAGTCATCAGCTTCATAGTTTAGAAGTTCTACTGATGGTAAATTAAATGCTTTAACAGATTTTCTAATATATTCAAATTGAGGGGCTAAATCTTCAGGCGCCTCACTTCTATTGGCTTTATAATCTTTGTAAATTTCATTTCTAAAATTTTTTCTTGCAGAGTCAAAGATTACTGCAAAATGAGTTGGTTTTTCTTTGCTATCATCCGCCCTAGCATCCTCTAGAAGCTTGAACAACATAGAACAAAATCCACTTACAGCTCCTGTAGGTAAACCATCGCTTTTTCTTGAAAGAGGTGGCAAAGCATAATAAGCTCTAAAAATATAACCTGAGCCATCAATTAAATAAAAATGATCAGACTTTTTAATTTTGCTCATAATTTATAATACCTAAATTTAATGTTATATTGAAATTTTATGATGAAAACTGCTTTATCTGTTGAAAACCTTTCAAAAGTGTATTTGCGAGACAAAAAAAAGACTTCAAACGTGAATGCACTAAATAATATTACCCTAGATGTAAAACAAGGAGAAATTTTCGGTTTGCTTGGACCCAATGGGGCGGGCAAAACAACTTTTTTGAGCATATTAGCTGGTACCGTCATAAAAACAGATGGTAAAGTTAAAGTTTGGGGTTTTGATCTTGATAAAAATCCAAGACAAGTTAGAGCATCGATTGGGATTGTGCCTCAAGAAGTAAATCTTGATGCTTTTTTTAGTCCTAAAAAGTTATTAGATTTACAGGCTGGTCTTTATGGCGTTAAAAATAGTCAAAAAATAACTGAAACAATTTTAAGTCTCGTATCTCTAGATAAACAAGCTGAAAGTTATTCAAGAAATTTATCTGGCGGAATGAAAAGAAGATTGCTTATTGCCAAAGCTATGGTGCATCAGCCACCAATACTTGTTTTGGATGAACCTACTGCTGGCGTTGACGTAGAGCTACGAAAAAATTTGTGGGACAATGTAAAACAGCTCAATAAAATAGGAGTAACAATAATTCTTACCACTCACTATCTATTTGAAGCTCAAGAAATGTGTGATCGAATAGCAATAATAAATAAAGGTAATTTGGTGGCTTTGGATACAACAAAGAAACTTTTAGATAGAATAAAATCAAAAAAAATTATATTTAAGTTAAAAAAATTTGAATCAAATTTAAGTCTTAACCTGCCAAACGTTAAATTTTTTATTAACTCAAACGATACTATCACGGTAAATTACGAGAAAGAGTCATTGAATTTTGATCAATTAATTAATTATCTTAAAGAAAAAAACTTGAAAATACTTGATATTTCAATAGATGAAGGCAATCTTGAAGATGTTTTTCTTCAATTAACAAAAAACTAGATAATTTCCCAAAATAAAGGTAAATTGAGATATGGAGTTAGTCAAAAACTTAAAGCAAACAGATATCCTAAAATATTTTTTTGTAATTTTAATAAGTTCAACCTTATTAGCAATTTCAGCTAAGCTTAAAATACCTTTTTACCCGGTTCCTATGACCATGCAGACATTTGTAGTTCTTTTAATCGGAGTGTGTTTTGGTTGGAAATTGGGTGGAACAATTATTGTTTTTTACTTACTAGAAGGTATGGCTGGACTACCTGTATTCTCTGGAACTCCAGAAAAAGGTTCGGGTATTGTATACTTCGTCGGGCCTACGATGGGGTACTTATTTGGGTTTGTATTTGCAGCTATGTTGAGCGGCATTTTTATATTTAATAAAAATATTATTTCAAATTTTTTAAAGCTAGTTTTAAGTGTGAGTATTATCTATTTTTTAGGAGTACTATGGCTAGGCACTTTAATTGGGTGGGATAAACCATTAATTGATTTAGGAGTTACACCATTTTTATTAGCAGAACTTTTTAAAATAATTTTACTTACTTTAATTGTAACATTATTAAACGATAAATTATCTGCTCTAAAAAAATGGATGTAAATTTATCTTGGTGATCTCTTTGACAAAATTCTCTGTAAGGTTCTTCGGTGCATTTTAAGACGTCTAGCTGTTTCTGAAACATTTCTATTGCATAACTCAAAAACTCTGTGAATGTGTTCCCATTTTACTCTATCAGCAGACATAGGATTTTCTGGTGGTTTTGCTTTGGACTCTGGGGATGCCAACAGAGCGGACTCTACGTCGTCTGCATCTACAGGTTTAGCTATGTAATCTATAGCGCCAGCTTTTACCGCTGCAACTGCGGTAGGCAAGTTTCCATATCCTGTTAACATCACGATTCGACAGTCAGACTTGCTCTTAGAGAGCTCTTTTATGACATCTAGGCCATTTCCATCCTCTAGTCTAAGGTCTACAACAGCAAAATTTGGAGGCGATTTTTTCACTATTTCTAGCCCCTCAGTCACTGATTTAGCCTCTTTTACTACAAACCCCTTTTTTTCCATTGCTCTAGACAATCTTCCTCTGAGAGGGTCATCATCATCGAGGATTAATAAGGATTTATCTTGAAAATCATTTAAATTTAGTTGTTGAGTTTGTATGTTTGTCTTTCTCATATTTGTTAATATGGGTGCTCTAAGATTATTTTCAACCCACAACTGGAAGGATTTAAGCATATCTGCTATGCATTTTTTTCTTTACATAAGGTAAAAAAAACCCTAAATGCGAATGATAAGAGTTTTTTATAAATTTTTTGAAAGCTCTTTTGTGTTAATAAATGGGGAACACATTGAATGGAAAAATTTAGTAACGTTAACGAGTTAGTTAACACACTTAAACCAGTAAATCCAATATACTGTATACGCCCGGATACCATAAAAAATTCAATCAAAGTCTTTAAGGATAAATTTCCTGGTAAAATTTTATATGCAGTAAAGACAAATCCAAATGAATATGTGCTTAAAAATATTATAAAAAATGGTGTAAACAGATTTGATGTTGCTTCAATAAATGAAGTAAAGCTTATTAGAAAACTTTGTCCTAAATCAAAATTATACTTTATGCATCCAATTAAAAGTAGAGAAGATATTGCATCAGCATATTTTGATTACAATGTAAAAGACTTTTCTTTGGACACTAAAGAAGAACTAATGAAAATTTTGGATTCTACTAAAAATGCTAAGGATTTAAATTTATTTGTTAGAATTGCGGTATCTAATGAACACGCAGAACTAGATCTTTCAAGAAAGTTTGGAGCTTTGGCAAGTGAGGCTTTAGGATTAGTAAGGCTTAGTAAGCAGCATGCAAAAAAATTAGGTATTAGTTTTCATGTCGGTTCTCAATGTATGCATAAAATTTCTTTTTCAAAAGGACTAAAAGAAATTTCAAATATAATAAAAAAAACAAAAATTATCCCTGATACCATTAATGTAGGTGGAGGGTTTCCTTCAATTTATCCAGATTTAAAGCCTGAACCATTAGAAAATTACTTTAATGAAATTAAAATAGGTTTAAATCATTTAAAACTTGAAAAAATGCCTGAAGTTATTTGTGAACCTGGTAGGGCTTTAGTAGCTGAGAGTGGGTCGACTATTGTTCGAGTTAATTTAAGAAAAAAAAATAAACTTTATATCAACGATGGAACTTATGGATCTTTGTTTGATGCAGGTGTGCCTAATTTTATATTGCCTGCAAGATTGATTACTAACGGACGAATTCAATCAAAAAAGATAACCGCTTTTCAATTTTATGGTCCAACATGTGATAGTTTGGATTATATGAAAGGACCCTTTTTACTACCTAACAATGTAAAAGAGGGTGACTACATTGAACTTGGGCAATTAGGGGCTTACGGACTAACCTTTAGGACAAAGTTTAATGGTTTTTATTCAGATACTATTGTTGAACTCAATGACAAACCTATTATGTCATTATTCAATGATACTGGTAAAGTTAATTACTTAGTAGCCTAATGAATAAAAAAAATAGTCCTACTTTAGGGGATAATAAAAAATCATTTCTAAGAAAACCTATTGAACATATAGATATTACAAAATTTGATGCTCGAGAAATAATAAGCTCTATGGGTAAAATGTCATTTACCTCAAGGGATACAGCTAACGCTTCAAAAATATTTAATGAGATGATTGAAGATAAATCATGTTCTATCTTTTTGACTTTAGCAGGTTCTACTTCAGCCGGAGGTTGCATGAAATTGTATTCAGATTTAGTTAAATATAATATGGTAGACGCAATTGTAGCTACTGGAGCATCGATAGTAGATATGGACTTTTTTGAAGCTCTTGGATTTAAGCATTATCAAGGATCACAGTTTGAAGATGATACTAAATTGAGAGAAAACTACATTGATAGGATATATGATACCTATATCGATGAAGATGAGCTTCAAGCTTGTGATCAAAAAATATGTGATATTGCAAATTCTTTGGAACCTAAAACTTATACTTCAAGGGAATTTATTTATGAAATGGGTAAGTATTTGAAAAAAAACTCAAAAAAAAAAGATTCTTTAATTGAAACTGCTTACGACAACAATGTCCCTATTTTTTGCCCAGCATTTACAGATAGCTCAGCTGGATTTGGATTGGTCATGCATCAAGAACAAAATCCTAAAAAACACCTTACAATAGACTCCATTAGAGAATTTAGAGAGCTGACCGAAATCAAACTGAAATCAAAGCAATCTGGTTTGCTTATGGTTGGTGGAGGAGTTCCAAAGAATTTTATTCAGGATACAGTTGTATGTGCAGAACTTTTAGGTAAGAAAGTTGACATGCATAAGTATGCTATTCAAATAACCGTGGCTGATACTAGAGATGGTGCTTGTAGCAGTTCGACTCTTAAAGAAGCAAGTTCTTGGGGCAAAGTTGATATTTCAAAGGAACAAATGGTTTTTGCTGAAGCTACTAGTGTTTTGCCATTAATTGCTAGTGATGCTTTTCACAGAAAAAATTGGAAGAAGAGAGATAAAAGAGAGTTTTCTAAAATTTTCAAATAAAATGAAATTTCTTAAACAAAAGGATGGCTTCTTAGGATATGATGCTAATACAAAAATTAAAAGCAAAGTTGTTGTTGTGCCTTTTGGGCTAGAAAAAACAGTTTCATATGGAGGTGGAACAAAAAACGCACCAAAAGAAATTATTAAAGCCTCTCATCAAGTTGAATTATTTGACGAGGAATTAAATAAAGAAACTTTCAGAAGAATAGGTATTAAAACACTTAAACCGTTTAAAATAGAGAGTAAAATTGAATCTGCTATGACACAAATAGCAAATGTAAATGAACAAATTATATCACAAAAATTATTTCCATTGGTGTTGGGAGGTGAACATTCCATTACTAGTGGATCAATAAGGCCCTTCGTAAAGAAATTCAAGAGCCTTTATATTCTTCATTTTGACGCTCACGCTGATTTGAGAGATCAGTACGATGGGAACAGATTTTCTCATGCTACAGCTATAAGAAGATGTCTAGATTTTAAAAATGTCAAAGTAATATCATTTGGTATTAGAAATTTATCTAAAGAAGAAATGAATTTTTATGAAAAAAATAAAAAAAAAATTAAAATTTTTTGGGCAAGTAAAAAAAATAAATGGAAAATATCAGAAATCCGTAAAATATTTAAAAATAAGGATGTATATATAACATTTGATGTTGATGGTTTCGACTCAAGCTTAATGCCAGCTACGGGAACACCTGAGCCTGGAGGAATGTTTTGGAGCGATGTAATGCCTATTATTAAAAATGTTTGCTCTGTTTCTAATGTAGTGGGTGCAGATATCAATGAACTTGCACCTATAAAAAATTTTAATTCTTGTAACTTCTTAGTAGCTAAGCTTGCTTATAAGATAATATCTTATGTTTTTGAATTTAAGTCGAAATACTCAAGTCGTTAATTCTCCATTTAATTTTAACTTTTGCTCCTTTAAGGGAACTATTATTTTCGAATGAAATAATTGCAGATTGACGCTCAAGTAAAGTTTTACCTAAAAAAGTTCCCAATCCTAATCCAGCGTTATCTCTAGATAATTTTGATCTAGATTTGATGTAGGGCTCTCCTATAGCTTTTATAATATCCTCAGGAAAACCTGGCCCGTCGTCCTCAATTATAACAAATAAATTTATATTATCACTTACAATTGAGATAAGTATATTCTGATTGGAGAATTTTACTGCATTACCAATAAAATTCCTTAAACCATATACAATTTCCGGATTTTTTTTAATATCTATTTTATTTATATCTTTATCGATATTTAATTTTATATTTTTGTCTGAAGACTCTCTGAAAGATTTAATTATTTCTTCTAATAAATTCTCAAAGCTCATGGCGCTCAAAAATTCATCTTTAATAATTTGTTTTTGTGATATTTTTTTTAAAATTTCACTACATCTTTTAGTTTGACTTATTAATAAATCTACATCCTTTGTAAATTTTGAATTATCGCCCACCTCTTTTCTCATCTCCTTAGCCACAACTGTTATCGTAGCCAAAGGTGTGCCCAGAGAGTGTGCCGCCGCAGCTGCTTGCCCTCCTAACGACTCTAATTCATACTCTTTAGCTAAAATTTGCTGAAGTTTGTTTAGAGCATCAGATCTTTTTTTGGTTTCTCCTGCAAATCGAACACCAAAATAACTCAAAAATATTAAACCAATTATTAAAGAAATTAAAATCCCTGTTACATAATAATTTGGGAATGAGAGTACATATTCTTCCATTCCAGGTAATGGCATATTAAAAAATGTTAATACAAATAACAAAACAATTGTCGATGAACCAAGAATAATAGTACTTCCTACACTTAAAAAATTAGAGGAAACTATTGTTGGAACAATCAAGAGAATGGCAAAAGGATTAAATATTCCTCCTGTTAAAAATAAAAGAATACTTAGTTGAATGATATCGTACATTAAAAAAGAACTTGAATATAAATCTTTAAGTAATGTTGCTTTAAGTCCGAAATGTAAAAATATATTTGTGAAAAGACCTATTAAAATAATTACGTGACATAGTAATATAGGAAAACTTAAATCTAGAAGAAAATATACTAAATTTACCGAGAATAATTGACCAAAAATTGCAATCCATCTCAAAAAGACTAAAGTTTTTTTATCTAAATTTAGGTTTTCTTCTAACCTGAAAATAGTAGCAAAATCCATGAGGTTTAAATGTCTAAATTAGCTACATCCAATGCGTTGCTTGTAATGAATTCTCTTCTAGGAGCAACTTCATCACCCATTAGAATACTTATAATTTTTTGATCTTCTTTAGATTTATCTTTGGTTCCATTTGAATACTGAACTTTTAATAAATTCCTATTATCAGGATTTAAGGTAGTATCCCAAAGTTCATCGGGATTCATTTCGCCTAAACCTTTAAATCTTTGTATTGTAAGTTTCTGTCTTTCTTCTTCTAAAATCTTTTTAACTTCTTTGGAGCTAATTTTTTTTGAATTTATGTCACTATTAGAGCTTTCAACTATAAATTTTTCTAATTCTTTCTCATCTTTAATATAAAAACTTTTGTTAGACTTTGTAATTTTAAAAAGCGGGGGTTGGGCTAAATATAAATTGCCATTTTCTATTAATTGATTAAATGGATGATTATTAAAAAATGTCAATAACAATGTTCTAATATGAGATCCGTCAACATCGGCATCAGTCATTATAATAATTTTTTCATATCTTAAGTTGTCAAGTTTAAAGTCCTTTGAGCCTGTGCCCAAAGCATTGATTAGTGTTACTATTTCACTTGAAGACATCATTTTTGATAGAGCTTTTGTTTCATAGTCAGTATTATTATTTCTTTTGCCATTAACATTTACAAAAGTATTTAAAATTTTTCCTCTTAAAGGTAAAACTGCTTGAAACTCTCTATTTCTTCCTTGCTTGGCTGATCCTCCAGCTGAGTCTCCCTCTACTATATAAAGCTCTGTTCCTTGACATTTAGAAATTTGGCAGTCTGCTAATTTTCCGGGCAGTCCTGTAATTTCAAAGCTTCCCTTTCTTCTAATGTTGTCCCTTGCTTTTCTAGCAACATCTCTAGCAACCGCTGCTTGCGTAATTTTTTCTAAAACATTTCTTATTATTGAGGGATTTTGATCGAACCAAAGAGAAATTTTTTCACTAACTATACTTTCAACTATTAGTCTAATCTCAGATGAAACTAACTTATCTTTGGTTTGAGATGAAAATTTTGGATCAGGCATTTTTATTGATAGTACAGCTGTTAAGCCTTCCTTAATATCTTCTCCCGAAAGAGATAATTTGTTTCTTTTATTGTGTTCATTAGAGTATTTATTTATAACTCTAGTAAGAGCACTTCTAAAACCCAGCAAATGAGTTCCGCCATCTTTTTGATGAATATTATTTGTAAAAGCTAAAACTTCCTCTGAATATCCAGAATTCCATTCAAATGAACATTCTACATTTACATCATTTTTTGTCGCTGTAATGTATATTGGTTTTTTAAAAACACTTTTTTCATTTTTGTTTATAAGTAATGGTTTTTTTTGATTAATAAATTGAACGAATTCTAGGATACCGCCTTCATATTTATTTTCATACTTTTTGATTTTGGACGATACTTGATCAATTAACGTTAAGTTAATTCCTTTATTTAAAAATGCAAGTTCTCTCATTCGTTTCTGTAAAATCGATGAACTAAATTTTGTAGATGAGAAAATTTCTTTAGATGGCAAAAATTTTATCTTAGTTCCCTTACTTTTTGTTTTTCCTATTTTTCTTAATGGTTTGATTGACTTACCATTTTGAAATTCTATCAAGTATTCTATTTGGTCTCTAAAAATATTAAGTTGAAGTTTTTCTGATAAGGCGTTTACCACCGAGACACCAACTCCATGTAGTCCGCCAGATACTTTGTAAGAATTATGATCAAATTTTCCACCGGCATGCAACTGGGTCATAATAACTTCAGCAGCTGACATTTTTTCTCCTTTATGCATATCAATAGGTATTCCTCTTCCGTCGTCTTCAACAGTAATTGTATTGTCAGAATTCATGGTAACGGTAATATTTTTACAATAACCCCCTAATGCCTCATCTATAGAATTGTCTAATACTTCAAAAACCATGTGATGTAGACCAGTACCGTCGTCAGTGTCGCCAATATACATCCCTGGTCTTTTTCTTACAGCATCAAGACCCTTGAGCACCTTTATCGAAGAAGCGCCGTATTCATTTTTTGTGTTTAATTGTGATTGTTTTGACATTTAAAAAATAATAAGCTTGTTTTTTATATCATCTTTTTTTAATAATTAACAATCTAGCTAATCTTAGTTGCTCTATAAGTATTTAATATCAACAGTTTTAGATGGATTTTTAATTAAAAAATTAAAAAATAAAAAACTAAATTTTCATTGGCATAATTACGTAAAAACTATCTTTATCAGAGTTATCGCTAATTAAAACCGGTGATGTTGAGTTTTTAAAATTAAATTGTAAATCTTTATTCTCTATAACTGAAGCAATATCAAGCAAATACTTAGAGTTGAAACCAATTGCTATTTCTTCGTTATTATATTTTACCGGTATAATCTCATTGCCATCTCCAGAATTTGTACTATTTACTGAAAGTTTAAGTTTATCTTTATTTATTTCTAACTTTACTCCCTCTTTTCTATCAATAGAAACTGAAACCACTCTTTCTACAGAATTTATAAATTCACTTAATGATACTGATAAGACTTTATCGTTTTCTTTTGGAATAACCTTTTGATAATCAGGAAATTTACCGTCAATAACCTTTGAAATAAGACTTATTTTTCCAAGTATAAACTTGATTTTATTTTCACTTATTTTTACTCCTAATTTATCTGGACTTTCAGATAGCAAATTACAAAGTTGAAATACTGTTTTGCGAGGTAGGATTATTGATGAAAAATTTATTTGTTTACCTAATTCTACGCTAGAAAAAGACAATCTATGACTATCAGTAGCTACCCCGGATAAAAAGTTTTTATCTTTTTGTTGGGTTAAGTGTAAAAAAATTCCATTTAAATAATGTCTAGTATCATCATTAGATATAGAAATTTTTGTTTTATTCAAAAGAGATAAAAATTTTTTATTTTCAATTTCAATAAGATCAGTTTCAAAATTATCTTCGAAATTTGGAAAATTAGTTGATGGTAAGCAGAGTAAATTAAAATCTGAATTTTGAGTTTTCAAACTTAATTTATTTTCGGATTTCAGATGAAAATTAAGCTCCGAGTTCGCGGGTATCTTTCTAAGTATGTCGAAAAGGACATTTGCTGAAGTGGTTGTGACACCTTCCTTTATTATCTGAATATCAGATATTTCATCATTAAAAATGATATCCAAATCAGTTGCTACAATTTCTAATTTATTATTTTGAGCTTTTAAAAGAACGTTTGATAATATGGGTAAAGTATTTTTTTTTTCTACAACACCTTGCACAAAGGTTAGGGATTTAAGTAATAAATCTCTTTTAATTTTAAACTGCATAGGTGTTAATTTTCTAACAGTAAGCTCTTCAACTGAGTAAGGTTTTTTTTCATTTCCTCGTCTTTTTCTGACAATTTTGTAATTGTTTTAACGGCATGTATGACTGTTGTGTGATCCCTGTTAGCAAATCTTCGACCTATTTCTGGCAATGATCTTGTTGTAAGTTTTTTAGCTAGGAACATTGCAATTTGTCTAGGTCTGGCTAACGGCCTGGATCTTCTCTGAGATAACATATCGTTTAAAGTAATACTAAAAAAATTGGAGACTGTATTTTGAATTTTATCGACCGTAACAACTTTGTTTTGACTGAAAACATCTTTTAAAATATTTTTGCAATCACCTATGTTTAATACTCTTTTATGAACCCTGCTGAAAGCTACTATCCTATTTAAAACTCCAATTAGCTCCCTAATGTTTGTTTTGGTTTCTCCAGATATATAATTTATAACTTCTTCCGTTATATCAATATTTTCTTTAAATTGATTCTGCATTACTTCTATTCTTTTTTTAATGATGTTCTTTTTTAATTCCAAATCCGGTACGTCTATATCAATTATTAACCCTCCTGAAAGTCTAGATTTAATCCGTTCTTGAACTCTATCTAGTTTCATAGGAGATCTATCTGCTGATATTACTATTTGAGAACCCTTTTCAATTAGACTATTAAATGTATGAAAAAACTCTTCTTGCAGGCTTTCTTTTCCTCTTATAAATTGAACATCATCTATTATAAAAACAGAAGATTTCCTAAAAAAATCTTTGAAGTTTACCATGTCGTTTTTTTTAATTGATTTTATGAAATGATACATAAATCTTTCAGCAGAAATAAACATAACCTCATTATTAGCCTGTAATTCAAGACCAATGGCATTAAGAAGATGCGTTTTTCCAAGACCTACTCCACCATAAATATATAGAGGATTATACCTTGAATTATTTTCACAAACTTTTTTAGAATAGGAAAGAGCAATTTCATTGCTCGATCCTTTTATAAAATTTTCAAAATTTAAATTTGGATTTAATCTATTATAATTAAGAATTGAGTCTTTTATTTCAGTTACTTTACTTAAATCATCAAATTTAATTTCTTCATTTTTTACTATTTTTTGATCTTCATTAATTCTAAATTCAATTCTATTTAAACTTAGCTTAAAATTCTTTATTAATTCTAGGATTTTATCTAAGTATCTTGAGACTATCCAATCACGGAAAAATCTTGTAGGTACACCTAGTATTAAATAGTCATTGTATTCCTTAACTAATGTAATATTCTTGAGCCAGCTCGAATATATTTCCTCTCCAAAATTTTTTCTAAGCTCCGATTGAAAATCAGTCCAGTTTAGTGTTTTTTCTTCTTCCGAGACAAAAATATTCTGTGAGTTTGTTAACTTATTTTTCATGAATTAAAATTTTATTAAAAAACTAAAAAACTATATTATTATAAAAGTTTCAACAAATATTTTAAAATTTTCAAAAATAATTCAAACTTGGTTGTATACTTAGCGCGTTAATAGAAAATTAAATTTACAACTCTCAACAGAATTTTTTTCTACATTTTGTTTTTAGATACTAAATAAGCTAATTTGATTTAACTTTAACAATTCAGAGTTGTTAATTATTTAATTTTTTTTGAAGCTCTTGAAATTTTTCTTGAAGCTGTTTTTCGACTAATAATTTTTGATTTAGCAACCTGCATTAGAATCGACTGAAATTTTGGGAAAAATGCTGTAATTTTTTTTTTGTCCCCTGTTTTTAACAAAGTTTCCATTTGTTTTATCGCTGATTTATATTTACTTTTTCTAATTCTATTAACAGCAGTTTGTTTTTTTACTCTTCTAATTCTTCTTATCGCTGATTTTGTATTTGGCATGGTTGATGGTTTTTATATATGTCCAATATATCTGGGTCAACTTATTATTTTTGACATATACTGCAAAAAAAAGTTGATCTATTGGATATTTTAATTTTATTAACTATTCCTTTGCATTTTGCTCTGGTGCAATGCATGCCGTTTCTCCCATATACGTTGAAAAATTGTTGAAAATTACCCTCTTTTCCTTCTATGTTATTAAAATCTTTAATTGAGGATCCTCCTTCTTTAATAGCCTTATTCAATATTTTTTTTATATTTCTAATTAAGCTAGAAATCTTTTTATCATTGAGATTGTTTACTTGCATTATTGGATTAATTTTACTTTTAAAAATTGCTTCATTAACGTAAATATTTCCCAATCCAGCTACAAATTTTTGGTCCATAAGCAAATCTTTTATACTTAATTTTCTTTGAATTATTTTTTTTTTGAAATAGTGAAAACTAAAATTCTTAGAAAGAGGTTCAGGTCCTAATTTTTTAAGATGAGAGTTTAAATTCAATTTTTTTGTTTTTTCTACTTTTAAAAACCCAAACTTTCTTATGTCATTATAAACAAGTTTAATTTTTTTGTTAAATTTAAAAATTAGGTGATCATGGTTCAATTTATGATCAGCCAATTTGTAATAAAAACTTGAATTACGTTTTATATTTTTAGAGTCAAATATAATGAATTTTCCAGTCATTCCCAAATGAACTAAAATAGTATAATTGTTATTAAATTTTATAAGAATATATTTTGATCTTCTATTAATAGATATAACTTTAGAACCAACCATTTTTTTCATTAATTTTGTATTAATTTTAAATCTTAGAAATTTATTCCGTATTTCTATATTTTTTAAAGTTAAATGGTATATGGTCTTATTAAGAGACTTTTTAACAACTTCAACTTCTGGTAATTCTGGCATATAATTAATTATGAGTTCACTTTATAGCAATAAATCTAAACTAGTGGAAAAAGTTTTCAATAGTGTTCACAAAAAATATGACTTGATGAATGACATTATGTCTTTAGGAGCACACAGAATATGGAAAAGAAATTTAATTTCATGGGTAGGACCTTCAGAAAAAAGTAAAATTATAGATGTAGCTTCTGGCACAGGGGATATAGCTAAATTATGTTCTGACAAAACTAACAATAAGTGTGAGATAAAATGTGTTGAGCCAAATAAAAATATGCTTATCGAAGGACAAAAGAAACTTCAAAAACTTAATAACTTAACATGGGTATTATCTTCAGCAGAAAATCTTCCTTTTAAAAATAATACTTTTGATTTTTATATTATAAGTTTTGGTATAAGAAACGTTTCAAATTTGGAAAAATCTTTAAAAGAAGCTCATAGAGTTTTAAAACGTGGAGGAAGATTTTTTTGTCTCGAGTTTTCAAAAGTAGAAAATGAAATTCTTAAAAACATCTATAAAAAGTATTCTAATTTGATACCTGTCATTGGTAGTTTTGTAGCGGGTAATAATATGCCTTATGAATATCTAATTAGAAGTATTGATCAATTTCATAATCAAGAAGAATTTTCACAATTACTTGATCAAGCTGGTTTTTTTAATGTAGAATATAGAAACTTAACTAATGGCATCGCCGCGATACATACAGGTTGGAAAATAGAACAATGATAAAAAGAATTTTCCAATTATTTAAAATAGCCAGAAAACTTTCATCTTCAGGAGCCCTGGATACAATTAACCAATTATATAAAATTCCTTTATCACTAAAAATTTTTTTTGATTTGATAGGCATAGGATCACAGAAAAAATTAAAAAATCATTCTAAATCATCTGGAGAAAAATTATGTGAGGCGTTAGAAGGCATGGGGACTACCTTTATAAAATTAGGACAATTTCTAGCGACACGCCCTGATATTATTGGAAAGGAATTAGCTTACGATTTAGAAAAACTACAAGATAAATTACCACCTTTTAGCTTTGAAGAAGCAAAGGATATTTTAAAAAAAGAAGTTGGGGACAATCATTTTTCTAAGATTAGTTATATATCAAAACCAATAGCTGCTGCTTCTATTGCGCAAGTACATTTAGCAAAAATCGTAATGAATAATAAAGAACAAGAGGTGGCTATAAAGATTTTAAGACCTAATATAGAAAAAATTTTTAATGAGGAATTAGATGCACTAATGCTATTTGCTTACTTAGTTGAAAATACAATTAAAAAAACAAAAAGACTTAAACTTATCGAGGTAGTTCATCTTTTAAGAGAAGTGACAAATGTTGAGATGGATTTAAGGTTTGAAGCAGCAGCAGCTAATGAATTATATGAAAATACAAAAAATGATGAAGGGTTTAAAGTTCCAAAAATTTATTGGCAATATACATCCAAAAAAGTATTAACTTTAGATAGAGTTTATGGAGTTTCAATAAGAGACCAAAGCTCTCTTCAGAAAAAAAATATCCACTTAAAAAATATTGCTGAAAATTTAATACAACATTTTTTGAGACAGGCCGTAAGAGATGGTTTTTTTCACGCAGATATGCACGAAGGTAATTTATTTGTGGACGACAATGGAAATATAGTTCCGGTAGATTTTGGTATTATGGGTAGACTAGATAAGTATAATAAAAAATATTTAGCTGAGATACTTTATGGTTTCATAAAAAGAGATTATACCAAAGTAGCGGAAGTTCACTTTCAAGCAGGACTAGTTCCTGAAACGGCTTCGAAAGAAGAATTTGCTCAAGCTTTAAGATCTGTTGGGGAACCTATATTTGGACAAAATATTAAAGATATTTCAGGTGGAAATTTATTATCTCAACTATTTGAAATTACAGAAAAGTTTAATATGCAAACACAGACACAACTTTTATTGCTCCAGAAAACTATGGTCGTAGTTGAGGGAGTTGCTAGAAAATTATATCCAGATACAAACATTTGGAATATATCCAGACCTATTTTAGAAAATTGGTTAGAAAGTTTGAAGGGACCTAAGGCAACGATATCAAGCGCAATTGATACATCAGGTGAAATATTAAAAAGAATTCCTGATCTTCCTGAGTTTATGGATAAAGCAAATTATGCCTTACAATTAATAGCGGAAGGTAAACTAAATCTGATAGGCAAAAATAACAGCTCAATTGAAGTGGAAAAGCTTCAAATAAAAAGTTTTAGAAATAATATTTTGATTTCAATATTAGGTATTGTAATTTTAACATTAGTAGTATTTTAATTAATATTATGAAAACAAAAAAGAAAAAAGTGCTAATTGTAGTTGGTGGTGGGATTTCAGCTTATAAATCATTAGATCTTATACGTTTGCTTAAAAAAGATGATTTTGAAATTAAAACTGTTTTAACAAAAAGCGGCAAACAGTTTGTTACTCCTTTGTCGCTTGTGTCATTATCTGGAAATAAAGTGTATGAAAAATTATTTGATAAACAAAATGAAGCTGAGATAGATCATATATCTTTATCTAGATGGGCAGATTTAATCATAGTAGTACCAACAACAGCAAATTTAATTAGTAAGCTAAGTCAAGGAAAGGCGGAAGACTTAGCAACAACGATAGTTCTAGCTTCCAATAAAGATGTTTTTTTAGTTCCCGCTATGAACGTACGAATGTGGGGTCATAGAGCAACTCAAGAAAATTCAAAAAAACTAATTACATACGGTTATAAATTTTTAGGTCCTACTGAAGGGTTGATGGCTTGTGGTGAATTTGGAAGCGGTAAAATGATTAGTCCGAAAAAAATTTTTAAAGAAATCAAAAAATATTTCTATAAAAGAAATGTTGTAAAAAATAAAAAGTTTAAAGCTCTAGTGACCACAGGTCCAACAAGAGAATATTTAGATCCAGTTCGTTTTATTTCGAATGAATCTAGTGGAAAACAAGGATATGAGATAGCTTTAGCTTTAAAAAGACAAGGTATTAAAACTACTTTGATTGCTGGTCCATCAAATCTTCAATTTGAAAAAGGTTTAAAAGTCATTAAAGTAAAAAGCTCTGAAGAGATGTTTAAGGCTGTAAAAAAAACGTTACCAGTTGATGTTGCTGTTTGTACAGCGGCAGTTTCTGACTTTAAACCTTCAATTTTCCAAAATAAAAAAATGAAAAAAAATAAAAAAAGAGAAACTATAAGTATTGAAAATACTATAGATATTTTAAATTATATTGGAAAAAATAATCAACATCGCCCAAAACTTGTTGTAGGTTTTTCTGCTGAAACTGAGAATATTTTACAAAATTCAAAAAATAAATTAAAAAATAAAAATGCTGACTGGATAATAGCCAATGATGTTTCTAAAAAAGATATTGGTTTTAATAAAGATTATAATGAAGTTACTGTTATTGAGGCTAATGGACAAATTTCTCGAATAAAAAAGAATAAAAAAAGTTTTATAGCATCTATAATTTCAGAAAAAATTATGAATAAGTTACTGATTAATGATAAAAATATTAATTAAGAAACTCGAAGAAAAAGCTATCATTCCGAAGTATGAAACTTTGGGATCTTCCGGACTAGATCTTTCAGCTAATTTAGACTCAAAAAAAATTATTAAACCAGGTGAAAAATTTTTAGTTCCTACTGGTTTAGCAATATCAATTCCAAAAGACTACGAAATACAGATTAGACCCAGGTCTGGATTAGCAATCAAGAATTCTATAACGGTATTAAATACACCTGGAACAATAGACTCGGATTATAGAGGAGAGATTAAAGTAATATTAATTAATTTAGGGAAAAATAATTTTGAAATAACACCGGGATTAAGAATTGCTCAAATGGTGTTATGTCCCATAACTAAGGCTGAGCTTCTCGAGGTTAAAGACCTCGACATAACTACCAGAGGTAGTGGCGGATTTGGTTCTACTGGAAATTAAAAATGAAGATTTCAAACAAAGAGTACGAAAAGTTTTCTAAACAAATAATTTTAAAAAAATTCGGAATAATGGGTCAAAAAAAAATAATAGCTTCAAAAATACTCGTTTTAGGAATGGGTGGGTTAGGTTGTCCGCTGTCAATATATTTAGCAAGTTTAGGGGTTGGGACTATTGGCATAGTAGATAATGACAAGATCGAGTTATCAAATTTAAACCGACAAATTATTTTTGACACTAGTGATATTGGAAAATACAAAGTTGATATTGCAAAAAAAAAAATAAATAAAATAAATAAAAAATCTAAAATTGTCCCTTTTAAAATCAGACTAAACAAAAACAACATTGAAAAAATAATTGGTAAATTTGATATTATTTGCGATAGTACTGACAATTTTCAAACTAGGTTATTAATTAATGACTATTGTTTAAAACAAAAAAAAATTTTAATTTCTGCTGCAGTTAGTGGTTTTAATGGTCAACTTTTTAAGTTTGACTTTAAAAAGAAAACTCCTTGTTTCAGATGTTTTATGCCAGATATTCCAGATAGAAATCAAAACTGCGATACAGAGGGAGTAACGCCTACTATTACCGGTGTTATAGGAACATTGCAGGCAAATGAGGTATTAAATTCTATCTTAAGACTTAAATCAAATTTAGAAAAAAAAATGATGATTTTTAATTCGATAAAGATGGATTTTAGAAAGGTACATCTTAGTATTAATAAAAAATGTACTAATAAATGCTAAAGATTATTATAATATTTTTTATTTCAATTTCTAATTTATTTGCTAGTGAAGACTATTTTTTAACTTTAAGAAATGAAAAAGTTAATCTGAGATTAGGTCCGTCTTTTGATTATCCAATAAAAATAATTTACAACAAAAAATATCTTCCTGTACTAATAAAAGATAGATCTGACAACTTTAGAAAAATACAAGATCATGAAAACAATTCTGGTTGGATACACATAACTCAGTTATCAAAAAAAAAAGCAGGTATAACTATGAATGATATGCTTTTATATAAAAGACCAACTTTATATTCAAAACCCTTGGCAAATATTGAAAAAGGCCACTTAGTTATTGTATCAAAATGTAAAAATAACTGGTGTAAAATAAAAAGTGAAAATTATTCTGGGTGGATTAAAAAAAAAAGTATTTGGGGAAAGCTTTAATATTATTTTGAACTAATTTTAGAAGCCCAAAACTTATCTAACAAAAAATACCAAACTGTGTTAGCCAATGGCTCTACTATGGCATCAGTTAAAGCAATTGCGAATGTTACATCAGCTACCAGCATTAAAACTGTTATCGCAATAATAAAGTGGCCTATAGTGTAGACAAGGGTTCTAAGTAAAGATCCTTTATTGTTGTCGTAAATCTTTTTTGCTGCACCGTGTATACCTTGAGTAAATTCAGTCATATTAATTTAATTTTTTAATATTTGGTCTGTCTGCATTCATTATCTTCGTCCATACAGCAACAAAATCTTTAACAAATTTTTCTTTATTGTCGTCTTGTGCATATACCTCGGAATAAGATCGAAGTATTGAGTTAGAGCCAAAAACTAAATCTGCTCTTGATGCAGTAAACTTAACTTTATTTGTTTTACGATCAATAATATCGTAAGAGTTTTTACCTGTTGGTTTCCAAGTATATTTCATGTCAACTAGGTTAATAAAAAAGTCATTTGTTAAAGCTCCAACTTTATCAGTAAATACACCTTTGTTTTTAGCAGACTCATGGTTTGTTCCTAGCACTCTCATACCACCAACTAAACAGGTCATTTCTTGAGCAGTTAACCCCATCAAAGAAGCACGCTCTAATAAAAGTTCTTCTGGCATAACAGAATAATCTGATTTTACATAATTTCTAAATCCATCGTGCAAAGGTTCTAGCCACTTAAAATTCTTAATCTCAGTTTGATTTTGAGAAGAATCTCCTCTGCCTGGATGAAATGGAACTTTTACTTTAGATCCAGCTTTTTTTATCGCTTTTTCTAGCCCTACATTTCCTGCAAGAATAATTGTATCAGCAACTGTCGCTCCAGTTTTTTTCGCTATATCTTCTAGAGTTTTTAATATTTTTGAAAGTTTTTTTGGCTCATTAGCTTCCCAATTCTTCATGGGTTCTAAGCGAATTCTTGAGCCATTAGCGCCTCCTCTTTTATCGGTCACTCTATAAGTTCTAGCGCTATCCCAAGCAGTAGTTATTAAATCACTAGCACTTAGTTTGCTAGCTGCGATCATTTTTTTAATTTTATTTAAATTATATTTTTTTTTTGGTGAGGAAACATTACCTTGCCAAAGAAGATCCTCTTTAGGGGCCCAAGGACCAATATAATTTTCTTTATTTCCCATTGTTCTATGAGTTAATTTAAACCAAGCACGCGCAAATGAGTCCTCAAAAAACTTAGGGTCTTTGTAAAATCTCTCTGAAATTTTTCTGTATTCTGGATCCATAGCCATAGCCATGTCTGCGTCAGTAAACATTAGTCTAGCTTTCTTTTTAGGATCACCTAAATCAACTGGTTTTTTTTCTTCTTCAAGATTAATGGGTTCCCACTGCCATGCGCCTGCTGGGCTTTTTTTACTTTCCCACTCATAATTTAATAAAAGATCCAAGTACTGGTGGTCCCATTTATCAGGGTTAGTTGTCCAAGCTCCTTCAAGGCCTGAGGTAATTTGATTTACTCCAGTTCCATTTTTCTGGTTCCATCCAAATCCTTGTTCGTGAATATCAGCTCCTGCAGGTTCCGGTCCTAAATTGGCTGGATCTCCATTACCATGAGCTCTTCCTATAGAGTGACCACCAACAGTAAGTGCTGCTGTTTCTACATCATTCATTCCCATTCGACCAAAGGTTTCTCGAACGTCCATCGCTGTTCTTACTGGGTCTGGTTTGCCCTCTACACCTTCGGGATTTACATAAACAAGTTGAAAATGAGATGCTGCAAGTGGAGCTTCAAGTGAAGAACGATCTTGCGGGTCACCATATCTATTGACTGCTAATGGAACAGTTTCTTTGCCCCAATAAACATCCTTTTCAGGTCCCCATATATCTTCTCTTCCAAATGAAAAGCCAAAAGTTTTAAATCCGGCTTTTTCATAAGCCATGGTTCCAGCTAGTACCATTAAGTCTGACCAACTTAATTTGTTTCCATATTTTTTTTTAATTGGCCAAAGAAGACGTCTTGCTTTGTCTAAATTTGTATTATCCGGCCAAGAGTCTTGTGGAGAAAACCTATGTGAACCAACATTTGGTCTACCATCAAATTCTCTGTAAGTTCCTACTTGATGCCAAGTTAATCTTACCATTAAACCAGTGTAGCTTCCTAAATCTGCCGGCCACCACTCTTGGCTATCTGTCATTAATTTTAACAAATCATTTTTTAAAGCTTTAAAATTTAATTTTTTAACCTCTTTTCTGTATTTAAATCCTGGGAGAGGGTTTGTTTTGGTATCATGTTGATGTAAAATATCTAAGTTTATACTATTTGGCCAAAGTCGAGCAGTATTAGACTCGCCTGCTTTTGTTATACCACCGTGCATCACGGGGCATTTACCATTTCCATTTTTTTTAAATTCTACACTCATACTTATTTAGCTAATTTCT
Source organism: uncultured Pelagibacteraceae bacterium (assembly GCA_902604065.1). Taxonomy (GTDB): domain Bacteria; phylum Pseudomonadota; class Alphaproteobacteria; order Pelagibacterales; family Pelagibacteraceae; genus Pelagilacustribacter. The sequence continues at coordinate 6,378 of CACKXF010000007.1, read as the reverse complement.
AGTTTATAATAATTCTAAACTGGAAAGTCAACAAAAGATAACTATTTTTGAATTCTGATTACAACTTCAAGATTTTTAATCTTTTTGCCTTTTGGAGGAATTGGAACTTTGCTAAGCTGTATTTGACTATAATGAATATCAGTAAGCTCTTTACTTCCTTCATCATAAAAATGGTGGTGCGACTTAATGTTCGTATCATAATAACTTTTATTTTTACTAGTTAAAATTTCTTTTAAGTATCCAGCGCTAGTAAATGCTTCAACTGTATTATAGATTGTTGCTAAAGAAACTTTCGAAGCTCCATTTTTATTTATTTTTTTATTTAATGTCTCAACTGTAAAATGAAAAGTTTTTTCTCTATCAAATAAAAACTGGCAAATTTTTAGCCGTTGTTTTGTGGGTCTAAGATTTGATGATCTTAGTTTTTGGACGTAGATTTTTAAATTATCACTAATAATCATTGATTTTGCTTACTTTATAATTCTTAACTATTTATATATAATTACCTACTTTAATCAAGTAAAACCATATTTTAAAAATGAAACAAAAAAATAGTTATAATTATCAAGATTTAATTGATTGTGGAAATGGTATTCTTTTTGGTGAAGGAAATGCCAAATTGCCATTACCTCCAATGCTTATGTTTGATAGAATTTCAAAAATTGAAAATAACACCGGTTCTTTCAAGCGAGGTTATTTAGAAGCGGAATTAGATATTAAAGATGATCTTTGGTTTTTTAAATGTCATTTTCAAAATGATCCAGTAATGCCAGGGTGTCTAGGATTAGATGCCATGTGGCAATTGGTCGGTTTTTATCTTGGCTGGACTGGAGAACCAGGAAAAGGGCGAGCTTTAGGAGTAAGCACGGTAAAGTTTACCGGCGAAGTTTTGAAAAATATAAAGATAGCTACTTATAAAATAGATATAAAAAGAATTTTAAAAAAAGAGGGTGCTGTAGTAGGATTAGCGAATGGTATATTAGAAGCAGACGGAAAAACAATCTATGTTGCAGAAAATCTAAAAGTGGGGTTATTTAAGTCATGAGAAGAGTGGTAATTACAGGTCTTGGCATAGTATCTTGCCTTGGTAATAATCAAGAAGAAGTACACCGGTCTCTACTGAATTCAAAGTCAGGCATTTCCTTTGCTGAGGAGTATAAAGAACATAATCTTAAAAGTCATGTACACGGTAAACCCAATATAAAACTTTCAGATTTTGTTGACAGGAAAACAATTAGATTCATGGGATCTGGCTCAGCTTACAATTATATTGCTATGAAAGAAGCGATTTCAGACTCTGGTTTAAAAGAAAGTGAGGTAAGTAATTTTAAGACTGGGATTATAATGGGTTCAGGTGGACCATCTATCGAAAATGTAATTCTTGCTGCAGACAAAACTAGGGCTAAAACACCAAAATTAATGGGGCCATTTATTGTGCCTAGGACGATGGGTAGCACAGCTTCAGCAACACTTGCTGTTCCTTTTAAAATTAAAGGAACAAACTATACAATGAGTTCCGCCTGTGCAACTAGCGGACACTGTATTGGAAATGCCATGGAATTAATTCAAATGGGGAAACAAGAAATTATTTTTGCAGGTGGGAGTGAGGAAGTTCATTGGGCTATGACTGCAATGTTTGATGCAATGACTGCCTTGTCTTCAAAATACAATGATAAACCTGAAACTGCATCACGAGCTTATGATAAAACCAGAGATGGGTTTGTTATTGCTGGTGGAGCTGGGGTTTTAGTGCTTGAAGAGTATGAGCATGCAAAAGCTAGAGGAGCAAAAATTTATGCTGAATTAACTGGATATGGTGCAACATCCGATGGTTATGACATGGTGGCGCCATCTGGCGAAGGTGCTGTAAGATGCATGCAAATGGCTATGGCTACTTCTAAAAACAAAATTGATTATATAAATACTCACGGGACATCAACTCCTGTAGGAGATATTACTGAATTAAATGCTGTTCTAAAAACTTTTGGAGAAAAAATTCCTAAAATTAGTTCAACAAAATCTTTATCAGGACATCCTTTAGGTGCCGCATCAGTACATGAAGCGATTTATTGTTTAATTATGATGAAAAATGATTTTATTGCTGGTTCTGCCAATATAAATGAAATGGATGAAGAGGCTAAAAAATTTCCTATAGTTACAAAAACTCAAAAAGGGACCTCACTAAATACGGTAATGTCTAACAGTTTTGGTTTCGGTGGTACAAACGCTGCTTTAATTTTTGAAAAGGTATAATTATGAGTTTAATGAAAGGTAAAAAAGGTTTGATAATGGGTGTGGCAAATGAGAGATCAATTGCATGGGGAATTTCTCAAAAACTTGCAGAAGCTGGGGCTGAATTAGCTTTTACATATTTAGGTGACGCATTAAAAAAGAGAGTTTTACCTTTAGCTGAAAAGCTTAATTCGAAAGTTACTTTTAGTTGTGATGTTGAAAAAAAAGAAGAAGTTATAAAACTTTTTGAAGATATAAAACAAAAATGGGGTGAAATTGATTTTGTAGTTCACGCGGTTGCCTTCTCAGACAAATCAGAATTATCAGGTGAATATTTAAATACAACAAGAGAAAATTTTCTTAGAAGTATGCTAATCTCATGTTTTTCCTTTACAGAAGTATCCAAAGAAGCCTCTAAAATAATGAAAGATGGTGGAAGTTTATTGACACTTACGTATGAGTCTACTAAAGCAATCCCAAATTATAATGTTATGGGAGTTTGTAAATCTGCGTTGGAGGCTAGCGTAAAATATTTAGCAAGAGATCTTGGGCAAAAAAAGATCAGGGTGAATGCTATAAGCGCAGGACCAATTAAAACATTAGCTGCATCTGCTATAGGAGATGCAAAATTTTTATATAAATGGAATGAAAATCACTCTTTTTTAAAAAGAAACGTTGATATTCACGATGTAGGCAACTCAGCTCTTTACTTGCTAAGCGAGCTGGCTAGTGGGGTAACCGGAGAAATACATTATGTAGATGCTGGATATAATAAAGTAGGAATGCCAGATCCAAAAAACATAACTTAACCTGCGTTAATCACATTACTAAATTGCATAAATAATAACTCCTAAACAAATAAAAAAGTTTAAAAATAAGAAAAAATGAGAGAATTAAATAAAAAAGTTAGAGAAAAATTTGAAAATTTCTTTGATTGGATCAAAGGAGCAGAACTGGTCGAGCTTAAGTCTTGTAATCCAGAAGAAGATCCTATTAGGCCGGAATTAAATAATGATTTTAGAACAAGTTATGGTCGAAAGATTTATGGCGTTAAACATAAAAATGATATTTGTGCTATAATGTGTTTTGGGTTTACAAATGATATACCAACAAATGTAAAAGAATTAGATTTAATGACAAGGGATGCACATTTACAAAGCATTCGAAGAGACCAAAGAGTTGGTAAAATAGCGATAGCATACACTGTCTGGTCTAAAAAAAAGGGAGGAGGTAAATTAATTGTTAAAGAGGTTTTTAAAAAAATAAAAAAATCAAATCATCTTAACAGACTAATTACTCTTTCTCCACTCACCGATATGGCAAGAAATTTTCATTTAAGGAACGGGGCTATAGAACTTCAAGTAAATGAAGAGACTCAAAACTTTGAGTACAAAATTTAAATTTTTAAGCAACAGCTTGTTTAATTGACAATTTAACTTTGCCTCTGTCAAAACCTAAGACTTTTACGGAAACTTCATCACCTTCTTTGACTACATCACTTACCTTAGCCACTCTTTTTCCTGCGAGTTCTGAAATATGAACCAAACCATCTTGTTTACCTAGAAAATTAACAAAAGCTCCAAATTCCATAATTTTTACTACTTTACCTTTATAAATTTTTCCAACTTCTGGTTTTGCTATTAAGCTTTTTATAATTTCAATTGCAGAATTTCTAGATTTTTCGTCTGGAGCAGCTACAGTAACTTCACCTGTGTCTTTGACATCTACTTTTGCTCCTGATTTTTCAACTATCTCTCTTATTGTAGCACCTCCTTTTCCAATAACCGTTGCAATATCTTTTTTATCAACTTTTATTGTTTCCATTTTTGGTGTGTGCTTAGAAAATTCTTTTCTTGATGTTTTAATAGCTTTGTTCATTTCACCTAAAATATGCTCTCTACCTGATTTGGCTTGATTTAGAGCTTGCTCCATTATCTCAAAAGTAATTCCGGTTATTTTTATGTCCATTTGTAAAGAGGTAATTCCATCTTTGGTTCCTGCTACTTTAAAATCCATATCTCCTAAGTGGTCTTCATCTCCTAGTATGTCTGAAAGAACGGAGAAGCTGTCTCCTTCTTTTATTAAACCCATTGCAATACCAGCCACTGGTTCCTTAATAGGAACACCAGCATCCATAAGCGATAAAGAAGTGCCACAAACTGTTGCCATTGAAGAAGAACCATTGGACTCTGTTATTTCTGAGACCACTCTAAGAGTGTATGGAAAATTTTCTTTTAGAGGCAGTGAAGAATTGATTGCTCGCCAAGCAAGTTTACCATGGCCTATTTCTCGTCTTCCAGTACCTATTCTGCCACATTCTCCAACTGAAAACGGAGGGAAATTATAATGCAACATAAAACTTGATCTTTGCATACCGTCCAGGCTTTCTAGTCTTTGTTCATCATCTGACATTCCAAGAGTAGTTACTACTAAAGCTTGAGTCTCTCCTCTTGTAAATAGCGCTGAACCGTGAGTTCTTGGCAAAACACCTACTTCGCACTCAATTTTTCTAACGTCTGCAAGACCTCTTCCATCAATTCTTTTTTTATCTTTAAGAATAGCTGTACGTACAATATCTTTTTCAAGAGATTTTAATTGAGCCATTGCTTGGTTTTCTGTGACGTTTTCATCGTCTTTGAATATTTCTTTGCATTTAGAGTCAATTTCAGAAATCAAAGTTGATCTTTTCTTTTTATCAACCACTTTAAATGCTTTCCTTAAATCTGTTTCAAATTCACTTGTAATTTTTTTCTTAACTTTTGAATGGTCAACTTCTTCTATTTCCCATTTAGGTTTACCAGCTTTTTTAGATAGACTTTCAATGGCATCTATAACTGGTATAAAATTTTCATGTCCATATTTAACTGCATCAAGCATAATTTTTTCTGATAGTCCTGATGTTTCAGACTCTACCATTAAAACTGCGTCTCTAGTTCCTGCAACAACTAAATCAAGTTCTGACGTTTTCAGTTCTTCTGGGGAAGGGTTAAGTAGATATTTTCCATCTTTATATCCGACTCTACTAGCAGCTATTGGGCCTTGAAAAGGAAGGCCGGATATTGATAAAGCAGCTGATGAAGCGATTATAGATAAAATATCCGGTTGATTTTCTCCATCATAAGATAATACTGTAGGTAGCAACTGAACTTCATTCATAAAACTTGAGGGGAATAAAGGCCTAATTGGTCTATCTATTAATCTAGATATTAAAGTTTCAGATTCAGTTGGCCGAGCTTCTCTTTTAAAATATCCTCCAGGTATCTTTCCTGCTGCATAATATTTCTCTTGATAATTTACTGATAAAGGAAAGTAGTCCTGGTCTTCTCTAAGTTTTTTTGCACCTACTGCAGTAGCAATAACAACTGTTTCACCGCATGTTGCAATTATAGCTCCATCAGCTTGTCTAGCGACTTTGCCTGTTTCTAAAGTAATTTTTTTACCATTAATATTAATTTCTTCTTTTTGAATTTTGAACATTATTTCCTTAAGTTGAGTTGTTTTATAATTTTTTCATATGATTTTAGATTATTTTTTTTTAGATAACTGAGTAATTTTTTTCTTTTGTTAACTGATTTTGAAAGACCCATTGTCGAGTGTTTATCTTTTTTAAATTTTTTAAAATGTTCAGCTAATTTTTCTATTTTATTGCTTAAAAGCCCAATTTGAATTTCTGCAGATCCAACATCTTTTGAATTGATCGCTAAGGATTTAATTATATCTTTTTTTGTCTGTTTCATTTTTTTTATTCTCTGCAATTAATCTTTCTATTTTTTCTGCGTATTCAAAGGAACGATCTTCAATAAATTTTAATTTAGGGAGAAACTTTAAATTAAGTTTTTTTGAAAGAGCTTTTCTAACAAGATGAGCGTTATTAGTCAAGACAACAACGATTTCTCGCATTTCAATTCCGCCTAATGGAATGACATAAACTCTTGCTGTTTTCAAGTCAGGTGTCATTCTTACCTCTGTGACGGTTATAAATTTTGAGTTAAGCTCAGATATTTTGGACTCATTTTTTATAAATATTTCGCCCAAACTTTGCTTTACAAGTTCGCCAACTCTAAGCTGTCTTTGAGAAAAACTTTTATTTGATAAATCGTTTGTCATCATATTGTTCTATCAATTTTTTCTAATTGAAAGGACTCT
>CACKXF010000006.1 GCA_902604065.1 uncultured Pelagibacteraceae bacterium | reverse complement strand
TATCGCTCTAGACCCTTATACTGGAGAGGTAAAGGCATTAGTTGGGGGCTTTAGTTATATTTCAAGTGAATTTAATAGAGTGACTCAAGCTAAAAGACAACCTGGTTCAGCCTTTAAACCTTTTGTCTATGCCGCTGCTATGGAAAATGGATTATCTCCAAATTCAATCGTACTTGATGCCCCATTCATTGCAGAACAAGGCATTGGACTAAAAGATTGGAAACCTGAAAATTATGGTAAAAAGTTTTATGGTCCATCTACTTTAAGAAAAGGAATTGAATTTTCAAGAAATTTGATGACTGTCAGAATTGCAAAAAATTTAGGTTTAGGTAAAATTTTAAATCTTTCTAAAGAACTCGAAATATATGACGATATACCTGAATTATTATCAGTATCATTAGGATCTGTAGAAACTTCACTCTTAAATTTAACTACTGGTTATGCAACTTTTGTTAATGGAGGAAAAAAAGTTAAACCTACTTTAATAAATAGAATTCAAGATAGAAGAGGAAAAACTATTTTTCTATCAGAGTTTGCAAAATGTAAAGGTTGCGATAGATTTTCTGAGGATGACTTAAATACTAATTTACCTGTAATAGAATTTAATCAAAAGAAGGTTATTAGTGAACAAACTGCTTATCAAATAACATCTATTTTAAAAGGTGTAATTACAAGAGGAACAGGAAAAAAATTAAAAGATTTAAAAGTTCCTATAGCCGGTAAAACAGGAACTACTAATAATAATTTTGATGCTTGGTTTATTGGATATAGCTCTAATTTAGTCATCGGGGTATATGTTGGTTTTGATAATCCAAAAACTTTAGGAAAATTTGAAACTGGCTCAAAGGCAGCTCTCCCTATTTTTAAAAATTTTGTCCAAAAAGCTCTTTTTAAAGATGATTTCCAAGAATTTGCAATTCCCAATGATATTTATTTCGCTCCAATAAATTATAATACTGGTAAGCAGTCAGATTTTGATGACAAAGACTTTATTCTTGAAGCATTTAAGCTTAAAGATATTAACAATATTAATAATAAGGAATTAATTTCAAGTTATAATTATGATAATCTTATAAAGTTTAGGCAGTTTTATTAATGAATTTATTCAATACAAAAATAAACGAAGCAAATAAAGTTCTTGGAAATATAAGGGGGTATCTTTGAAAAAAATGATATTACAACGAGACTTAAAAATTTATCATCAGAAATATCAAAAGAAAATTTTTGGAAAAATCAAAATAAAGCCAAAACAACACTAAGAGAGAAAAAATTTTACGAAGACTTAATAGCTTCTTTTAATGGTTTTAATAATGAAATCCAAAATATATCTGAATTGTACAAATTAAGTTTAGATGAAAAGGACGAGTCAGTTATTAAAGACTGTTACGAAAAACTAAACTTATTATTTATTGATTTAAAAAAAACAGAAGTAAATTGTTTTTTATCAAAAGAAAATGACAAACTTGACATCTATTTAGAAATACATGCGGGTGCTGGTGGTACCGAAAGTCAAGACTGGGCCGATATTCTAAAACGAATGTATTTAAAATGGTTTGATAAAAAAAAGTTTAATTATGAAATAATTTCTGAGCATAAAGGAGAAGAAGCAGGAATAAAGTCTTCTATATTAAAAATTTCTGGCATTAATTTATATGGACTTATGAGAAGTGAGTCTGGTGTGCACCGATTAGTTAGAATTTCTCCATTTGATAGTGGAGCTAGAAGACATACTAGCTTTGCTAGCGTATGGGTTTATCCCGTTATAGACGATAGTATTGATATTAAATTTGATGATAGCGAGCTTAGAATTGACACCTACAGATCTAGTGGAGCAGGAGGACAACACGTAAATACTACTGACAGCGCAGTAAGAATTACTCATCTACCAACAAAAATAGTTGTGCAATGTCAAAATGAGAGATCCCAACATAAGAATAAAGAAACTTGCTATAAAATGCTTCGAGCAAGATTGTATGAGTACGAAATTCAAAAAAGGGAAAAAGATAATTTAAAAAATTTGGAGTCAAAGACTGAAATTGGATGGGGCCACCAAATTAGGTCTTATGTACTTCAACCTTATCAGCTTGTAAAAGATTTAAGAAATAAAACTGAAAGCTCCGATCCTGAAGGAGTTTTAAATGGAAACATAGATAAATTTATAGAAGCAGGTGTTATAAATAGATAATTATGCGAATTTTTTTTTTATCAATATTATCAATATCTTTTTTGATTTTTTTTTCATTGATTTATTTGTCAATATTTGGATATGAGACAGAAAAATTTAATTCTTTATTAGAAAGCAAAATATCCTTGAACGAACCAAATGCTAGAATTGATTTAAACAAAATAAAAATTAAAGTAGATTTAAAAAAATTAGGTTTTTTTATAACAACTTCTAAACCAAAAATTAAATATTATGAGACCAATTTAAATGTAAAAAAAATTAAAGCTAATATTAATTTTAAATCTTTTTTAACTGGCTCTACAGAAATAGATAAAATTTATATTTCTTTTGAGGAAACTGATATACAAGAAGTTAAAAAAATTATAAAATATTTTAAACCATCAAATTTAAAAAAATTTTTTCTCAATGAAGTAAAAACTGGTAGTATAAGTTTCAATGTTGATTTAAATTTAAAAAACAATGAAATTTCTAATTATGAAATTAATGGATATGTTAAAAATTTATTTGCGCTTTTTAAAAATATAGAAATAAATAATTCAAGTTTTATATACTCTATAAAAGAAAATTACGGTGAAATAGATAATTTGAGAGGTTTAATAAGTGGATTTCAAATTAACTCTGGATTTGTTAAATTTGATAATTCAAACTCATTAAGTCTTAATGGTGAAATTAAATCAAATTTTAATTTATCAAAAAAAGAAATAGGAAATTTTTTTGATGAAAAAATACTTGAAAATTTTAATACCGTAAAGATTAACAGTAGCTTAACTAATTTATTTAACCTTGAATTCGACAAAACTTTGAAATTAATTAATTATAAAATAAAAGCATCTGGCGTTATTAAAAATTCAAGTTTAAATTTTAAAGATATAATAAAAATTGATTTTTTAAAAAATGGTGTTGAAAGTCTAAATTTTGAAAAAACTGAATTTAAAATTGATTATAATAAAGGCGAAAATAAAAATATCTATTTATCTGGTCTATACAAATTAAATAATAAACAGAGTCAAAAATTTGAATTTAAAAACGTCTTATCTAAACTTCAGAAAATATATATTAATTTAGATTTTAATGATGAAATTAGTATACCTATAATAAATTTCAATTCTAAAAATAAAATTGTTAATTTTAATACAGATCTAGAAATAGGAGAGAAGTCAATTAATCTAAAAAGAATTTCTTTAAAAGAAAATAAAAACTTTATCGAAATAAATAAAATGCTTATTAAAAACAAACAACTTAAGAATTTTGATAACATTATAGTCAAGACTTTTAAAGATAATAAGTTAAATAATAATTTTAGTGTACTTCTTAATGATAAATTAGAAATTAAAGGATCAAAATATGACGCAAGTAATCTGACAAATTTTCTAGACAAAAGAGATAATTCTAAATTTTTAAATGATGTAAATAAAGAAATCTCAATAAATATAAGCGAAATAACAAATAATTTTTCTGAAAAAATATCTAATTTTAGTCTTATTGGATCTGTTAAAAGAGGAAAATTTAATAAAATAATATCGAAAGGTAAATTCTATAAGGATAAGTATATTGATATATCCTTAAGAGAAGATGAAATTTCTAAAATGAAAATTTTAGAAGTTTATTCAGACTTGCCGGGACCATTATTAAAAAATTATAATTTTTTTAAGGGTTTGTCTGGAGGTAAATTGTTATTCAATTCCTATTATAATTCTCAAAAAAGCAATTCAAATCTTATTGTTGAAAACTTCAAAGTTAAAGATGCACCTAATATAGTAAAGTTATTATCGCTAGCTGATTTCGGTGGTATGGCTGACGCAATGTCCGGAGAAGGTTTGTCTTTTGATAAATTAGAAATGAAAATAGAAAAAAATGATAATATTTTAAATCTAAGAGAGTTGTATGCGATCGGACCAAGTATTTCTGTTTTAATGGAAGGTTACGTAGAATCCAAAACAGACCTAGTAAGTTTGAGAGGAACTATGGTTCCTGCAAAAACTTTAAATAAGTTTTTATCTAAAGTTCCTATAGTAGGAGATATTTTAATTCCCAAGGAAATTGGTGAGGGTTTATTTGGAATAAGCTTTAAAATGAAAGGCACACCTGACAATATAAAAACAACGGTAAATCCAATAAAAAGCTTAACTCCAAGATTTATACAAAAAGCATTAAAAAGAACTAAGTAACTTTAAATAGGTAATGTTTTTTTTTACCAAAAGAAACTTTCATGTTCGAATTCTTAAAATCTGATGATGTAACTAATTTATTTTCATCTTGTACTAATTCATCGTTTATTTTTATACCATTGCTATTTATTGCTCTTCTTGCTTCACTTTTAGAGCTCATTATATTGTTAGAAACTAACAACTCCAAAAACTTCACACCTTGAATTAGATCTCTCTTTAAAATTTTTTTTGAAGGAAGATTTTCGTTAATTTTTCCTAGTTTAAAAATATCGGTTGCTGTTTTTTCAGCTTGAGACGATTTTATTTTACCATGTAATATTTTAGTAGTTTCACTAGCAAGAATTCTTTTTAAATCATTTATCTGATTTGTTTCAGTAAGTTTATTTATTTTGTCGGTTTCGATATCAGTAAAAAATTTTAAGAATTTTACTACATCTCTATCATCTGAATTCCTCCAAAATTGCCAATAATCGTAAGAAGAAAATAATTTTTCTTCTAACCAAATTGCTCCCTTTTCAGTTTTACCCATTTTTGCACCAGAGGATAAAGTTATTAGAGGGCTAGTCAATCCAAAAGCCTCTTTTTTCAAAATACGTCTTATTAAATCAACTCCATTAATTATATTTCCCCACTGATCAGAACCTCCAAGTTGTAATAAACAATTTTTCTTCTCATAGAGTTTATAAAAATCATAAGCTTGTAAAATCATATAGTTAAACTCCATATAGCTAAGTGATTGTTCTCTATCCAGTCTTAATTTAACACTGTCGTAAGTTAACATTTTATTTAAAGTAAATTGTGAACCAACATTTCTTAAAAAATCTATATAATTTAATTTTCCCAACCAGGAAAAATTATCCACAAAAATCGGTTTAATTCTTTTATCTTTAAAGTTTAATAATTTTTCAAATATTTTTTTAATACTTAAAATATTTTTTTTAACATCTTTGGTTTTTAAAATTTTTCTAGTTGAGTCTTTCCCTGATGGGTCACCAATTAGTGTAGTTCCACCTCCTAAAAGGATTATGGGTCTATGCCCATGTTTTTGAAGAAGCCTCAAAATCATGATCTGGAGTAAGCTCCCTACGTGTAAACTATTCGCTGTGCAGTCAAATCCAATATATGCTGAGATAGACTTTCTTGAAATTATTGAGTCAAGTTTTTCCAAATCAGTGCACTGATTTAAAAACCCCCTTTCTTGCATTTCTCTCAAAAAAGTGCTTTTCATATTTATAATAATTATAAGAATAATATTATACAAAATTTAGTATAAATAAATACAATTATGAAGAAAGAATACACATGCTTAGGATTAATGAGCGGTACCTCAGGTGACGGAGTAGATGCATCTATTGTTCGTTCAGACGGCCAAGATAAATTTACAGTAGTAAAGGAAAGATACTATGAGTACGATAAAAGTATATTCTACGACTTTCACGAATTAAAAAATAAGATTAACTCTTATAACGACTTAAAGACCCATTCCTTAAAAATTAAAGAATTAGAAAAAAAAATTACTTTATTTAACGCAAAAATAATAAAGGATATTTCTTCAAATATTACTTTAGATTTAATAGGGTTTCACGGCCAAACGATTTATCATAATCCTGATGAGAAAATTTCAAACCAACTTGGAAATGGTATTTTATTATCTCAACTTACTAAGATAAAAACTGTTTTCAATTTTAGAAAAAACGATATTTTAAATGGAGGAGAAGGAGCTCCTTTAACACCAATATTTCATAAATATTTGATTAAATCTAAAAAAATTAATTTGCCTGCTGCTATTCTAAATATAGGAGGCATATCTAATATGACGTATTTATATGACTTTAAAGATAATAAAATTTTAAGTAAAGATCTTGGTCCTGGAAATTGCTTAATAGACCAATGGATACAAAAATATACCAAAAAAAAATTTGATAACGAAGGAAAAATTTCTGAAAGAGGAACAGTTAATGAAATTATTCTAGAGCAAGCTCTGGAGCTTTACGAAAATAATTTTAAAAAAAAAAATAATATATCTTTAGATACTAATGATTTTGATGTCTCATTTGCAAGAGGTCTTTCAATTGAAGATGGAGCTGCAACTTTAGTAAAATTTACTTCAAAAATAATAGCATCAAATATAGATTTATTTTTAAAAGATTATTTAAATAAAAAAGTTAAAGTTATTATTTGTGGAGGAGGAAGAAAAAATTTAAATTTAATTAAACAAATAAAGCTATACACGAATAAAAATTTATCTTTTTATAGCTCTGAAGATTATAGTTTAGAGGGTGACTTTATTGAGTCTCAAGCTTTTGCGTATTTAGCTATAAGATCTGTACTATCTTTACCAATTTCTTTTCCTCAAACTACTGGTTGCTCGTCACCTTGCACAGGGGGAGAAATTATTAATTATTAGATTAAAGCTGTTTTTTCACCAATATATTTTTCAACTTCTTGTCTTAGACTTTCCTCTCTTCCTTTAAAAAAATGATTAGCTCCTTTGATTTTAGAAAATATTACTTCCACTCCTTTTTGATTTTTTATTCTTGTGTCTAATTCGTTTATACTTTCTTTTGTAACAAGTTCGTCATTGTCACTATATACCACTTGACCAGATGTTGGACATGGAGCTAGAAAAGAAAAATCATAAACGTTTGGTTGAGGTGAAATAGCTATAAAATTATTTACTTCAGGGCGCCTCATTATTAATTGCATACATATTAAAGCACCAAAAGAAAAACCAGATACCCAACATTGACTATAATCCATATTTTCTCTTTCAATCCAATCTAAAGCTGCGGCTGCGTCAGAAAGCTCACCTTGACCGTTATCGAATACTCCATCACTTTTTCCAACGCCTCTAAAATTAATTTTTATGACAGAAAAACCATTTTCTAAAAAAGTATTATACATAAGCTGAACAATTCTATTATTCATTGTCCCACCATATTGTGGATGAGGCTGCAATACTATTGCAACTGGAGAACCAAATTTTGGATTTTTATAATATTTACCTTCAAGTCTTCCAGCCGGACCAGGAATAAAAATTTCTAAACTTTTCTGTTTCATATTAATAATGATAATTATTTTCAATAAAAGAATAGACTTATAACATGTTTTTATGCGTCAAATATTTTTTTTTAAATCAGAGTAATTTAGTAGGAATTAATTCAAAACTGTTATAAAACAAGCCAAATTTATGAAATTAACTACTAAAGGAAGATACGCAGTAATGGCAATGGCAGATCTTGCGTCATATTCTGAAAATAAACCGGTAAGTCTAACTGAAATTTCTACGAGACAAAATATTTCTTTAGCTTACTTAGAGCAATTATTTATCCATTTGAAAGAAAGCAAGTTAGTAAAAAGTGTAAGAGGAGTTAAGGGCGGATATGCCTTGGATAGACCAGCTTCAGAAATTAAAATTTCAAATATTTTTCATGCTGTCAATGAAGAGGTAAAAACCCTTAATTGCAAAAAAGAATCAAAAAAAGGATGTAATAATAAGTCTGTGAAATGCATAACACACAATCTGTGGGACAAATTAGATACTCACATTAATGGATTTTTTGAAAACGTAAAATTAGAGGAACTAATTAAAAGATAATGAGCAAAGTTATAGATACAAATAAAGAATACAAATATGGTTTTACAACTGACATTGAAAGTTTTAAAGCACCAAAAGGGCTAAATGAAGAAACAATAAAATTTATTTCAAAAGAAAAAAAAGAACCTAAATGGCTTTTAAATTGGAGGCTTAAAGCTTACAAAAGATTAAAATTACTAAAAGAACCTAATTGGCAAAAACCAAAATACCCTAAAATAGATTACCAAGATCTTTATTATTATTCCGCTCCTAAAAGCACTAAAGATAAACCTAAAAGTTTAGAAGACGTCGATCCTAAACTTATAGAAACTTATAAAAAACTTGGCATTCCCCTAGATGAACAGAAAAGACTAAGTGGTGTTGCTGTTGATGCTGTTTTTGACTCTGTTTCGGTAGCAACTACTTTTAAAGGAGAATTAACTAAAAAGGGTATAATTTTCTGTTCTATTTCAGAGGCCATACAAAATCATCCTGACTTAGTTAAAAAATATTTAGGTTCTGTAATCCCTTTGACAGATCATTATTTTGCTACTTTAAACTCTGCAGTATTTACAGATGGTTCATTTGTTTACATACCACCAAACGTAAGATGTCCAATGGAACTTTCTACATATTTTAGAATAAACGCTTCTCAAACCGGTCAGTTTGAAAGAACATTAATCATTGCAGATAAAGGAAGCTATGTCAGTTACCTTGAAGGTTGCACTGCACCTATGAGAGACGAAAATCAACTTCATGCCGCAAATGTTGAGCTCATAGCTCTTGATGATGCAGAGATTAAATATTCTACTGTACAAAATTGGTACCCTGGTGAT
Organism: uncultured Pelagibacteraceae bacterium; assembly: GCA_902604065.1. GTDB lineage: Bacteria > Pseudomonadota > Alphaproteobacteria > Pelagibacterales > Pelagibacteraceae > Pelagilacustribacter. The sequence continues at coordinate 43,646 of CACKXF010000006.1, read as the reverse complement.
GAAGAGGGAAAAGGTGGGATTTATAATTTTGTAACTAAAAGAGGAGCCTGCCGAGGAAAAAATTCTAAAATTTCTTGGACCCAAGTTGAAACAGGATCTGCAATTACCTGGAAATACCCAAGCTGTATTTTACAAGGCGACAATTCTGTTGGAGAATTTTATTCGATTGCAATTACTAACAATCATCAAAAAGCTGATACTGGGACTAAGATGATACATTTAGGAAAAAATACTAAAAGCAAAATAATTTCTAAGGGAATATCTGCTGGTAATGCGGATAATACTTATAGAGGATTAGTTGATATAAATAAAAAAGCAATTAATTCTAGAAATTATACACAATGTGACTCTCTTTTGATGGGAAACAAATGTGGAGCACATACTGTGCCTTATATAAGAAACAAGAATTCTTCTTCCACAATAGAACACGAAGCTACAACTTCAAAAATTAATGAGGAGCAACTTTTTTATTGCAATCAAAGAGGCTTAAACCAAGAAGAGGCAGTTAGTTTAATCGTAAATGGTTTTTGCAAAGAAGTTTTACAACAATTACCTATGGAATTTGCTGTAGAAGCTCAAAAATTAGTTTCAATTAGCTTAGAAGGAAGTGTTGGGTAATGTTAGAAATTAAAAATCTTAAAGCTGATATTAATAATAGGCAAATTATTAAAGGTTTGAACCTTAAAATAAACCAAGGAGAAGTTCATGCAATTATGGGCCCTAATGGGTCTGGGAAAAGTACCTTAGCCAATATATTATCAGGTAAACCAGGTTATAATATTTCTGGAGAATTAAAGTACGAAGGACAAGATTTAACTCAAATTTCAATAGAAGAAAGAGCTCAAAAAGGAGTGTTTTTAGCTTTTCAATATCCAACTGAAATACCCGGAGTAAATACAAATAATTTTTTGAGAACATCACTTAATTCAATAAGAAAAGCCAAAGGCGATAAAGATATTGATGCGATTAATTTTCTGAAAATTGTAAAAGAAAAAGCTAAAGAGCTAGGTATAGATGAAAAATTTTTATCTAGGCACTTGAATGTTGGATTTTCAGGAGGAGAAAAAAAGAAAAATGAAATATTACAACTAAAAATATTAGAACCAAAGCTTGCAATCTTAGATGAGACAGACTCAGGTCTAGATATAGATGCCTTAAAAATTGTAGCAGATGGAGTTAATTCTTATAAAAATAAAAAAAATTCTTTCCTAATTATTACTCACTATCAAAGACTTTTAAATTTTATAAAACCAGATTTCATACACGTATTATCAGCAGGAAAAATTATAAAAACTGGCTCTAAAGAACTTGGAGAAGAACTAGAAAAGACTGGGTATACAAATCTAATTTAATTATGGAACTAAATTTTAAAATTAAAGATAAGTCAGATAAAAGCCTTAAGTTAAGGGAAGAAAATCTATTAACTTTTAAAAAAAAAGGATTTCCTAATAAAAGGGAAGAGGATTGGAAATTCACTGATTTAGAAAAAGTTTTAAAAGATAATTTTAAAGAATTAAATAATGAACAATTAGATAGTAAAAAACCAAACATCCAAAATTTAAAGTTTATTCATAATTCTATAATACTTATTAATGGTAAATTAGAGTCATTTGATTTTAAATCTGAAAACTCAAAAGATAAAAATTATTTAACAATCAAAGAACTTGACATTGATCATCATTTAAATTTTGCAAATGAATTCAAAGATAACTCAATGCAAAATCTTAACACTGCTTTACATGAAGGCGGATTTAACTTAAACGTAAATTCAGATTATACATTTAAATATCCCATAGTAATCTACAATTATTTTACCGGTTCATTAAAAAACAAAATGATAAATAATTCTGAGTCAATAAATATGTCAATAAATTCCAATGCCACAATAATAGAATATTTAATAGATGAGTCTGAAGGAAATTTTTTTAAAAATACATTTAAATATGTAAATTTAGAAGAAAATTCATCTCTTGATTATTTTTTTATTAATAAAAACGAAAGTAATAATTTTTTTTATGAATTTTCAAGAGTTAAATTATCAAAAGATTCAAATTTTAAAAAATACTTGTTCTCATCAGGTATGAAATTTGGAAAATTTGAAAGTAACATTAAGTTAAATGGGTCAAATTCTTGTGGTGAAGTATATTCTGGGTTATTTCTAGGTATAAATAAGCATCAGGAAATTAAAACTAATATTCAACATTTAAAACCAAGTTGTCAAAGTCATCAAGACATAAAAAACGTTCTTACTTCAGGTAGTAAAGGAGTGTTTCAAGGTAAAATTTTTGTAGACGAGATAGCGCAAAAAACTAATGCATATCAATTAAGCAAAGGCCTTTTGCTTGATGAAGACTCTGAATTTAGCACGAAACCTGAACTTGAAATTTACGCAGATAATGTAAAATGTTCTCATGGTTCAACATCAGGAAATATTGATAAAGAGGCTTTATTTTATTTAAAAGCGAGAGGTATAGAGGGAAAAGAAGCAGTAAAAATGATTATAAAGGGATTTTTAGAGAGTGTTTTGGAAAAAATAAAAAACAAAGAAATTATAAACATTTTATTAAAACATTTTAACACGCATATAAAATATGAAAATAGATCAAATTAAAAATAATTTTCCAATATTTAAAAAAAAAATAAATAACAATCCGTTAGTTTATTTAGATAGCGCGAATTCTTCTCAAAAACCTAAATCTGTTATTGATAGAATGTCTTATTTCTATGAGAAGGAATTTTCCAACGTTGGTAGAAGCGTGCATTCGTTAGCTGTTACCGCAACTAATAGATTTGAAGAAACTAGAGATCTTGTAAAAAAATTTATTAATGCAAAGCATAGAGAAGAGATAATATTCACTAAGGGTGCTACAGAAGGTATTAATTTAGTAGCAAACTCTTTTGGTGAAAAATTTATAAATGAGGGAGATGAGATAATTCTTACAGAGTTAGAACATCACTCAAATTACGTTCCTTGGCATTATTTAAGAAACAAAAAAAAAGCAGTAATTAAATTTGCAAAAATTAATGAAAACCTTGAAATAGAAGTAGACGAAATTAAGAAATTAATTACAAATAGAACTAAAATAATAGCTATTACCCATATATCAAATGTTACAGGAGGTATAACTCCATTAAAAGAAATTATTGATTTAGCTTCATCAAAAAAAATTCCCGTTTTAATAGATGGAACCCAAGGCGCGCCACATTTAAAATTAGATATGCAAAAATTAGGTTGTGATTTCTATGTAATCTCTTGCCATAAATTATATGGACCTAATGGACTAGGAATACTCTATGGAAAAAAAAAGTGGTTAGATATAATGCCTCCGTACCAAGGTGGTGGAGGAATGATAGATGAGGTAAAAAAAGAAAGCATAACATTTGCTGAAAGTCCAACAAAATTTGAAGCAGGCACAATGCAAACCGCTGAAGTCGTTGCTTTTAGCGAGTCAATAAAGCTTATTGAAAAAATTGGTTTAGACAAAATTTCTGAAAATGAAAACGATGTTCTTAGATATGGAATAGATAAAATAAGGAAAAATAATTTAATAAATTTAGTTGGTAATCCAAAAAATAAAGCTTCAGTTATATCCTTTACTCTTAAAGGAATTCATCCACATGATATTGCAACAATCCTTGATGATGACGGAGTTGCTATAAGGGCTGGACATCATTGTTGCCAAATATTACATGAAAAAATTGGTATGTCTGCTACCGCTAGGGCTTCTATTGGTTTGTATAACACTAAGGAAGATATAGATATTTTAATTAATGCAATAGAAAAATGTAAAAAGGTTTTTAAATTATAATGGAATTAAAAGAATTATATCAAGAAATAATATTAGATCATGGAAAAAATCCAAGGAATTTTGGTAAATGTAAAAATTTTACAAGTGATGCAAAAGGTCATAATCCTCTTTGTGGTGATAAAGTACATATTTATGCTCAACTGAATAAAGAAAAAAAAATTTTAGATCTTAGTTTTGAAGGTGAGGGCTGTGCAATTTCTTTGGCCTCAGCCTCTATATTAACCGATATTTTAAAAGGAAAAGATTTTAATGTAGCGAAAATCATTATTGATAATTTTTTGAATTTAATTAAAGAAAATAAGACTATTACATTAAATAGCTTAAACGATGATCAAACGACCACAATCATGTCTCTATCAGGAGTAAAGGATTTTCCCATGAGAGTTAAGTGCGCGACAATGGCTTGGCACACACTGTCCCAAGTTTTGGAGAAAAAACATGAAAATTAAAGATAAAGTTATAGCTGAAATAAAAAAAGTCTATGATCCTGAAATACCGGTCAATATTTATGATTTGGGCTTAATATATAATATAGAAATTAATAACGAAAATGAGGCTTATGTTGAGATGACATTGACCAGTCCAAACTGTCCTGTCGCGGATAGTTTGCCAAAGATGGTGAAAGAAAACATCAATTCAATAGAAGAAATAAAGAAAGTAGACTTAAAACTTGTCTGGAATCCTCCATGGACAAAAGATATGATGAGTGAAGAAGCAAAATTAGAACTAAACTTATGAACAAGCAAGTTATTAAATTATCTGATACTGCAGCAGCTAGAATTAAAGAAATTATGTCAAATGCTGATGGTAAAACTATTGGTGTGAGAGTTGGAGTAAAATCTGGAGGCTGCGCTGGTATGAGTTATTCAATGGAATATGCTAAAGATCAAAAAGTGAATGATGAAGTAATTGAAGACAAGGGAGTTAAAGTATTCATAGATCCCGCGGCTATCATTTATCTTTTAGGAACAGAAATGGATTACAAAAAAGAAAAGTTTTCTTCACAATTTGTGTTCAAAAATCCTAACGAAACAGAGCGATGCGGCTGTGGAGAATCTTTTAAAGTCTAAATATTATTGACTATAATACATCTCAAACTCAATAGGATGTGGTGTGTGCTCAAATTTATAAATCTCTTGGAATTTTAGATCTATATAAGCATCTATTTGATCATCAGTAAAAACTCCACCTTGAGTTAAAAATTTTCTATCTTTATCTAAGCTCTCCATAGCTTCTCTTAGAGAGCCACATACAGTTGGGAGTTTTTTTACTTCATCTTCTCCTAAAGTATAAAGATCTTTATCAAAAGCTTTGCCTGGATCAATTTTATTTTTTATACCATCTATTCCAGCCATTAGCATCGAAGCAAAAGTTAAATAAGGATTGCCTGCAGCGTCAGGAAATCTAATTTCCATTCTTGCTGCTTTGGGATTCATTATAATTGGTATTCTGCAAGACGCTGATCTGTTTCTGGCTGAATAAGCTAAAATTACAGGTGCCTCAAAGCCTGGAATTAATCTTTTATAGCTATTTGTAGTAGCATTTGAGAACGCGTTAATTGCCTTAGCGTGTTTTAGTATTCCTCCAATATAATATAAAGCTGTTTTTGATAACCCTGCATATTCTTTACCCATAAATACTGGGGAGCTTCCTTTCCAAATAGATTGATGACAATGCATCCCTGAACCATTATCACCTTTAACTGGTTTGGGCATGAAGGTAGCAGTTTTACCAAATGAATTTGTTACCATTTGAACCACGTATTTATATAATTGCACATTATCAGCCATATCTGTTAAAGTTCCAAAATACATTCCTAATTCGTGTTGTGACGGAGCAACTTCATGATGGTGCTTCTCCACTTTCACACCCATGTCTTTTAAAGCTTTTAAATATTCACTTCTCATATCTTGTGCACTATCTACTGGAGGAACAGGAAAGTATCCACCTTTAACACCCGGTCTATGAGCCAAGTTACCATTTTCATATTTTTTTCCTGTATTATAAGGACCTTCAGAACTGTCTATAGAAAAGCTAGTTTCATTCATCTCATTTTTGAATCTAACATCATCAAAAACAAAAAATTCTGGTTCAGGACCAAAATAAGCTTTATCACCTACGCCAGATTTCTTTAAATAATCTTCAGCTTTTTTTGCTGTACCTCTTGGATCTCTTCCATAAGGATCTTTTTTTACTGCATCCATAATATCACAAAAAATATTAAGAGTAGTATGTGAATTAAAAGGGTCTATTATCGGTCTAGATAGATCTGGCTTTAAAATCATATCCGACTCATTAATTGCTTTCCACCCAGCTATAGAAGACCCATCAAAAAAAACACCTTTTTCTAACATCTCCTCATCCACAACGGTACTGTCCATTGTCAAATGCTGTAGTTTACCTCTAGGATCGGTAAACCTTAGGTCAACGTACTCGACCTCTTTATCTTTCATTAATTTTTTTATTTTACTTGCACTCATTTTTAATCATCGTTTACTATCAGAATAAAGTTATAGAATATCTTGTAATTAAATGATATCAGCTATGCGTCTAAAGCATCAATACACTTATTAATTGTATAAACATGAGAGAAGCAAACAAATTTGATATTTTTTTACTAGTATTGCTAGGACTAATTTGGGGTTCTTCTTTCTTTAATATAAAGATAGCTACTTACTCTTATCAACCCATTACCTTAGCTTTAGTTAGAGTAATTTTTGCTAGCTTGCCTTTAATTATTCTCTGTAAATATAAAAAAATAAAAATAGAGGCTTTTTCAAAAGAGTGGAAAACTTATTCTTTAATAGGCTTATGTAATATAGCAATTCCTTTTATTTTAATTGCAATAGGCACAAGTAAAATAAACAGTTATTTAGCTGCGATGTTAATGAGCACAACTCCTTTAACCGGAACAATACTTGCTCATTATTTTATAAAAGATGAAAAAATTAATTTCTTTAAAGCTGTAGGGGTATTAGTTGGTTTTTCAGGAGTTTTGTTTTTATTTTTAGATAGAATTGTAATTAATGAAAGTAATTACATCTTTGCACTTATCACAATTTTAGGATCTACATTTTATTCGATCGGAGGTATTTTGACTTTAAAGATCAAAAATAGAGGAAACGAAAATGTTACTACTTCAACTACTATATGGTCAATAATTTTTCTTTTACCTATGTCATTTATTTTAGAAAAACCTTGGTTAGCCAATCCTACTTTGGAGTCTACATTGTCTTTATTATATTTAGGTATAGTCGCAACTGGTTTAGCTTGGTTAATTAGATTTAGAATTTTATCGGTTAATGGCTTGGTATTTCAGACTCAAGTAGCTTATTTAATTCCTATTTTTGGTATATTTTTTGGTTATTTTCTTATGAATGAGGTAATTACTTGGCGCGCCTTGATTTCATTAGGTATAATAATAACAAGTATATATATAGTAAAAAAAAACAATAAAGGTAGTAAAAATTAATGCCAAACGAGTCATTAGAACTAAGTTTTTTGTCAATTTTTTCTGTATTAAGTTTTTTTACATTTTTAATTATTTATAAATTATCAGATAAAATTTTTGGCAAATCACTTTACGACGATGATTTTGATAAGCCCCAATCATTTCATAATCAAAATATTCCTAGAAGTGGTGGAATTGCCTCGATTTTCTCTTTTTTTATATTTTTATTTTTAAATGATTTATTGTTTTCAATAATTTACTTTGAGTATTTATTTTCGGGAATAGGATTGTTTTTAATTGGGTTTTTTGAAGATATAAAGTTTAGATTAAGTCCAAAAACAAGATTAATTTTAATGAGCATATTTTTAATCTTAATAATAAAAATTTTTTCACTAGAAATAAGAGGGGTTGATTTACCTTTCCTTAATTATCTATTATCCTTTGACATTATTCTGTTCATTTTTATTCTTTTATGCTTTTTATTTATTATTAATGGCTCTAATTTAATAGATGGTTTTAATGGACTATTAGCTTTTCAGTTAATTATCATTAACGGAGTATTATTATCAATAAATTTAGATAATGGACATCAATTATTTTCAGTATTTTTAACCGCCCAATTGATCGTTCTTTTAATTTTCCTATTGTTTAATTTTCCAACTGCAAAAATCTTTATGGGAGATGGAGGGGCATATCTTTTTGGATCATTTACGTCTTTAAATGTAATTACAACCAATAATTTGAATCCTGAAATTTCTTCATTTTTTTTCTGTATTATTTTATTTTATTTATTTTTTGAAGTATTTTTCTCTTTTATAAGAAAAATTATACAGAATAAATCACCTATTAAACCTGATAGATTTCATTTACATATGCTCTTTTATAAGTTTATAAAATTAAAATTCTCTGTAAAAGATTGTAATTATCTTAATTCGTTAGTAGTTAATTTTACGTATAGTTTGTTAGTTTTGCCTAGTTTTTTTATTAAAGAAAATGGACTATTATGTAAGTATTGGTTTTTAAGCCTCATTATTATTTATTTATGGACTTATTTTCGACTTAACAGTTTTCTAAAAAAAAAAATTGATATATAAACACGTAAAATTATGTGGGCAAGTGGCGGAATTGGTATACGCGCTAGTCTTAGGAACTAGTGCCGCAAGGCTTAAGAGTTCGAGTCTCTTCTTGCCCACCAGAAAATTATGAAAGTACAAATAAAATCAAAAAAAGATCTACAAACAATTTTATCAATTATAGTTGATAAACAAGAAATTAAAAAAAAATTAGATGCAAGATTAGTAGAGCTTCAAAGTCAGGTAGATATCAAAGGCTTTAGGAAAGGGAAAGTGCCCCCAATGGTCATAAAAAATCAATTTGGTAAAGCTATTTATGGTGAAGTGGTTGATAAAATCTTGAAAGAAAGCACCACTAAAGCCATACAAGATAAAAAATTCAAGGTTGCAGGTCAGCCCAAAATAAATTTAAAAACTTTTGGCGAAGGTAAAGATCTAAATTTTGAATTAGAACTAGATTTATTGCCCGAAATTAAATTACAATCTTTTTCAAAATATAAAATTTCTGATTATTCTATAAAAGTTGATAAAAAAGAATTAGACTCAAGACTAGCAAACTTAACGAAAGAGTATAAAAATTTTGAAGACAGACAAGAAGGGTCTAAAGCTGAGTTAGGCAATCAAATAATTTTTGATTATAAAGCTACTGTTCAAGGTAAAGACTTTGATGGAAGCAAAGGAAATGGAGTTGCGATTGAACTGGGTAAAGATCTATTTTTAAAAGATTTTGATAAACAATTAATAGGAGCAAAAACAAATGATATTAAAAAAGTAAAAGCTGTATTGCCTCCTAACCACCCTAAAAAAGAACTTGCTAATAAAGAAGCAATTTTCGAATGTAAAATAAAAAATATTAAACAATCTAAAGAAAGTAAATTAAACGATGATTTTGCAAAAAAACTTGGAGCCCAAGATTTATCTGATTTAACAAAAAAGGTTAATGATCAAATTTCAAGCCAATATACTATGGCTTTAAATTCTATAACAAAAAAAGAAATATTAGACCAATTAGATAAATCGCATACATTTGAAATACCAAAAAATTTATTAGATAATGAAATTAAATTTAATTCAAAAGATGCTACATTAAATCAAGATAAAAATACAATCATTGAGACTAAGAAAAGAATTAAATTAGGATTAATTTTAAATGAATGTGGTGAAGTAAATAATATAAAAGTTACTGAAGACGAGATAAAAAATGAAATACAAAAGCAAGTTAAAAGTATGCCAGGTCAGGAAAAATTTGTTTTTGAATATTATCAAAAAAACCCTGCGGCTACTCAACACTTACAAAGTTCCATATATGAGGAAAAAGTTATTAAATTTATTAAATCTAAAGCTAACTTAACAAAAAAAGAATTATCAATAAAAGATGCTGAAAAAATGATAACAAGTTTCAATGAAAACAATAAAGCAAAAGCAACTCGCCAAGATAAAAAAAAGAAAAATAATCCAAGTAAATAAATAAAATTAGCAAAAAGTAACCAATAGTTGTATAAATCAAACTTATGAGTCGTGATTTTGAAGAAAAAATGAATAATCTAATCCCTATGGTTGTTGAACAATCAAGTAAAGGTGAGCGGGCTTATGACATTTATTCTAGGCTTTTGAAAGAGAGAATCGTTTTTCTTGTTGGCCCCGTTAATGATAATGTTGCTTCTCTTGTTACCGCACAATTACTATTTTTGGAGTCTGAAAATCCAAAAAAAGAAATAAGTTTTTATATAAATAGCCCTGGAGGACTTGTTACCTCTGGTTTAGGAATTTATGATACTATGCAATATATTAATTCTCCAGTTTCTACTCTTTGCATAGGACAAGCTTCGTCCATGGGATCTTTTTTATTAGCAGCAGGAGATAAAGGAAAAAGATACTCGTTACCAAATTCTAGAATAATGGTTCACCAACCTTCCGCTGGTTTTCAAGGACAAGCTACTGATATACAAATTCATGCTAAAGAAATTCAGTCCTTAAAAGATAGGCTTAATGTTATCTACTCGAAACATACGGGCAAGTCAGTGGAGGAAATATCTAAAGCTCTTGAAAGAGATAATTTTATGACTCCTGAAGACGCAAAAAAATTCGGCTTAATTGACTCTGTTGTGGAAAAAAGAAAATAACACACAATATATAGAGTTTATTTCAACTTCAGCTTGATAACAGTTTCTTAGAGATTTAATATCATACCATTGATTCGTTATGACTGAAAAAAATAATAAAAATATCTTATATTGTTCTTTTTGTGGAAAGAGCCAGCATGAAGTTAGAAAACTAATTGCAGGTCCTACAGTTTTCATTTGCGATGAGTGTGTTGAACTTTGTATGGACATTATTAAAGAGGAAAATAAAAGCTCCTTAGTAAAACATCAAGACGGTGTTCCAACCCCTAAAGAAATTTGTACTGTCTTAGATGATTATGTAATTGGCCAAAAATTTGCAAAAGAAGTATTATCTGTAGCAGTCCATAACCACTACAAGAGATTAAACCATGAAGTAAAAACTAATAAAGATGTTGAGCTATCAAAATCAAATATTTTATTAGTGGGCCCAACTGGTTGTGGCAAAACTTTATTAGCTCAAACTCTTGCTAAAATTCTTGATGTGCCTTTTACTATGGCAGATGCTACTACACTTACAGAAGCTGGTTATGTTGGTGAAGATGTAGAAAATATAATTCTTAAACTTTTACAAGCCGCAGATTATAATGTTGAAAAAGCTCAAAGAGGAATTGTTTATATTGATGAGGTTGATAAAATAAGTAGAAAGTCAGAGAACCCATCAATTACGAGAGATGTTTCTGGTGAAGGCGTGCAGCAGGCCTTGCTAAAGATTATGGAAGGAACAATAGCAAGTGTACCACCTCAAGGAGGAAGAAAACATCCTCAACAAGAATTTTTGCAAGTTGATACCACAAATATATTATTTATATGTGGTGGAGCTTTTGCTGGTTTAGATAAAATAATAGATAGCAGAGGCAAAGGTAGCTCAATAGGATTCGGAGCTAAGGTAAAAAGTTATAAAGAATTACCACTAACAGAAATAATGAAATCTTTAGAACCTGAAGATTTAATAAAATATGGTCTAATTCCAGAATTTATTGGTAGAATGCCAATTATAGCAACATTAGATGAACTTAATGAAAAATCTTTAGTTAAAATTTTGAAAGAACCAAAAAATTCTTTAATTAAACAGTATAAAAGATTATTTGAATTTGAAAATGTAGAACTAGATTTTCATGACGAGGCTATACTTGAAATAGCTAGAAATGCTATCAAGAAAAAAACAGGAGCCAGAGGCCTTAGATCCATTTTAGAAAATATTCTTCTTAAAACCATGTTTGAATTACCTGACAAGGAAGATGTTCTTAAGGTAACAGTAGATAAGTCCTCAGCCAAAGGTGATGGCGATCCTTTGATCACTTACGGTAAAAAACAATCAACATCTGTAGCATAAAGAGAATTTGCTTCTTGAAATATCTGATTAAACTATCATATAACTAATATATGAACGTTACTTATACAAAACCACTATTACCATTAAGAGATATTGTTATATTTCCTTCAATAGTAGTCCCTCTTTTTGTGGGAAGGGAAAAGTCAATAAAGGCTTTACAGGAGGCTATGAAAATGGACAAATCAATAGTTCTTGTTGCCCAAAAAAACTCTGAAATAGATGATCCTGAAGAAAAAGATTTATTTTCTTTTGGATGTTTGAGTAAAGTTTTGCAGCTTTTAAAACTTCCTGATGGCACAGTTAAAGTTTTAGTCGAAGGACAAAAGAGAGTAAAAATTAATAGCATTAAAAAAGAAAAAGAATTTTTGAATTGCGATGTTGAAGTAGCCGATGATATCAATATTACCAAAGACCTTGATGTTTATGCACAAAGTTTAGTAAAAAAATTTGAACGATTAATTGTTCTTAACAAAAAAGATTTAAATGAAAACTTAAACACTATTAAAAACTCTAAAGATGCTAAAATCATAGCTGACAATATTGCAGCAAATTTAAATATTCAAATTATAAAAAAACAAGAAATTCTTGAGATAAGAGATTTAAGAAAAAGACTAGAAAAGATTTATGAAATTGTAAATAAAGAAACTAGTGTTATTTCAGTCGAGAAAAAAATAAGAGGAAGAGTAAAAAATCAAATGGAGAAAACTCAAAGAGAATACTATTTAAATGAACAGCTAAAAGCTATTCAGAAGGAATTGGGTGAAATAGATGAAGGCAAAGATGAAATAGCAAATATATCAAAAGCTATTACTAAAGCTAAAATGCCTAAAAGTGCACAAGAGAAATGTTTTTCAGAACTTAAAAAACTCAAATCAATGAGCCCAATGTCTGCAGAAGCAACAGTTGTCAGAAATTACTTAGACTGGATGACAGAACTGCCGTGGTCAGAAAAAACTAAAATTAATACCGATCTTAATCAGGCACAAAAAACATTAGACGAAGATCACTACGGTCTTGATAAAGTTAAAGAGAGAATTATTGAATTTTTAGCGGTACAAAAAAGAATTCAAAAAATGAAAGGACCAATACTTTGTTTAGTTGGACCTCCAGGAGTAGGTAAAACTTCACTAGGAAAATCTATTGCGAAAGCAACAAATAGAAAATTTATAAGAATTTCTTTAGGTGGAATAAGAGATGAAGCTGAGATAAGAGGGCATAGAAGAACTTACATAGGATCTTTACCTGGGAAAATTATTCAAATGATGAAAAAAGCAGGAACACGAAATCCTTTATTTTTATTAGATGAAATTGATAAAGTTGGCAATGATTACAGAGGAGACCCTTCTTCAGCTTTATTAGAAGCATTGGATCCTGAACAAAATAAAGAATTTAATGATCACTATTTAGAAGTTGATTATGATTTATCTGATGTAATGTTTGTAACTACTGCTAATACATTAAATATTTTACCTCCGTTATTAGATAGAATGGAAGTTATAAGAATATCTGGTTATACAGAAGACGAAAAAGTAAATATATCACAAAAATATTTAATACCTAAACAAAGTAAAAATAATGGATTAAAAAAAGACGAATGGAAAATAAATGAGGAAGTTAATAGAAAAATTATTAGAGATTACACAAGAGAGTCTGGTGTAAGAAACTTAGAGAGAGAACTAGCTAAGATTGCTAGAAAATTAGTTAAAAAAATTGATGCTAAAGAGGAAGTAAACACATCAATTAAAGATAAAGATTTATCAAATCTTTTAGGCGTTCAAAAGTTTAATTATGGAGAGATAGAAGAAGAAAATAGAATTGGAGTAGTAACAGGTTTAGCTTGGACTGAAGTTGGTGGTGAAATATTAAAAATTGAATCTGCAGTAATGCCTGGTAAAGGAAAAATGCAAATAACTGGTAAATTAGGAGAAGTCATGCAAGAGTCTGTAAAAGCTGCTAAATCTTACATAAGATCGAAGAGTTTAGAGTTTGGTATAATTCCTCCAGTTTTTGATAAAAAAGATTTCCATATACACGTACCCGAAGGAGCTACGCCTAAAGATGGACCGTCTGCAGGAATTGCTATGGTAACATCGATAGTTTCAGCAATTACTGAAATTCCGGTTGATAAAAAAGTAGCTATGACAGGCGAGGTAACTTTAAGAGGATTGGTTCTACCAATCGGTGGTTTAAAAGAAAAACTTTTAGCAGCTCACAGAGCAGGAATAAAAAAAGTTTTGATTCCAATAGAAAATAAAAAAGATTTAGCAGAAGTTCCAAGTTCTATTCAAAAAACAATGGAAATTATTCCTGTTAAAAGTGTCGATGAAGTATTGAAATTAGCTTTAACTAAAAATCTTAAAAGAGTTGAGTGGGTGGAAGTTGAGCAATTATCAAAATCTAAATCTAAAGAACAGACTAAAAGCACACATTAAAAGTAATTTTTTAAAGTTAAGTTTATTGTGTCTGAATTATATTTAGAGTAGATTAAATTTTCATGAGTAAAAATATAATTATCACTGGAGGATTAGGGTATATAGGCACTGAGTTATGTAAAATTTATTCAGGATACGCCTGGAATGATAATATAACAGTTATTGATAATAGATTTATATCCGAAAAAGTAAACCAACTAAGAAGTTGGAATATAAACTTTATACACGGTGATATTTTAAACAAAGAGTTAATTAAAGAAACATTAAAAAATGCTGATATCGTCCATCATTTAGCAGGCATTACTAAAGTGCCAAAAGTAAAAAGTGAAACGAATATACAAGAAGATAATACAATTAAGCTTGTAGCAAACGAAGGAACTCAAAATATTTTAGACTCAATTAATGACAAATGTAAAATAATTATGCCATCTACACATGTAGTTTACGAAGGAATAAATAAGATTAGAAAAAATATTTTAGAAAATGAGGAAACTTCTCCTGTCTTATCTTATGCTTTATCAAAAGATTTAAATGAAAAACAATTAAAAAAATCTGGTAAGAATTATGTAATCCTAAGACTCGGCTCTGTTTATGGATATTCCAGTGACACAATGAGAATTGATATTATGCCGAATCTTTTTTCAAAAATTGCGTCTCAAAACGGAGTTTTAAAATTATTCTCCGGCGGTAAACAAATTAAAAGTTTAGTTCCTCTTATTGATGTAGCCCGATGTTTTAAGTTTATTGAAGAAAGAAAAGATATAAGTAAAGAAACTTTTAATCTAACTAAAGATACCGTTACCGTTAAAGAGGTAGCAGAAATATGTAAAAAACTTAACCCTAAAGTAACATTAAGAGAAACAAATGATGAAATTCCTAATTTAGGGTTTTCATTATCAAATCAAAAAATTTTAAAAAAAGGTTTTAAATTTCTTTATAGTTTAGATGAAAGTATTAAAGAAATGATTTTTAAATGGTCAAAAAAAAATATCACCCCAGATTTAGAATATGTCAAGAGCGGTGAGAACGAATATGTAGACAATAGAGGAAAAATTAGTAATCACGAATTAACTGAGCCAATAAATTTAATAGGTTTAATTAACTCAAAGAGAGGCACAATTAGAGCTAATCACTATCATCCTCAACAAGAACAAAAATGTTTGTTTACCAAAGGCCAGATAATTGAAGTTTACAAAGACATATTAAACCCTAACTCTCCAAAAATTACTCAAGTAGTAAATGAAGGTCAATTATCAGTTATTAAACCAAATGTAGCTCACACTATGGTGTTTGCTAAAGACACAACTTTTTTGAATTTAGTAAGAGGTGAAAGAGAACACGATAATTATGGAGTTACACACACAATTAAACATGTATTTGTAGATGAAAAAGAAAAAGATTTATTATTAAAAAGTTATAAATTTGACTGCAGATCTTGTGGAAATTTAGATTTAAAGAGAGTTGTGTCCTTAGGATATCAACCATTAGCAAATAACCTTTTAAAAAATAAAAAAGATAAACATGAGTTGTATCCACTCGAAGTTAATTTTTGTGATCAATGCTACAATTGTCAACTTTCTGTATCTGTAGATCCAAAAAAAATGTTTTCAAACTATTTATACACTTCTTCAACCTCGAAAGTTTTTAGAGATCATTTTATAGAAGCAACAAAAAAATATATTAAAGAATTTAAGTTAAAAGCAAAAAAATCCTATATTATAGATATTGGAAGTAATGATGGTATTGCATTAAAGACATTTAAAGATTTAAAATTTAAAAAAATTTTAGGAATCGAACCTGCAAAAAACTTAGCCAAAATTGCTAATAAAAATAAGATAAAAACTTTTAATGGTTTTCTAGAAAAAAAGAATCTAAAAAAAATTAAAAAAGGAGCTGATTTAGTTTTAGCTTCAAATGTGTTTGCTCATTCTGACAAACTTAAAGAAATGACTGAGTGTATAACTAAATTATTAAATAAAAATGGTATACTCGTTATTGAAGTTCAGTACCTCCTAAATACCCTCAAAGACCTAACTTTTGATAATATTTACCATGAACATTATAATTATTGGTCATTAACTTCCCTTAAAAATTTTTTTAAGAACATGGGTTTGACTATCTTTAATGCTGAAAAAATAAATACTCATGGTGGTTCAATAAGAGTATATTTAGATAAAAATAAAAGAAAAATAAAAAAAAATGTAAATTCAATATTAAAAGAGGAAGAAAAATATGGCTTAAAAAAATATGAAACTTACAAAAAATTTGGAGAAAAAGTTTACAAAATACGTAAAAATGTTTTAAAAAAATTGGAAGAATTAAAAAAAGATAAAAAAATTGTTATAGGATATGGGGCGCCTGCTAAAGCCACTACAGCTCTAAATTTTTATGGTATTACAGACCAGATTGACTTTATTGTAGAAGATAATCCTTTAAAGCATAATAAGTTTATTCCAGGTGTAAAAATACCAATATTAAGCAAAGATAAAGTTAAAAATAAAAAAAATAATATGATAGTTTTAGCTTGGAATTTTTATAATGATATTAGGAAAAATAATCAAAATCTCTCAGATAACTTTATTAATATAAAAAATCTTGAAACTTAATATATATTAAATAAATCCTTAACTATTATCCCAAAATAATTGATGTTTTCAAATAAATACTCAATATATTTATCTAAAAAGGGAAAGTTAAAAACTATAATTTCTTTTGTTAAATTTAAAATTCCAACGAACGTAATTATAAAAAAAATTATAATAATCAAATAACTATAAAACCCAAAAAAGGAAGAGGATAAATTTGTTTTTTCTGACTTTTTATTTTTATTATTTGTTTTATTTCCTTCAATTTTTAAACCGTGTTTTTGCTGAAGATATTCTCTAGAGTATATGGAAGGACCTACTTTTTTCTTCAATTTTTTTTTTGGTTTGGAGGTATTTTTTGTTTTTTTTAAAAAATCTATCTTTGATTTAATTTCGTTCGAATTTTTAGGAGTTTCTTTCATTATCGGGTATTGCGTCCATTTATTTCCGCAAGAACTACACTGAACTAAACGACCATTAGACGTAATAGCGGTGTCAGGAACTAAAAATTTTTTTGAACATGACTTACATTCCAGAATCATATCTATAATAATACAGCTTATTAGCCATAGGATAAATACATTTTTACTTTAAAGGAATTTTATTGTATATCTCGATCAAATTTTAGGGCGGTTAGCTCAGTTGGTAGAGCATCTCGTTTACACCGAGAGGGTCATAGGTTCGAGTCCTTTACCGCCCACCATTAGTGGGGGTGTAGCTCAGTTTGGTTAGAGCGCCTGCCTGTCACGCAGGAGGCCGCGGGTTCGAGTCCCGTCACTCCCGCCATTAAAGTCAACAATTATTTAAAATAAGTTTATAAAAATTATCTGAATAATTTAATCTTTTAAAACAATTATTGAGAATATTTTCTAAAGGCTTAGTTTCACCATGCATTGGCAACAGCACATATATATTTTTGATATTATTA
Organism: uncultured Pelagibacteraceae bacterium; assembly: GCA_902604065.1. Classification (GTDB taxonomy): domain Bacteria; phylum Pseudomonadota; class Alphaproteobacteria; order Pelagibacterales; family Pelagibacteraceae; genus Pelagilacustribacter. The sequence goes on along the minus strand of CACKXF010000006.1, from coordinate 25,912 downwards.
GTTCTTATCTTATTTAAAACGAATTTACTCCAGTAATTAAAATATTTATTTTCTTTTGAAGGGTACCCATGAAAATTATACCAAAATCTTGTTGCTGCATAGTCATATTGATTTAAAAAAACAGATATAAACTGATAATCAGTTATTATCATTTTTTTTTCACTATCTTCATTTATTATCTTAAAAGCTAACTTTATATTCGCAACTTCTTCCATAGGTTTGTCAGGATAAAACATTGTTAACCACTTTATCTTTGAAAGTTTTGGATGTATTTCTCTACCATCTATGGCGTTTTCTAAATTTACACCTCTTAAATCCATAAATGTTCTATTTTTTACATAGCTTAAATAATAATAAATCGTTGAACAAAGAGTTAAAATTATAAGAAAATTATTTATAATTTTTTGTTTATTAAAATATTTTTTTGCGTAAATATGAGAAAATCCGCTAAACACTGGTATCAAACAATAAATAAAAATTGCATTAATTGTCATTAATTGGTGCATTATTGTCAAAAGACAAAACAAAATTAAACCAGCAATAATTAAATAATCAGAAAAATCGATTTTCTTTTTTAAAAATGAAGATTTTATAAATATGTATAGCAAAACACCAATTGATAAATACTGTAATTTATATCTCCAAACAATTCTTTGAAATTCAAAAGGAAAAAGCCATTCAAATCTGGTTCCACCTAATGATTTTGGATATAAATAATATTGATAGAAAACATCTTTAAAACTTATTTTAGCAAAATATAATAATAATAAAAAAATTAAGATTGTGAAAAAAAATCCAATTAAAGCAGAATAGAAATTTGATATTTTCTTAAACTTAATAAAATAAATAATTGACAAAATAGATATTAAAAGAATTATATATACTGTAGGAGCTTGTTTAGACATAAAAGAACAACCTAGAAAAACTGGAATTAAAAACCAAAAATAATTTTTTTTTTCATTTATTGCTAAAATTAAAGTGTAAAAAGATAACAAACATAAAATTAGAGTATGATGATCACTAAAAGGTGTCCCGGCAGTAGGATAAGTTAATATTGCTACACAAATAGAATAAAAAAAACTTAAATTGTTACTTAATTGATATTTTTTAAAAATTAAAAAAGTTGTAATGGTTACTAAACAATTAAAAATTGAGGCATGTAAAACGTAACTAAACCAAGAAACACCAAATAATTTAAAAAAAATTGCCTGTATCAAATCTATAAAAGGCTCTTTAATGGTCCAGTAATCTTTAAATGGATAATATCCATTCAATAGATCAAAACCTGAGTTAAATATTAAAAAACTATCAATAGGTAATATTCCTATGTAGCCGTAAAATTGATTGAACAAGATAGAGAATAGAGCTAAAAATATTATAGCAATTAAATTATCAGTTTTTATTTTCATTTATTTTTTTTAACACTACTGTTCTGTTTAAAGCAAAAATGTTTGGAAACAAAAAGATTAAAATATTGTCAAGAATATTCATTGAATTTAAAAAAAAATTATTTAATTTTAAATAATAAAAATTAGAATTAACACCACCAGAATTCAAAAAAATTAAAAATTCTGATAATTTATTCTCTATCATTTTATATTCTTTAAAATTTTTATGAAATTCATTCCTGTTCTTAAATAAAAGTTGAGCTACTGCAGTATTAGAAATCCAAGGACTTTTAGGATTAAAAATATTTTTCTTGCTAAATACTTTAGCTTTTAAAGACCAGCTCTCATCATCAAGGATTACCTGAATTAACTTGAGAAAAAATGAGCATTCCGGCTCGTTAATTAAAATATAACCATCTTTTTTGAGATACTTAGACAAGTTTCGTAATGTTGAATAAGGACTAGAGCAATGATGTAACGAGTGATTTATTATGAAAACATCTACTTTTTTTATATATTTTTTTCCTAAATTTACTTTAAGCATATCTACTTTCTTAGTAATCCACGGATATTTTATTATGTCTGTTAAAATAATTTTTTTATTATTGATAATTTTTTCTATACAACCACTTCCAGAGCCTAACTCAACTACTACTTTTTTTTTTCTTAAATACTTATGCATCCAATTAAATCTTTTATGTAAAAGATAAATCAAATTTTTATTTTTACTAGATAGAATTCTTTTTCGATTCACATAATTATCAGGAGCTTTGATTTTTTTTGCTTTATATTCTTTTATAAAAAACATATACAATTATTAGTTTAGAAATTAGTTAAGAAAAACTCTAATTTATACACTTATTTTTTAAGACTTTCTTATGTGATTTGAGAATCATTATCAACTAATTGCTACATATGTGTCCTAGACTCATATAACTATATAAGATACATCATTTACAAGGTTAATATAAAAATCCTCAAGCCATGTGTATTGAGGTAGATATTGATTAAAATGATATATAATTTTTTAACAGACTATTTTTCTATAATAATTTTTTTATTTATAGCTCTATTCCTTAGCATCGGTTTTATTTTAGTTAATTTTTTAGCCTCTCCTAATAATCCAGATCCTGAAAAACTCTCAGCATATGAGTGTGGATTTGAAGCTTTTGATGACTCTCGAATGGAATTCGACGTAAGGTTTTATTTAGTAGCAATCCTCTTTATTATTTTTGATTTAGAGATAGCATTTTTATTCCCTTGGGCAATTTCGTTAGGAAAAATCGGTATTTTTGGGTTTTGGTCTATGATGTTGTTTTTAGGAATTTTGACAATTGGATTTATATATGAATGGAAAAAGGGAGCTTTAGAATGGGAATGAAAATCATAGATACAAATGAGAAGTTAAAAAAAATTCCTGAAGAATTTAGAGAAATAGCAAAAGATTTTGCTGAAAAAGGTTTTATAACAACATCGACTAATAATTTAATCAATTGGGCAAGGACCGGCTCTCTTCATTGGATGACATTTGGCTTAGCTTGTTGTGCGGTAGAAATGATGCACGCTTCTATGCCAAGATATGATCTTGAAAGGTTTGGTGCAGCCCCAAGAGCTTCACCAAGACAATCTGATGTAATGATTGTTGCTGGCACCTTAACAAATAAAATGGCTCCAGCTTTAAGAAAAGTTTATGATCAAATGCCTGAACCTAGATATGTAATCTCTATGGGCAGCTGCGCAAATGGTGGGGGCTACTATCACTATTCTTACTCTGTAGTAAGAGGTTGTGATAAAATAGTTCCAGTAGATATTTATGTCCCTGGATGTCCTCCTTCTGCAGAGGCGTTGTTATATGGAATACTTCAGCTACAAAAAAAAATTAGACGAGAAGGCGATATTCAAAGATAAAATATGACATATACTGATTTAAAAAAATTAGAAAAAATAGTTAATTCTGAGTTATCTAGCAAAATTTTAGCTTCAAAAATTTTATTTAATGAATTAATGATTGAAATTTCTATCGACAAAATAACAGATGTTATACAATTTTTAAAATCAGATGATAAATTAAAATTTAAACAATTAATAGATATTGCTGCAATAGATTATCCCAATAAAGAAAAAAGATTTGAATTAGTTTATTTACTTCTATCTATTGAAAATAATATAAGAATTAAAATTTCTACAAAATTTGAAATTGATGAAAAAATACAATCAATAACGAAAATATTTCCTTCTGCTAATTGGATGGAGAGAGAAGTATTTGACATGTATGGGGTTAAATTTGTCAACCATCCAGATTTAAGACGAATACTTACAGATTATAATTTTAAAGGTCATCCTTTAAGAAAAGATTTTCCTTTAACAGGATTTAATGAAGTTAGGTACAGTGAAAAAGAAAAAAAAGTAATTTATGAACCTGTAAAACTTGAACAAAATTATAGAAATTTTGATTTCAATAGTCCTTGGGAAGGTACTAAATACTTGAAAGATATTAAAGAGGTTAAAAAAAATGAAGAAAACTAAATCTATGACTCTAAATTTTGGACCTCAACATCCTGCAGCACATGGTGTTTTAAGATTGATTTTAGAACTGCAAGGGGAAATTGTTGAAAAAGCCGACCCTCATATCGGTTTACTTCATAGAGGCACAGAAAAATTAATTGAGAATAAAACCTATACGCAGGCCTTACCTTATTTTGATAGACTTGATTATGTTGCTCCTATGAATCAAGAACATGCTTTTGCGTTAGCAACTGAGAAGTTATTAAATATAGAAGTACCAGCCAGAGCCAGATACATAAGAGTAATTTTTTGTGAGATAGGAAGAATACTAAGTCATATATTAAATGTAACTACCCAAGCCCTTGACGTTGGTGCTTTAACCCCTTCCTTGTGGGGCTTCGAGGAGCGAGAGACCCTTATGACATTTTATGAAAGAGCTTCCGGCTCTAGATTGCATGCAAATTATTTTAGAACAGGTGGAGTCCATAAAGATTTACCAACTAAACTAATAGAGGACATAGGAAAATTTTGTGAATCATTCCCTAAAATTATAGATGACTTAGAAGATTTGCTTACTGAAAATAGAATCTTTAAACAAAGAAATGTAGAAATCGGAATAGTAACCAAAAGAGAAGCTTTAGATCACAGCTTTACAGGTGTAATGCTGAGAGGATCAGGAATTCCTTGGGATTTAAGGAAGTCTCAACCTTATGAATGTTATCAAGATTTAGAATTTAAAATTCCTGTAGGTCAGAATGGAGATTGTTATGACAGATATTTATGTAGGATTGAGGAGATGAGAGAAAGTGTAAAAATTATAAAACAATGTATTAAAAATCTTCCTAAGGGACCTGTAAAAAGTGTAGATGGAAAAGTTACACCTCCGCCTAGAGAGGATTTAAAACAGTCTATGGAAGCACTTATTCACCATTTTAAATTATTTACCGAAGGGTTCAGAGTCCCTGCTGGAAATGTATACACAGCAGTTGAAGCACCTAAAGGTGAATTTGGTGTCTACTTAATATCTGATGGAAGTAATAGGCCTTATAGATGTAAAATTAGAGCCCCAGGATTTTCCCATCTTCAAGCTATGGATTATTTAATCAAAGGACATATGCTGGCTGATGTCCCAGCTGTTTTGGGCTCTCTTGATATTGTTTTTGGAGAGGTTGATAGATGAGCTTAAAAAAAGTAAACCCCGAACAACCAAAAAATTTCGAATTTTCTTCAAATTATAAAAAAATTGCTGAAGAAATTTTAAAAAAATATCCTAATGAAAACAAAAAAAGTGCAGTAATGCCTTTTTTATATTTAGCTCAAAAACAAAATTCAAATTGGATACCACTCGCTGCTATTAAATATATTTCAAAATATCTATCTATGCCATATATAAATGTTTACGAGGTAGCTACTTTTTATAGTATGTTCAATTTATCTCCAGTTGGAAAATACTTTTTACAAGTTTGCACTACTACTCCTTGCTTGATAAGGGGCGCTGATAAAATTGTTAAAGTATGTAAACAAAAAATATCAGAAAAAGAAAATCATCTTACAAAAAATGGAGAATGTTCTTGGGCAGAAGTTGAATGTCTAGGTGCTTGCGTAAATGCTCCTATGATGCAAATAAATGAAGATTATTATGAAGACTTAGACGAGAAAAGCACGGTGAAAATAATAGATTCTATATTAAATAATAAAATTTTAAAACCTGGTTCTTATCGAGGTAGAAAAAATACATCTCCCGAAAATGAAAAGAAAATTAATGGTAATGACTATGCTTAAGGAAGAAAATAAAATATTTAAAAATCTTTATAATCACTATGGATGGGAAATTGAAAAAGCAATAGAACGAGACGACTGGAAAAATACAAAAGATCTTATTTCAAAAGGCAAAGAGTGGATTATAAATGAAGTTAAAACATCTGAGCTCAGAGGAAGAGGTGGTGCAGGTTTTTCTACTGCTATGAAATGGTCGTTTATTCCAAAAAAATCTGGATCGAGACCACACTATTTAGTTATAAACGCAGATGAATCAGAGCCAGGAACTTGTAAAGATCGAGACATCCTAAGATTTGAACCACAAAAACTTATAGAAGGGTGTTTAATAGCTGGTTATACAGTCGGAGCACATATTTGTTATATTTATATTAGGGGTGAATATTCTTTTGAAGGTAAAAGACTTCAAGATGCAATAAATCAAGCATATAAGAAAAATTTTTTAGGAAAAAACGCATGTGGAACTAATTGGGATTTTGATATCCATATTCATTACGGCGCTGGTGCATATATATGTGGTGAAGAGACAGCATTACTTGAAAGTATAGAGGGCAACAAAGGTCAACCAAGACTAAAACCTCCTTTCCCAGCCTTGGTAGGATTGTATGGCTGTCCGACAATTGTTAATAATGTAGAAACAATAGCTGTAGTACCAACTATATTAAGACGCGGGGGTAAATGGTTCGCGTCAATCGGTAGACCAAAAAATACCGGAACAAAGATATTTTGTATTTCAGGTAACGTAAATTCTCCATGTAATATTGAAGAAGAAATGGGAATTCCTCTTAAAGAATTAATAAACAAACATGCTGGTGGCGTTGTAGGAGGATGGGATAATTTGCAAGCAGTAATACCAGGAGGATCGTCTATGCCTTTACTACCAAAAAAAATTTGTGAGACTATAAATATGGACTTCGACTCATTAATTGAAAATAAAAGTGGTTTAGGTACTGCTGGAATAGTAGTTATTAATAAAGATCAAGATATTGTTTCTTGTATGGCGAGAATAGCTAGATTTTATAAACATGAAAGCTGTGGTCAATGTACTCCATGTAGAGAAGGATCAGGTTGGATGTGGAGAATTTTAAATAGAGCAAATAATGGCGAAACTACCTTAAGTGATATTGATTTATTAGAGGATGTGACTAAACAAATAGAAGGCCACACAATTTGTGCATTTGGCGAAGGTTCTGCATGGCCTGTCCAAGGACTTTTAAGACATTTTAGAAAAGAAATAGATAAAAAATGCAGCAATGATCCACTTGTTAAAAAGAAAAAAGATATTCCATATTTAGTTGATCAACATTTATTAGAGAAAAAAAATGCCTAAGATTAATATTAACGGAAAAGAAATAGACTTTGAAACTGGTATGACAGTTCTTCAAGCTTGTGAATTGGCGAAGGTAGAAATTCCTAGATTTTGTTATCATGAAAGACTTTCTATAGCAGGAAATTGTAGGATGTGTCTTGTAGAAATGGAAAAATCACCTAAGCCTATAGCCTCTTGTGCGATGCCTGCAGTAGAAGGTATGAAGATTAAAACTAATAGCGAATTAGTAGAAAAAGCTAGAAAAGGTGTAATGGAGTTTCTATTAGCAAACCACCCATTAGATTGTCCAGTTTGTGATCAAGGAGGGGAATGTGATTTACAAGATCAGTCACTTTACTATGGAGTAGATAAATCTCGATTTTCGGAAAACAAAAGATCTGTTAGCGAAAAATATATGGGGCCCTTAATAAAAACTCAAATGACAAGATGCATTCATTGTACAAGATGTGTAAGATTTTCCACTGAAGTTGCGGGAGTGCCAGAAATAGGTGCGATTGGTAGAGGAGAAAATATGGAAATAACAACTTATCTAGAAAAATCTATGGACTCAGAATTATCTGGAAATGTAATAGATTTATGTCCGGTTGGAGCATTAACTTCTAAACCATATGCTTTTTCTGCAAGACCTTGGGAATTAAAAAAAACTGAGAGTATAGACGTTTTAGATGCAGTGGGATCTAACATAAGAGTTGATACTTATGGGTGGGAAGTAAAAAGAATTCTACCAAGGTTGAACGAAGACATTAATGAGGAATGGATTTCTGATAAAACTAGATATTCCTGTGACGGACTATTAAAACAAAGAATTGACTCTCCGTATATTAAAAAGGAAAATAAATTAATAAAGTCAAGCTGGGAAGATGCATTAGATACCATAATTAAAAAATTCAAAGAAACAGATCCCAATCAAATCGCCGGTCATATAGGAGATTTAGTGAACTTAGAAACTACATTTGCATTTAAAAAATTTTTTGAAGAGATAGGAAGTCAAAACCTTGAATTTAGAGAAAAACCCTTTTACATAAATCCGGAAGATAAAATGAATTATTTATTTAATTCATCAATAAATGGAATAGAAGAATCAGATTTAATATTATTAGTAGGATCTAACCCAAGGCATGAAGCAACAATTCTTAATGCAAGAATAAGAAAAGCCTTCAGAAATAACAAAACTCCAATATTTTCAATCGGAGACCCTGGAGATCAAACTTATGACTTCAAAATATTAGGAAATAGCACACAAACAATTAAAGAAATAATAGAAGAAAAACATGAATTTAATAAAATTTTAAACAATTCAAAAAAACCCTTAATTATTATAGGAGAATCAGCCTTAGAATTGGAGTCTGGTGGCTATATCTTTGAAGAATTAAAAAACTTTCTAATTAAAAAAGAATTAATTAATGATAAGTGGAATGCTCTCAATATTCTTGTACAAAATGCATCGACTGTTGGGGCTTTAGATTTTAAAATAATTAATAAAGACCAAAGTAATTCTAATTTTTTTAAAAACATAAAAAATAAAAAATTTAAAATTTTATATCTTTTGGGATCAGACAATCTTAAATTTGATAAAAATGAAGAATTTGTTATTTACCAAGGGAGTCATGGAGATCGAGGAGCTGAAATGGCAGATGTTATTTTACCAAGCCCTGCCTATACAGAAGAAAATGGATTATACCAAAACCTTGAGGGAAGAGTTCAAGAATGTAGAAAAGCCTCATATCCAGCAGGAGAGGCAATAGAAAATTGGAAAATTTTAAATAAATTAAATTATTTGTATAAAAATAAAAACTTATTTACCAGTTATAATTCTTTGAAAGAAGAAGTTTTAAAAAATATAGTTAATTTTAAAGATATAAATAAGTTACCTAAATTTAAAGAACCATCAAAAAAGATAAATAACATATTTAAAAATGAAAAAATTCATCTAAGTCATATAGATTATTATTTTTCTAATTCTATATCAAGATCTTCTAAAGTTATGAGTGAATGTAGAAGTATAAAAATTAAAACATTAAAGTCAGGTACAAACAATTAAAATGGACAATTTAATAACTTTGTTTAATGAAGTTTACAAAATTTTATATTTGGTCATTCCTATACTAGTATCAGTTGCAATGATAGTTTGGTTAGATAGAAGAGTATGGGGATTAGTCCAAAAAAGAAAAGGCCCAAATGTTGTTGGACCTTTTGGTTTATTTCAAACTTTAGCAGATGCATTAAAATATATTTTCAAAGAAATAATTATCCCAGCAGGTGCAAACAAAACAATTTTTATCCTTGCTCCGATAATAACTATGACTTTAGCTTTAGTAGCCTGGGCTGTGATACCTTTAAGTGAAACGATGGTTTTATCAGATATAAATGTGGGAATATTATATTTGTTTGCAATCTCATCTTTAGGAGTTTACGGAATAATAATGGGGGGTTGGGCTTCAAATTCAAAATACCCTTTTCTTGGAGCTATTAGATCTGCAGCGCAAATGGTTTCTTATGAAGTATCCATAGGAATAATAATTATTAACGTACTATTATGTGTTGGATCTCTTAATCTTAACGATATTGTCATGGCTCAAAAAAATCTTTGGTATGTAATTCCACTTTTCCCAATGTTTGTGGTGTTTTTCATATCCGCTTTAGCCGAAACAAATAGACCTCCTTTTGATTTGCCTGAAGCTGAAGCTGAATTAGTTGCAGGATATCAAACTGAATATTCTGGAATGATGTATGCTATGTTTTGGCTAGGAGAATATGCAAATATTCTCTTAATGTGTGCGATGGGATCAATTTTATTTTTAGGAGGATGGCTGCCTCCAATAGATATTTATCCAATAAATTTAGTTCCTGCTCCTTTTTGGATGATATTTAAAATATTATTTTTATTTATTTTATTTGCAATTATAAAAGCTATTGTACCCAGGTATCGTTATGATCAACTTATGAGATTAGGTTGGAAAGTATTTTTACCATTGTCTTTAATTTATGTAGTTTTAACAGCAAGTTTCTTACTTTATTTTGATAAATTACCGAAAGGAGCCTTTTAGTGAATTTTGGTAGGTTTTTAAAAACAATATTTCTAACAGAATTTATTTTGGCAATTGCAAAAGCAATAAAAGAAATATTTAAATCTAAAAAAACTATTAATTATCCTTTTGAAAAAGGTTCGATAAGTCCAAGATTTAGAGGAGAACACGCGCTTAGGCGATATCCTGACGGTGAAGAGAGATGTATAGCTTGTAAGTTGTGCGAAGCAGTTTGTCCAGCTCAAGCGATAACAATAGAGTCCGAAGAAAGAAAAGATGGGAGTAGAAAAACTACAAGATATGACATTGATATGCTAAAATGTATTTACTGCGGACTTTGTCAAGAATCTTGTCCTGTTGATGCGATAGTTCAAGGACCAAATTTTGAATTTGCTACAGAAACAAGAGAAGAACTTTACTACAATAAAGAAAAGCTATTAGACAATGGAGACAGATGGGAGTCCGTGCTAGCAAAGAATATCAAAACGGATAAAATTTATAAATAAATGTTAGCTCACGCAATATTTTTTTACTTTTTTTCAATATTAGCTATTTTTTCTGCGTTAATGGTAATAACTTCTAGAAGCACAGTAAACTCTGTATTTTTCTTAATTTTAGATTTTATATCTGTCGGCTGTCTATTTATTATGGTTGGGGCAGAATTTTTAGGTATGATATTATTAATTGTATATGTTGGAGCTGTAGCAGTATTATTCCTGTTTGTGGTTATGATGTTAAATGTTGCTCAACAAAAACAATCGTGGTTTATAGGTCAAAAATCTACTCATATACCCTCAGGATTAATAGTTTCAGTTTTGATATTTCTTGAACTTTTAGTAGTAACAGGTGGTTGGAAATATAAAAAAGATGTCATGTCCAGCTCAAATTTAATCATTGATACATCAATTACAAATACCCATTCAATTGGTAGTGTAATGTATACCGACTATGTTCTTTATTTTCAGTTGTCAGGGATAATTCTTCTGCTTTCAATGGTAGGAGCAATAATACTAACATATAGAAAGAGAGAGAATGTAAAAACTCAAAGCTATTTAAAGCAAATTTCTAGAGATAAATCGTCCGCTGTATCGTTAAAAGATGTTGAGTTCAATAAAGGAGTAAAAATTGATGATTGAGATAGGCCTAGGACATTATTTAACATTAGGAGCAGTTATATTCTTTCTTGGTGTAATTGGAATTTTTTTAAATAGGAAAAATGTCATAGTTATTTTAATGTCTGTTGAGTTAATATTGTTATCCGTAAACATTAATTTAATTTCTTTTTCTATTTTTTCTGGTGATTTATTAGGCCAAATATTTACAATGCTAATTTTAACAGTAGCAGCTGCAGAGGCTGCCATCGGTCTTGCAATAATAGTTATATTTTACAGAAACAGAGGTTCAATTAGAGTTGAAGATATTCATGAAATGAAAGGTTAAATGGAATACGCAGTAATATTTTTACCACTATTAGGCTCTATTGTAACTTATTTTGCAAAGAGTATAGGAACTTTATTTTCTCAAATCTTTTCCTGTTCGATGATTTTTTTGTCCGCAGTTTTGTCTTGTTTTATTTTTTATGAAGGGATTATAAATAAAACTTATGGCAATTATCTAATTTTCGAATGGATTAATTCTGGAAATTTCATAGTCAACTGGTCAATCAATATTGATCCCTTAAGTTCAATTATGATAGTGATCGTAACTTCGGTCTCAGCATTAGTTCATATTTATTCTGTGGGATATATGAGCAAAGATCCACACAAACCCAGGTTTATGTCTTATCTTTCTTTATTTACTTTTTCGATGTTGTGCTTAGTAGTTTCAGATAATTTTTTGCAATTATTTTTTGGTTGGGAAGGGGTTGGTTTATGCTCTTATTTGCTAATAGGTTTTTGGTTTAAGAGAGAGACGGCTAATAATGCGGCTATAAAAGCATTTTTAGTAAATAGAGTAGGAGATTTTGGCTTAGCTATTGGAATATTTCTAATCTTTCTTTTTTTTGGTACTGTTAATTTTAATGAGGTTTTCTTGCTTGTGCCAGAATTCACTCAGACTAATTTTAATTTTTTTGGAGGAGAATTTAATATTATTACATTAATATGTGTATTTCTATTTATTGGAGCAATGGGAAAATCTGCTCAGTTTTTTTTACATACCTGGTTACCCGATGCTATGGAGGGTCCCACTCCAGTTTCAGCCTTAATTCACGCAGCTACAATGGTAACAGCTGGAGTCTTTTTAATTGTAAAATGCTCACCAATATTTGAGTACTCTCAATTTGCTTTGAACTTAATAGCAATAATCGGAATGATAACCGCAATATTTGCAGCTTCTATTGCATTGGTTCAAAATGATATAAAAAAAATAATTGCTTATTCAACTTGCAGTCAATTAGGATACATGTTTTTTGCTACTGGTGTTGGCGCTTATCATATAGCAATGTTCCATTTATTTACGCATGCTTTTTTTAAGGCATTATTATTTTTAGGAGCAGGCTCCGTTATCCATGCATTTCATGACGAACAAGATATTACAAAAATGGGAGGAGTTTGGAAAAAAATTCCTTATACAATGATTCTTATGCTAATCGGTACATTGGCTTTAACAGGATTTCCTTTTTTATCTGGTTTTTATTCTAAAGATGCAATTATTGAATTTGCTTATCTTAAAAATAGTGTAACTGGAAATTATGTAAGTAGTGTTGGAATTTTAACAGCATTTTTAACTGCTATTTATTCTTGGAGATTATTTTTCAAAACATTTTTTGGTGATTATAATAATAAAACTATCCCGATAAACAAAACTCATGAGTCCCCACTGATAATGATTATTCCTTTAATAATTTTAGCTATAGGTGCATTAATTGCAGGATACATTTTTAAAGAATTATTCATCGGTAATACCTCTTCGTTTTGGGGCGACTCTATTTTATTTTTAGAATTTATAAAATTAGAAAATATTCCATTGTGGTTAATTTTAATTACTCCTGTTTTAATTTTAATTGCAATACCAATTTCTTATTATCTTTTCATAATAAATAAGAATATTTTAGAAGGTGTAAAAAATTCTAATTTACCTTTGTATAAATTTTTACTGAATAAATGGTATATTGATGACATTTATAATTATATTTTTATAGAACCATTAAAAAAACTAGGTTTATTTTTTTGGAAAAAAGGTGATCTAAATACTATAGATAGGTATGGACCCGATGGAATTTCAAAATTAATAAAATTCATTTCTAACAAAGCTGTTCAGTTTCAAAGTGGTTACATTTATGATTATGCTTTTGTTATGTTAATCGGTTTATCAGCTTTAATAACTTATTTGATTTTAAATTAAATGGATTTTCCTATATTATCAGCTATAATTTTTCTTCCTTTTCTTGGAGCACTTTTTATTTTTTTATCAGGACATAAAGATGAAAACAAAAGCGCCATATATATTGCATTGTTCACCTCAATAGCAAATTTTTTATTAACTTTATTTTTATGGCAATCCTTTGACAAAAGTTATTCTGGTTTTCAATTTATAGAAGAAAAAAATTGGATAAGTGGGTTTATTAAATTTAAACTTGGAATAGATGGAATTTCAACATTGTTTATAGTTTTAACAGCTTTCATTACACCAATATGTATAGTTTCTTGTATTAATAGTGTTAAGAAGAGACTGAATGAGTTTTTAATTGCAATATTAATTTTAGAAACTTTTATTTTAGGGGTTTTTTGCTCATTAGACCTAATTGTTTTTTATTTATTTTTTGAAGCAGGATTAATACCAATGTTTTTAATAATTGGAGTATGGGGAGGTCCGAGAAGAATATATTCTGCTTATAAATTTTTTTTATTTACTTTGTTAGGCTCTGTCTTAATGCTTGCAGCTATAATTTTTATATACTGGTCAATAGGCACAACAGATTATACTGAAATATATAAAATTAAAATTCCTCAAGAGTATCAATATATATTATGGCTAGCTTTCTTTAGTTCATTTGCCGTTAAAACACCAATGTGGCCTGTTCATACTTGGCTTCCTGACGCTCATGTTGAAGCTCCAACCGCAGGATCAGTTATTCTTGCAGCTATACTTTTAAAAATGGCAGGATATGGTTTTATTAGATTTTCTTTAGGTATGTTTCCTATAGCTTCAGACTTTTTTACCCCTCTAGTTTTCACACTAAGTATTATAGCTATAATCTATACGTCATTAGTAGCTTTAATGCAGGAAGATCTGAAAAAGTTAATAGCTTATTCATCTGTAGCACATATGGGTTTTGTAACTTTAGGTATATTTACTTTTAATAAGCAAGGAATTGAAGGAAGCATGTTTCAAATGATAAGTCATGGAATAATATCTGCTGCTTTATTTTTATGTGTCGGTGTTTTATATGATCGAACAAGCTCTAGAATGATAAAAAACTTTGGTGGTGTAGTAAATTATTTACCAAATTTTTCATTTATATTTATAATTTTTGTACTTGGTGCATTGGGTTTACCTGGTACAACTGGTTTTGTAGGTGAGTTTTTAGTGTTAATTGGGGCTTTCAAATCAAATTATTTAGTAGCAATTTTAGCAAGTACAGGAGTTGTTCTGTGCGCCGCTTACATGCTTTGGATGGCAAAAAGAGTAGTATTTGGAGATACAAACAAAACAACAATTTCATCTCTAAAAGATATAAATTATTTAGAGAGTTCAGTTCTCATCATTTTATGCTTGGCAACGATAATTTTTGGTTTTTACCCCGAACCATTACTAAACACAATGGATGTTTCAGTAACCGGAATAATTAACAATCATAACAACGAGTTAGCAATAAAATTAACTAATAACAACTAATGGAAAATATAAATATATTATTACCAGAAATCATATTATTTTCAGGAATTTGTATAGTTTTAATGGCTGGAGTTTTTTTTAATAATAGTTTTAATTTAGTAGTAAAGCTATCAACTTTAGTTTTGTTAAGTGTGGTATATTCTATAATCTCGGATTGGGGTAGTGGGCCTGAAATTTTTCTAAAATCTTTTATTAGCGATAAATTTTCTGATTATTTTAAAATACTAATTTTAATATCAAGCTTATTTATTTTTTTCTCGTCCGATCAGTTTATTAAAGATAACAAATTAAACAAATTTGAATATCACGTTGTAATTATGTTCTCAATATTAGGCATGTTTTTTATGCTAAGTTCTAATGATCTTATATTGTTCTATCTTGGTTTAGAGCTTCAATCTCTTGCACTATATGTTTTAGCAGCAATAGATAGAGACAACACGATTTCATCAGAAGCTGGAATTAAATATTTTGTTTTAAGTGCATTATCATCAGGCCTTCTTTTGTATGGATGCTCATTACTTTATGGTTTTACAGGGTCAACAAACTTTGAAGAAATTAGTATCAGTTTAACCTCACAAAATACTGGCGCTGTATTTGCTATGGTTTTTATATTAGTTGGCTTAGCGTTCAAAGTGTCTGCTGTACCTTTTCACATGTGGACACCAGATGTGTATCAAGGAGCTCCAACATCAATAACTAATTTTTTTGCTGTAGTTCCAAAAGCTGTAGGACTAGCAGTTATAATAAGATTTATGGATTTGCCTTTTAAAAATATTTTAGAAGAGTGGCAAACTATTATAATATTTATTTCTATTGCATCAATGATACTTGGAAGCGTCGCAGCTATAGGTCAAAAAAATATTAAAAGACTATTAGCTTATAGTTCAATAAGTCATATGGGCTATGCATTAGCCGGTGTAGCCACTGGTAGTACGCTAGGATATACTGCTACAATAATTTATATTACAATTTATGTAATTATGAATTTAGGTACTTTTGGATGTCTATACTTAATGAAGATAGATGGTAAGTATACAGAGAAGATAGAAGATCTGTCTGGATTATCTAAACAAAAACCTTTGTACGCATTTTCTTTTTTGATTTTATTTTTTTCTTTGGCAGGAATTCCTCCTCTAGGTGGTTTTTTTGCAAAATTCTTCATTTTTATGTCTGTGATAGAAAGTAAATTATACGCCTTAGCTATTATTGGTTTATTAACAACTGTTATTTCGGCTTTTTATTATTTAAAAATAATAAAAACAATCTATTTTGATGATACTACAGTAAAGTTTGACGATATAGGAAATTTAAGCATCAAAGCTACTATACTTTTAAGTTGTTTAATTTTATCATTATTTTTTATTTTTCCTTCCTTTTTAACATTATTCTTAGAGGGATTATTTACATAATGAAAATGCAGATAATAAAATATAAAAGCGTTGATAGCACCAATAACGTAGCAATTAGAAGGATTAATAAAGGTCAAACTAAACCAACTTTGATAATTGCTAAAAATCAAAAGAAAGGTCGAGGACAATATGGTAGAAGATGGATATCTTATCAAGGAAATATATTTATCACTATTTATTTTAGCATAAAAAAAAATATTTTGCTTAAATCAATTTCAAAAAAAATTTATACGGTATTAAAAAAAAGTTTAGAAAAATTTGTTAATGAAAAAATTTCTGTAAAGTTACCAAACGACTTGTTGATAAAAGGTTCTAAAATTTGTGGAGTATTACAGGAAACATTAATATATAAAAAAAATAAATTTTTTATAGTAGGTATAGGTATTAATTTAAATAAAAGCCCAAAGATTGCTTATAAAAAAACATCTTACCTTCAAAAATTTAACAACAATAAAATAAAAAAATCTGATGTGTATAAAAAGATAAAAATTAACTTTGAAAAATTTATTTTGACTAAATTATGTATATAATTGGAGATATAGGAAATACCGAGATAAAGCTTTGCGTTTTTAATAGTAAAAAAAAAACTAGTCAAAAAAAAGATTTTTAATACAAATGATGTAACTAATTCAAATATACACAAAAAGCTCAGGTATTTACACTTATATAAAAGCAATATGAGAAAAATTATTTTTTCTAGCGTAGTTCCTCACGCATTTAAAATTATAAAAAAATCTGTTAAAAAAATTTTTAAACTCGAGGTAAATGAACTAAAGCAATTTAATTTAAAAAAAATGTTAAAAATTAACGTCAATATTAATCAAGTTGGATCCGATAGAATAGCAAATGCAATAAGTGTTATAAATTATAAAGATAATTTCATAGTTCTTGATTTTGGCACAGCTACTACTTTTGATGTAGTGTTAAAAAATACATATAAAGGGGGTATTATAGCTCCTGGAGTAAATCTTTCTTTAAATACTTTGATATCTAAAGCAAAATTAATTCCTAATATCAAATTAACTAAAATTAAAAACATTATTGGAAATAATACACAAAGTGCTGTTAAGTCAGGTTTTTATTGGGGCTACAAAGGTTTAATTGACAATATTATAAATATGATTGAAAAAGAAACAAAAAAAGAATTCAAAATTATTTTTACAGGAGGTTTATCTCATTTGTTTAAAGATATAATAAATAAAAAAATAAAAATTGATAAAGATTTAACCATTAAAGGCTTGTTAAAATTAATTGATTAAAACATGAAAGAAGAATTATTATTTTGTCCTCTTGGAGGCTCCGGAGAAATTGGCATGAATATGAATCTTTATGCCTATGGAACAGAAGAAAATCAAAAGTGGTTAATAGTTGATATGGGCATAACATTTGCGGATGATTCAATCCCAGGAATTGACCTTATTTATCCTGATGCAGGATTCATAATTGAAAAAAAAGAAGATCTATTAGGTATAGTTTTAACTCATGCCCACGAAGACCATATAGGCTCTATTGTTCATATATGGCCAAAATTAAAATGTAAAATATATGCTACACCTTTCACAGCAGTTTTAATTCAAGAAAAATTTAAAGAAAAAAAAATAGATATTACAAATTATTTAAAAATTGTTGCATTGAATAGCAAGATTGATTTAGGACCTTTTAAAATAGATTTTGTAACTTTGACCCATTCAATCCTAGAACCAAATGGATTAAGTATTACTACACCAGTTGGCGTTGTCCTTCATACTGGTGATTGGAAAGTTGATCCTAATCCATTAATCGGAAATAAAGTAGATGAAAAAAAACTAAGAGCTATAGGGGAAAAGGGTGTGATAGCAATGATATGTGACTCCACAAATGTGTTTAGTCCTGGCAGAGCAGGTTCAGAGCAAGACGTAAGAGAAAGTTTACTTAAAATAATATCAAATCAAAAAAAAAGAGTTTTAGTAACTTCTTTTGCTTCAAATGTAGCTAGAATGGAAAGTATATTTTATATTGCAAAACATACTAAAAGAAAAATTTCACTAGTAGGTAGATCGATGCATAGAATTTATAAAGCTGCAAAACAATGTGGTTATTTAAAAGACGTAATTGAACCACTTGACCCTAGAGATGCTAATAAAATTCCTAAAGAAAATATTATTTATCTATGCACTGGTAGCCAAGGTGAACCTATGGGTGGTTTAAACAGAATAGCTAACGAGATTCATCCAGACGTCAATTTAGAAAGCGGTGACACTATAATTTTTTCATCAAAAATAATTCCAGGAAATGAAAAAAAACTTTACGCACTTCAAAACTTAATTGTTAAAAGAGATATTGAAGTTATTACTGAAGAGAATGCTTTTGTGCATGTATCAGGTCATGCGAATAGAGATGATTTAAAAGATATGTATAAATGGGTTAAACCCAGGTGTATAATACCGGTTCATGGTGAACATAGGCATATGAAAGAACACATTTCATTCGCAAAAGAAATGCAAATACCATTTAATCTTAAAGTTGAAAACGGAGATATTATAAAAATATCTAAGGACCAACAACCTGAAATAATAGACAAGGCTCCCACTGGTAAAATTTACTTAGATGGAAAAATTGCAGTAGGATTAGACTCTTTATCTATAAAAGAAAGAAAAAATATTTCAATCAATGGCTTACTTGAGATAACATTAATAATTTTAAATAATGGAAAAATAAAAAAACCCATCATATCTTTTAGAGGAATTCCAGAAGAAGAACTAAGCGAGACATTTAAATTTGATTTAGAGGATCAGATTATAAAAACTTGTAAAAGCTTTGCAGTAAATAATTTTAATCAAGAGAAAAATTTAATCGATACAATTAAACATAACTGTAGAAAAATAGTTAAAGAAAAAACTGGTAAAAGACCTTTCACCAACGTTAATGTGGCTAGAATTTAATGAGTATAACCGGTTCAATTGTCATATACGTTATAATCTGGTGGATAATTTTTTTTTCAGTTTTACCAATAGGCATTAAACACGATACTAAGAAATTTAATAATAATTTAGAAGGTATAGACCCAGGAGCACCTAAAAATCCAAATATTCTAAAAAAATTTTTATACACAACCTTAATTACTACATTAATTTTTGCTTTAATATACTATATTGTTGTAAATGATCATTTTAATTTAAGAGAATTTATAAAATAATGTTTTTATCAAAATTATTCTTGCCTATTACTAAAAATCTACCTTCAGATGCAAAAATAAAATCTCATCAACTAATGTTGAGAGCTGGTATGATAAAACAATCATCTGCTGGAATTTATTCATGGTTACCTATCGGTCTGAAGGTTATGAAAAAAATAGAAGAAATTGTAAGAGAAGAACAAAATAAAATAGGTGCCCAAGAATTGCTTATGCCTACAATTCAGCCTGCTGAAATTTGGAAAGAAAGTAAAAGATATGAAGACTACGGCGAAGAGATGTTGAGAATTAAAGACAGACAAGGTAGAGAGATGTTATATGGACCGACAAACGAAGAATTAATTACCGATATATTTAGATCTTCAATAAAGTCCTATAAATCTCTTCCACAAATGCTTTATCACATACAATGGAAGTTTAGAGATGAAATAAGACCTCGATTTGGAGTTATGAGATGCAGAGAATTTTTCATGAAGGATGCCTATTCTTTTGATGTTGACGAAGCGAACGCTAAAATTTCTTACAATAAAATGTTTTATTCATATCTTAAGACTTTTAAAAGATTGGGCCTTCAAGCTATACCTATGGCAGCAGACACTGGCCCAATAGGCGGGGATCTTTCACATGAATTTATAATTTTAGCTGAAACAGGAGAAAGTAAAATTTATACTGATAAAAGTATTTTTAAAATAGATGTAAATAATTATAATTTTGATATCAAGTCTCTTGAAAAAATGAGAAATGATTTTTCATCAGTTTATGCGGCTACTGATGATAAATTTGAACAAATAAAGTTTGACAAATTAGTAACTAAACAAAATCAAATTATAACCAAAGGTATAGAAGTAGGACATATATTTTATTTTGGTGACAAATACTCAAAACCATTAAATTGTTTTATAGACAATAAAGATGGAAAAAAAAATTCAGTTAAAATGGGCTCTTATGGTATTGGTGTCTCAAGATTAGTAGGAGCTATTATCGAGGCTAATTATGAAAAAGAGGTTATGAAATGGCCAAAATCGATCTCTCCTTTTGATGTGGTAATTATTCCTAGTATAAGCAAAAACAATAAAGAAAATCTAACAAAATCCTTAAAATTATATGATGATCTTAAAAAACAAAATATTGACGTATTGTTAGATGATGTTGATGAGAACATGTCACAGAAATTTAAAAAACACGATTTAATTGGAATTCCATATCAAATAATAGTCGGTAGTAAGTCTACTGAGAGCAAAATTGAGTTTAAAGAGATAAACTCTGAGAGTTCTTTTATTGATTTTAAAGAAGTTAAATCAAAAATTAAGAGTTAAATTGTTTACCTATACTGAAAGATTAATTGCTTTAAGGAATTTAAAACCGAAAAAAAAACAAGGTTTTTTAAAAATAATATCTCTATTTTCTTTTCTAGGAATAATGTTGGGTGTATCTGTTTTAATAATTGTAATGTCTGTAATGAATGGATTTAGAGCAGACTTAACAGATAAAATAATAGGCTTAAACCCTCATTTAATTATTCAATTAGCCAATCAGTCTGATCAAAAAAATTTAAAAAAGAAACTTAATCAAAAATATAAAGATATAACAATAACAGAATCCGTGAGTGGAGAGGGTATTGTATTAACCAAGAATAAAGCCAAAGGAGTTCTTGTAAAAGGAGTAAATGAAATAGAAAAATCTTTATCTTTTTTAAATAAAGAAATCACACAAGGAAATTTAAAAGATTTTTCTATAGGGACTGTTATGATTGGGGGTGAACTAGCTTACAACTTAAATTTAAAGATAGGTGACAAAATAAATATAGTTTCATCATCATTTGTTATTACTCCATTTGGAGGTGTGCCAAAGCAAGATGATTTTATAATTGCTGGTATTTTTAATAGTGGCTTTTATGAATTTGATCATAATTTAATATATTTGGAAATGAACGATGCCAAAGCCATCTTTGATAAAAAATTAAATGAGGTCGATTTAGAAGTTTTTTTAAAGGACCCTTTTTTGGCTGAAAAGTATAAAAAAGAAATTAATAATATTGATAAAAATATATTTATTTCTACTTGGTCAGATACAAATAAATCTTTTTTTAAAGCTTTAAAAGTTGAAAGAAATGTAATGTTTATTATTTTAACTCTTATTATTATAGTTGCTGCCTTTAATATAATTTCAGGTCTTACTATTTTAATAAAGAATAAAACAAAAGAAATAGCTATTATAAAAACTTTAGGTTTATCAAATAATTCTATAATTAAATCTTTTTTTTTAACTGGTTTTACTATTGGTTTTTTAGCTACTATATCAGGTATATTTTTTGGAATTTTATTCTCGATATATATAGACAATATAAGAAATTTTTTATCATTAGTATTTGGGTTAAACATATTTCCATCTAACATTTATTATTTAGAAAAAATGCCAAGTGAAATTAACTTTGGTTCAGTATTTATAGTATTTATTTTGTCAATTACTATTTCTTCAATTGCCTCATACTATCCAGCTAAAATTATATCAAAAATGAAAACTACCAGTGCATTGAAATATGACTAGTAATATTTTAAACATCAAAAATGTAAGTAAATTTTTTACACATAATAATAAAAAAGTAGAAATATTTAAAAATATAAATTTTTCTTTAAAAAAAGGAGAATTAGTAGCTCTTACTGGACCTTCCGGTTCAGGGAAATCAACTTTGCTTCACTTAATATCTTTATTAGAAAAACCTACTAATGGGAAAATATTATTTTTTAATAAAGATATTAACAATCTAAATAAAAATGATATTAATAGATTAAGAAGATTTAAAATATCTTTAATTTTTCAAAATAATAATTTAATTTCTGATCTAAATGTTATTGAAAATGTTATGTTGCCATTATTGATAAGAGATGAGGATCTGAAAAAAAGCTACGAGAAATCAAAGAAAATTCTTGCTAAAGTCCAATTGTCTAATCGTTTTGATTATTTTCCTAGTGACTTATCTGGAGGCGAACAACAAAGAGTTGCAATAGCAAGAACTTTAATTTCGGAAACTGATTTGATATTGGCAGACGAACCGACTGGAAATTTAGATTATAAAACCTCAGAAGAAATATTTAACTATTTCATTAAATTAAAAAAAATGAATAAAACAATTTTATTTGCAACTCACAATAGAGAACTTGCTAACAAAGCTGATTATAAGTTGAGTATTTCAAAAGGTATTGTAAAAAGAATACATGGAAAAAAATGAGTTTCAATTTACGAACTTTAAAATTCATTCCCAGTTTTCTATATGTGAAGGTGCTGTAAAAATTGATGATTTAGCAAAATATTGTAAAGAAAATAAAGTTAAAGCAGTCGGTCTTTGTGATAGTAACAATCTATGCGGAGCCTTAGAGTTTGCTGAGAAAATTAGTAAAGTTGGTACTCACCCTTTAATTGGATCTCAAATTAATTTTAAGATAAACGACACAATTGCTAAGCTACCTATTTTTGCAAAAACCGAAAACGGATATAGAAATTTAACAAGATTATCTTCAACAAGTTATCTTGATATAGATGGCACTACGGATCCTTATTGTAAATTGAGTCAACTATTTGACAATAGCGAGGGTTTAATAGTGCTCTCGGGAGGTGTAAGGGATTTATTTGGAAGTCTTTTTAAACTAAACAAAATCTCTTTATTAAAAAAAATCTTCAAAGAATTATCTGAAAATTTCAAAGATAATTTTTATTTTGAAATACAAAGACATAACGAAGACAGCGAAAAGGACTTTGAAACATTTTTAATAAGTCAATCTCTTGAAATTAACTTACCTTTATTAGCCTCCCAAGAAATATTTTATATAAGCAAAGAAATGGCCGAGGCTCATGATGCTTTAATTTGTATAGGTGAAAAAAGATTTGTAGATGAAAATAATAGAATAAAATATAAAAACAATCATCATATAAAAAACACAAGTGATTTAGAAAAAATATATGAGGATATACCTGAGGCATTAGAAAATAATTATAATTTTCCAAAAAAATTTAGTTTTAAACCAAAAAAAACTAAACCAAAACTCCCGAATATTATTTTAGAAAAAAATCATAATGTTGATAGTGAATTATTTTTACAGGCAAACAAAGGTTTAAATAATAGATTAGAAAATTATATTTTAATTAAAAATAAAAATATGAATAAAGATGAAATCAAAAACGTTTATAATGACAGACTCACTCATGAAATAAATATAATTAAATCAATGAATTATTCTAGCTATTTTTTAATTGTATCAGATTATATACGATGGGCTAAAAAAAATTTAATCCCGGTAGGTCCTGGAAGAGGATCGGGAGCAGGATCTTTAGTAGCTTATTGTCTTGATATTACAGACTTAGATCCCATTGAATTTAATTTAATTTTTGAAAGATTTTTAAATCCAGATAGAATTTCAATGCCTGATTTTGATATAGATTTTTGTGAAGAAAAAAGAGACAAAGTATTCGAATATTTAAAAACTAAATATGGTAGGGGCGTAGCTCATATAATTACATTTGGAAAATTTAAAGCAAGAATGGTTTTAAGAGATGTAGGTAGAGTATTGGGTCTCCCTTATGGCCACGTAGATAAAATTTGTAAAATGATACCTTTCGATCCCTCAAGACCACTTACATTACAAGAGTCAATAAATAGAGAATCTAGATTTCAAGAAGAAATAAAAAATAATAAAAAAGTTGAAAAATTAATTGAGTTGTCTTTAAAGCTTGAAGGGTTAAATAGAAACATGGCAACTCACGCAGCAGGAGTTGTTATTGCAGATTCAGAACTTTCTGATCAAATTCCTTTATATGTTGACTACTCTTCCAAACTACCTCTTCCTTCAACTCAATACGATATGTATTCGTCTGAAAACGCTGGTCTAGTTAAGTTTGATCTACTAGGTCTTAAAACTTTAACCGTCATAGATAAAACAGTTAAAATGATAAACAAAACGAACAAATTAATTAATATATCAAAAATAAGTTTGAGTGATGACAAAGTTTATAATTTGCTATCAACCGGTGAAACCACTGGACTGTTTCAATTAGAAAGCACTGGCATGCGTGAAGCAATAAAACAGATGAAACCAAATAAATTTGATGACATTATTGCATTAGTTGCTCTTTATAGACCTGGGCCAATGAGCAATATACCCATTTATAATGAATGTAAAAATGGCTTAAGAGAACCTGAGTATATTCATGAAAGTATAAAAAATATTCTGGAACCGACTTATGGGATTATAATATATCAAGAACAAGTTATGCAAATTGCTCAAACATTAGCAGGATTTTCTGCTGGTGAAGCTGATATTCTAAGAAGAGCAATGGGAAAAAAGAAGAGAGCTGAACTAGAAGAACAAAAAGAAAGATTCATTAATGGTGCTTTAAAAAAAGGAATTAAAAAAGATATTGCTAGTTACATTTTTACGAAAATCGAGCCATTTGCAGAATATGGATTTAATAAAAGTCACGCAGCAGCCTATGCATTAATTGCCTATCAAACTGCTTACTTGAAAACATACTTTAAAGAGGAATTTATAGCTGCAACAATGTCGACTGAGCTCACTAATACAAGTAAACTAAGAGAATTTGTTGAAGAATTAAAAAGATTAAAAGTCGAAGTAGTTAGGCCAAGTATAAATAGTTGTTTTGGAGATTTTAAGGCCAAAAAAAACAAGATTTATTATGGTTTAGGAGCAATTAAAAGCGTAGGCTTTGAAGCTGTTAGCAACCTAGTAAATGAAAGAATTAATAAAGGTAAATATAAGTCGCTTTTGGATTTTATTAAGCGAGTAAGCCCTAAAGATATAAATAAATTACAACTTGAAGGACTGGTTAAGTCCGGAGCATTTGATGATATTGAAAAAAATAGAAAAGCGATAATTCAATCTATTCCTAAAATTATTCAATTAAATAAAATTTATTTTGAAGAAAAGATTAGCAATCAAAGCAATCTTTTTAATGATCAAACCGAAACCAATGAAGAGAAGTTTGAACTACAAACCTCTAAATCATGGTCTAAAAAAGAACTTCTTGGTGAAGAATTTAAGTCTTTAGGCTTTTATATATCTGATCATCCTCTAAATGATTACACAAAGATCTTTGAACAACTAAGAATTTTACATTTCAAAGAATATAATAATAATAAAAACAATGAAGGTCAGGTCGCCGGTACCTTAATGTCAATTCAAGAAAAAAAAACATTAAAAGGAACACCTTACGCAATAGCTAAATTTAGTGATAAAATGGGAGAGTTTGAATTATTTTTATTTTCTGAAATACTAACTAAAAATAGAGAAATATTAAAAGAGGGGGAATCATTTGTATTAACGTTATTTAAAGAGTTTGACAAAGATCAAAAAAGAATAAATGTAAAAAAAATTGTATCATTAAATGAATTAGTTAACCAAGAGTATAAAAAAGTATCAATTGAGATCGATGAAGTTTCAAATTTAGAAAATTTC
>CACKXF010000005.1 GCA_902604065.1 uncultured Pelagibacteraceae bacterium | reverse complement strand
GTAATTTCACTTATGTTTAAAGAGTTAATTTTTACACATAAAGCTTCTTCTTTTAACCTTAAACCTTTACATTTTTCACAATTAGACTCAGATTGGTATTGAGAAATTTCTTCTCTCTTCCAATCACTATCTGTTTCAAGAAATCTTCTTTCTAAATTATTTACGACACCTTCGAAAGTTTTTTTTGTTGTATAAGCTTCATAGTTATCATCATATGAAAATTTTATTTCTTCCTCATCAGATCCGTAAAGAATAATGTCTTGAATCTTTTTGGGTATTTTTTTCCATTTATCATTTAAAGAAAATTTATAATGTTTAGCTAAAGAGGATAAGGTTTGAGGATAATACAAGCTTGTTGATTTTGACCATGGAAGTATAGCTCCGTCTTGAAGTGATTTATTTTCGTCGGGTATAACTAAGTTTGGATCTACATTTAGATTACTTCCTATACCTTCACATTCTTCACATGCACCATAAGGAGAGTTAAAAGAAAACAATCTTGGTTCTATTTCCTCTATTGTAAAACCACTTTCAGGACAAGAAAATTTTGAAGAAAATAATATTGACTCAATTTTTCGATATTTTTTTGGAAGGCTCTCATTTTCATGCTCTACTATAAGTAATCCATTAGACAAATTGAGTGCTGTTTCAACACTATCTGCTAATCTATTTCCCACAGAAGAATTAATAACAAGTCTATCAACAATTATTGAAATATCGTGTTTTAACTTCTTATTTAAATTTGGAAAATCATCAATATTGTAATATTTCCCATCAACTTTAATTTTTTGAAAACCTCTTTTTTTAAAATTTAATATTTCTTTTTTATATTCACCTTTTCTTCCTCTCACTATTGGAGAAAGTAAATAGATAGTGCTACTTTTTGGTAATTTTTTGATTTTATCTACCATTTCACTAACTGATTGAGAAACTATAGGTTTTCCAGTAAATGGAGAGTATGGAACTCCAGCTCTAGCAAAAAGTACACGCATATAGTCATAAATTTCTGTAACTGTAGCCACAGTAGATCTTGGGTTTTTTGATGTATTTTTTTGTTCAATTGAGATTGCTGGACTTAATCCTTCTATGAAGTCTACGTTAGGTTTTTTCATTTTATCTAAAAATTGTCTAGCGTAAGCTGATAAGCTTTCAACATATCTTCTTTGGCCTTCTGCATAGATAGTGTCAAATGCCAAAGATGACTTCCCAGATCCAGATAGACCGGTAATAACAATTAATTTGTCTTTTGGTATTTCTAAAGAAATGTTTTTTAAGTTATGTTCTTTAGCGCCTTTTATAACGATTTTTTTAAGCATTTTTGTTAACACATTAAATTATGAGCTTATAAATTATATATAAATATGATATACTAATTTAATAATATAATTATAAATCATCAAGTATTCAAAAAATATATATGGCAGGAAGTCTTAATAAAGTTCAATTAATAGGAAGATTAGGGGCAGATCCTGAGATTAAACAAATGGTTAACGGTAAAAACGTCGCAAGGTTAAGTATTGCAACCAGTCAGTCGTGGAAAGACAAAAATTCAGGTGAAAAAAAAGAGAAAACAGAATGGCATAGAATTGTAATTTTTAACGAAGGTTTAGTTGGTGTAGTTCAACAATATTTAAAAAAAGGTGCTAACGTTTATGTAGAGGGACAATTAACTACAAGGAAATGGAAAGACGAAAGTACAGGACAAGATAAATATTCTACAGAAGTTGTTTTACAAGGCTATAATTCTAATTTGACAATGCTTGATGGACGTAACAAAAGTGAAAATAACAACCTTGTTTCAGAAAATAAAAGTTCCTTGCCTGATGATAATTTAAATCAAGATCAAAAAGATTTAGACGACGAAATTCCATTTTAAACTTATGGAAAAATCTAACGTAAAATATAAAGATTCTTATAAACCGATATTTGTTAAAAATGAGATGAGTAGTTCTTACTTATCTTATGCAATGAGCGTAATAGTCAGTAGGGCACTTCCAGATGCGAGAGATGGGTTAAAGCCTGTTCATAGAAGAATTATTTATGCAATGTATAAAGGTGGATATGATTGGTCAAAAAATTTTAGGAAATCCGCAAGAATAGTTGGAGATGTTATTGGTAAATATCATCCACATGGAGATCAAGCGGTATACGACGCCCTGGTAAGATTAGTACAAGAGTTTTCTATGAGCCTACCATTATTAAATGGTCAAGGTAACTTTGGTTCTATTGATGGCGATCCTCCTGCAGCCATGAGATATACTGAAACAAAATTAGGAAAAATCTCTCAATTTCTTACCGAGGATTTAGAAAAAAACACCGTATCTTATAGAAACAATTATGATGAAACAGAAAAAGAACCTACCGTTCTTCCTTCCCAATTTCCAAATTTATTAGTCAATGGGGCTGGCGGTATTGCAGTTGGTATGGCAACTAGTATACCACCTCACAACTTGGGTGAAGTAATTGATGCTACTAACGCCTTTATTGATAATCAAAGTATTACAATTTCTCAATTGATGAAATTTATTCCAGGCCCAGACTTCCCAACTGGTGGTTTAATTATTGGAAAAGATTTTATTAAACAAGGATATAATAAAGGAAGAGGATCGTTCAAAATTAGAGGAGAGATCGAATTCGAAGAAAAAAAGAATGGAAGAGCAATATTAATTATTAAATCTATTCCTTACCAAATAAACAAGTCTGTTTTGAATGAGAAAATAGCTTTACTAGCGAGAGACAAAAAAATTGAGGGAATAAGTGATATAAGAGATGAGTCAAATAGAGAAGGTATTCGTATTGTTATAGAACTAAGAAGAGGTGTGGAGCCTGAAACCGTTAGAAGACAATTGTACAAACTTACTAATATTGAAAGTTCTTTTGGATTTAACACTTTAGCACTTGTTGACAACAAACCTAAAATATTAAATCTTAAAGACTTTATTCACGAATTTTTAAAATTTAGAGAAGAAACGGTCTTAAAAAGAATAAAATTTGATTTAAAAAAAGCAGAGGACCGTGCACATATTTTAATTGGTCTCGCTACTGCTGTAGAAAATATTGACCAAATAATAAAGATTATAAAAAATTCTAAAAATAATCAAGTTGCTAAAAAAAATCTTTTAGAAAAAAAATGGAAAGTAAAAAAAAGTACCAAACTTATTTCCCTAATAGAAAAAAAGAAAAATATTATTTCATATTCACTATCAGAAAAACAAGTTTCTGCTATTTTAGAATTAAAACTTCAAAAATTAACAGCTTTTGGCATTAGTGAAATTGAAAACGAAATTAATAGTCTCTCAAAGTTAATTATCGAATTAAACAAACTAATTAATTCAAAAAAAGAATTATACAAATTGATCAAAAATGAATTAATAAATATTAAAGATAAATTTTCTGTTCCAAGAAGAACTAAAATTATTGATGCTGTTTTAAATTATAATATCGAAGAAACTATTCAAAAAGAATCAGTAGTTATAAATATTACTAATAAAGGCTATATAAAAAGAAGTCCTTTAACTTCGTTAAAGATTCAAAAAAGAGGAGGTACAGGTAAAACAGGCATAACAACTAGAGACGAAGATTTTGTAGTACAAATATTCACAGCTAATACTCATACACCTATGTTATTTTTTTCTACAGAAGGTTTGGTTTACAAGATAAAAGCTTATAAAATACAAGAAGGTACGGCTGCTTCAAAAGGTAAATCTATCTTCAATCTTTTGCCATTAAAAAATCACCAGTCAATAAGTTCGATTATGCCATTGCCAGAAGATTAAAATGAGTGGAAAAATTTAAAGGTTATATTTGTAACTTCTAAGGGTAATGTAAGAAAAAATTCATTAGAGGATTTTAATAATATAAATGCATCAGGAAAAATAGCGATGAAACTTTCTGAAAATGATAAAATAGTTAGTGTAAAAATATGCACAGATGATCAAGATATATTATTAAGTACTAAATTTGGTAAGTGTATAAGATTTATGTCTAAAAAATTAAGATTGTTTAAAGGCAGGTCTTCAAAGGGAATAAGAGGCATGCATTTAGCAGATGGAGATGAAATTATATCTTTATCTATTTTAGAAAAGACTAAAATAGACAATCAAACAATTAAAAAGGACAAAAAAATAAAAAAAGGTTTGGATAAATTTATTCTTTCAGTTTCCGAAAAGGGGTATGGAAAAAGAAGTTCAATTTTTGATTATAGAGTAACAAATCGAGGAGGTAAGGGAATAATAGGTATAGTGAATTCCTCTAGAAACGGAAATATTGCCTCAAGCTTAATTGTTGGTGAAGAGGATGAAATAATTCTTTCGACCGATAAAGGCAGTATTATGAGATGTGCCGTAAAGGAAATAAGAATTGCAGGAAGAAATACTCAGGGCGTAAGAATTAAAAAACTTAAGGGTGAAGAAAAGGTTGTCTCAGTAATTAAAATAGATGATAATATACAATAATTATGAGAACAGCTATTTATCCAGGTACATTCGACCCAATAACACTTGGACACATTGATTTAATTAAAAAATCGTTAAAAATTTTTGACAAAGTTATAATTGCCACAACAGAAAATATTAACAAAAATTACCTTTTTTCTGTAGAGGAGAGAATAGAATTAATTCAAGAGTCTTTATTTAAAGATTTAAAATTAAATAGGAAAAAATTAATAGTTGTATCTTTTGATATATTAACAATTGATTTATGTAAAAAATATAAATCTACATTTATTATCAGAGGATTAAGAGCTGTCTCTGATTTTGAATATGAATTTCAATTAGCGGGAATGAACAAAAAACTAAATGATAAAATTGAAACAATTTTTTTAATGTCTGATGTTGAAAATCAAATTATATCTTCAAAATTTGTAAAAGAAATAGCTAAATTAAATGGTAATATAAATAAATTTTTAACAAAATCAGTAGTTAAAAAGCTTAAAAACAAACTTGAATGAAAAAAATTATTTTTATAATAGTATTCTTTTTTTCATTTCAACAACTATATTCGGAGGATAAAATGATATTAGAACTTAAGAATGGTAAAGTAGAAATTGAACTTTATAATGATGTAGCGCCTAATCATGTAAAAAGATTTAAAAAATTAGCACAAGAAGGCAAATATAATGGAGTAGTTTTTCATAGAGTTATTGAGGGATTTATGGCTCAAACAGGAGATGTTAAATTTGGTAATTCTAAATCAAAAGATTTTAATTTAAATCTTGCTGGTACTGGCGGTTCTGAATTACCTGATTTAAAAGCAGAGTTTTCAGATATACCTCATGATAGAGGTGTATTATCTGCTGCAAGATCATCAGATCCAAATAGTGCTAATAGTCAATTTTTTATCTGCTTTGAACCTGCTCCACATCTAGATAGACAATATTCTGTATTTGGAAAAGTTATTAAAGGTATGGAATTCGTAGATATGATAAAAAAAGGTGATGGACCTAATGGATCGGTAAAAGACCCAGATTTGATTATAAGTCTGAAGTAAAATAAGTTTTAATGTCTAAAAAAAACTTTTCTTTTAAAGTTATTTCAAACTTTAAAAAAACAAGACTAGGAAAAATTGTAACTCCTAGAGGTGTTATTGATACACCTGCTTTTATGCCTGTAGGTACACAAGGTACAGTTAAAGGTGTTTTTGTTGATGATTTAGATAAAACTGGCACTCAAATTATATTAGGTAACACGTATCATTTGATGCTTAGACCAGGTATGAGCACTTTAAATAAATTTAATGGTTTACACAAGTATATGAATTGGAACAAACCGATATTGACAGATTCAGGTGGATTTCAAATTATGTCACTTTCTAAATTAAATAAAATTGATAAAAAAATTGGTGCAATATTTCAATCTCATATTGATGGAAAGAAAATAATTCTTAGCCCAGAAAAAAGTATTCAAATACAAAAATCAATTAATTCCGATATATTAATGGTTTTAGATGAGTGTCCAAAAATGACAAATGATAAAAATATATTACGTCAGGCTATTAATACATCAACCAACTGGGCCAAAAGATGTAAAATTGAATTTGGAAATAATAAAAAAAAGGCTCTATTTGGAATAATACAAGGAGGTTTAAATCAAGATTTAAGGGTAGAGAGTTTACAAAAACTTACCGATATTGGTTTTGATGGATATGCTGTTGGTGGCTTAGCTGTTGGAGAAACACAGGATGAAATGTTTGAAACTTTAAAGAATATAACAAAATTTATGCCGCTAGAGAAACCAAGATATCTAATGGGGGCTGGCACTCCATCAGATATTTTGGGTGCAGTAAATGAAGGTATAGATATGTTTGACTGTGTTATGCCAACGAGATCAGGTAGAACTGGATTAGCATTCACTTGGGAAGGAAAAGTAAACTTGAAAAATTCAATTTATAAAAATGATAAATCTCCGCTAGATAAGAAATGTATGGTTAAAAATTTGAATTTATATTCAAAAAGCTACTTAAATCACCTTATAAAAACTAATGAACTATTAGCCTCCATGATTATTTCTTTGCATAACATCAGTTTTTATCAACAATTTATGAAGGAAATTAGAATAAGTATTAAGAGTCGCACATTCACAAAGTTTTATAATAAATACATTAAATTATTTAATTAATTAATTTATTGAAATTTTGATTATTTATATGTAAAAGGACTACTCTTTGGGCCCTTAGCTCAGTTGGTAGAGCACCTCCCTTTTAAGGAGGGTGTCGATGGTTCGAGTCCATCAGGGCTCACCACTTTCAGCACTAAGCTGATATTGGTGGATACTTAATCATCACTTCAGTTATCCATTTATTTAAGTTTTCTATTCTCTTTTTACTTGAAGGGTGTGTGCTTAGAAACATTGGTGGTTCTTTGCCTTTATTTTTCTCAGCCATTCTTTTCCATAGATTTACAGACTCTCTTATATCGTAACCAGCTAGAGATGAAAAAATTAAACCTAAGTAATCAGCCTCTGTTTCTTGTTTTCTGCCAAATGGATTCATAATACCCAGTTGGAATATATCTAGCCCTGTATTTTGACCTACCGTGCTTCTAGTTCGATTAATGGCTCCACCTAAAAAAATGTCAGCAACTTGCGTTCCCAAGTTTACAGTCATAGCTTGGCTAGCTCTTTCTACTGAATGTCTAGCTACAGCATGTGCTATTTCATGTCCCATCACAATTGAAAGAGCATTAATATTTTTTGTAACTTTAAGTAATCCAGTATAAACAGCTATTTTTCCGCCTGGCATACACCACGCATTAACAATTTTGTCATTATCTACTAGAACATAATCCCAACCAAAAGTACGAGTTGGATCTTTTTCTCCTCTATTTGAAAAAAAAGCGGTAACAGAAGTTTCTATTTTTTTTCCTATATCTATAACTTCTTTTAATTGTGATCCTTTAGTTATTAACTTAGCTTTACTTTTAAATTGTTCATATGCAGCAGCAGCTTGACGATTTATAGTAGTTTCTGGAATAATACTAAGCTGTCTTCTTTCAGTAATTGGCACAGTTGCACATGAAGGTAAAATTATTGAACAACAACTACAGCCAAATAAGCCAAGAAATTTTCTTCTATTTATGGTATGTTTCATAAGACTCATGATTTTAAATAATAAATTACTAATTGCAATTTTTATATTAATTTTAATTTTTATAATATATTCAAGTTATAACTAATGGCTCAAAATACCAAAAAATCATCATTTTTATCTAGATTAAGAAACTATTTCTTTGCTGGAGCTGTAGTTCTTATTCCAATAGGTATAACATTATATCTCTCTATTTTTATTATAAAAATATCTTCAAAGATTTTACCTAAAGAACTCAATCCCAATAATTATCTAAATTTTGAAATACCAGGCATTGAAATATTTATTGCTATAATTGTTATAACTTTTATAGGCTGGCTATCTTTATCCTTTTTGGGAAAAAAGATTATTGAACTAATTAATAGACTGTTAAAGAAAATTCCAATTTTAAGAACCATTTATTCAGCCATTGGACAAATGACAGAAAGTTTAACAAAGTCAGATAATAAGCAAAAAAGTGTAGTCCTTCTAGAATATCCAAAGAAAGATGTTTGGGCAGTAGGTTTTGCCACTAAAGAAAATAAAGGCATTATAAATGATAAAATTGGAAATGATCTCGTCAATGTTTTTGTTCCAACAACACCTAATCCTACAAGTGGTTTTTTGCTCATGGTGCCAAAAAAAAACTTAATTTTCCTCGACATTAGTTTTGAACAAGCCTCAAAATTTATAGTATCAGCCGGCACCTCTGATATAGACTAGTCCTCGGTGTAAATAATTTCAGCCTTATCAAATAATTTAAGTAAATAATCATATTTTTTAAAATCATTTTCTTTTAAATTTTTTATGTAATTTTCTGCATAATTAAATAACTCAATATCTCTAATTGGGTCCGCTAATTTGAAGTATTTTTCACCACTTTGCTGAAAACCTACCATATCACCAAACCCTCTCATTTTCATATCTTCTTCAGCTATAAAAAAACCATCATTAGATTTTTTTAAAATTTTTATTCTATTAATACTATTTTTGGAAAGATTTTTTTTAAACAAAAGAATACAAATACCTTGTTCATTTCCTCTTCCAACTCTACCTCTTAATTGATGTAATTGAGCTAGTCCAAATTTATTTGCATTTTCAATTATAATTAGATTTGCATTAGGAAAATCAATACCCACTTCTATTACAGTTGTTGAAACCAGTATTTTAACTTTTTTTTCTAAAAAATTATTTAGAATTTTATTCTTTTCGTCTTTTGTTAACTTACCGTGCATAATACTAACTTCATTAGGAAATTTTTTTTTTAACCATTCATATCTGCTTATTGTTGATGAAAAATCTAAAATTTTTGACTCTTTTATTAAAGGGCATACCCAAAAAACTTGATTATTTAATTTAATATTATTTTTTATTATATTGATAATTTCATCTATCTTATTCTCTGGCTTTGAATAAGTTAAAATTGACTTTCTTTTATTGGGTTTCTGTAATATTTTTGAAACATCCATATCTCCATAAATAGTTAATACCATTGTTCGAGGAATTGGTGTTGCAGACATTAGTAATACATCACAGTTTAAACCACCTTTTTCTGCAAACATCATTCTTTGTTTAACACCGAATTTATGTTGTTCGTCAATTATTATGTACCCTAGTTTTTTAAATGATATTTTTTTTTGAAATAAAGAATGAGTACCTATTAGCAAATCAATTTTTCCATCTTTAAGTTTTTTTAAAATTTCATTTTTAATTTTAGTTTCAGTTTTACCGCTCAAATATTCAACTTTAACATGCGTGTTATTAAACAAGTTTATAGCTAAATTATAATGTTGTTTCGCCAATATATCAGTGGGAGCCATGATTGCAGCTTGAAAGCCGCTATCTATGACATTGGCTGAAGTAATAATTGAAACTACAGTTTTTCCAGAACCAACATCTCCCTGTAATATTCTAAACATTTTTTTATTAGATGCTAAATCTACATTAATCTCGTTTATAACGTTAACCTGATCTTTTGTTAGATTGAACTTAAAGTTTTTAATAACTTTATTTGACAGTTCATTTTTGAAATATTTTTTTTCTTTTTTATTTTTTTTAATTTTTGTTCTATTTTTGGACATGACAATCATGTTTGAACATATCTCATCAAAGGCTAATCTTTTGAGAAATTTATTATCTTTATTATTAATGTTTTCAGGTTCATGAATATTTATTATAGAGTCTTTCCAGGTACTAAACTTAAACTTTTTTATTACTTCATGTGGATGCCACTCATCTAATTCAGGAAGATTATTAATTACTTGATCAACTATTTTTCTATAAGACTTTTCATTTAGCCCATCTGTAAGTGAATATTTCGGTATATTTTTTAATACAAAATCAGTTTTGTCCGGAGACGATATGTATTCAGGATTAGCAATCTGATACTTCTTATTATAAGAGCTGACCTTACCACTTATTAAAACCCATTTTTTTAAAGGCAAAACTGCTTTTATATAATTTTCTCTACTGTTAAAAAAAACTATTTCAATTTTACCTTTATCATCTTGACATAAAACTTTATTTGGTAAATTTCTAATTCTAGGAAAAGAATACTTTAATACTTCGACTTTAATTGATGAAATTGTCCCCGGAATGAGATTATTTGTTTTAGTAAGCAATGATCTATCTGTTGAAGAATATGGAAGGTCCCATAATAGATCGTTAATTTTTTCAATTTTTTTCCCACTTAAATATTTAGCGAGTTTCTTTCCAACACCCTTTAAATAAGTAATTTTTTTAAAAATTATCTCCTTATTTTTTAAATTTCCCATAGAATAATATATATATTATTAATTATTTTATGAGTGAATTAGAATCTTTAAGAAAAAAAATTATTTATAGGGCAAATTATAGAGGCACTAAAGAAATGGATTTATTGCTGAGTAATTTTGTTGATAAGTATGTAAATACTTTTAACGAACAACAATTATTAGATCTTTATTATTTTTTAAATTTAGAAGACGATATTATCTATGATTATTATCAAAAAAAAAATAAACATAATAAAATTAAAGACAATGAAGTTGTTAAATTATTTTATGAATTTAAAATTTGATGGCGGAGAGGGTGGGATTCGAACCCACGAACGAGTTGCCCCGTTGCTGGTTTTCAAGACCAGTGCTTTCAACCGCTCAGCCACCTCTCCATTAAAAACTGATAAAACTAATACTATATTGGTAAAAAATAACAATAAAGTTATTTGATGTTCATACACTAGTTTAAATAAAATATTTATGATAATTAAAAAAATGGCTAAAATCTTAATTAAAATAATTTTTATCCTTTATTTTATTAGTTTAAAAAGTAGCCTATTTGCTCAAGAGAATAATTTTGAAGTATGGCTCAAAGATTTTAAATTAAAAGCTATTGCTCAAGGAATTTCAAAAGAAACTGTTAACGAGACACTCATTGATGTTAAATTTTTACCTAAAGTAATTGAGTATGACAGATATCAGCCAGAATTTTATGAAGACACTAAAACATATATTAAAAAAAGATCAAGTTTTGATAAGGTTAAAAAAGGATTGGCTCTTTACAAAAAAGAAAAAAAATTTATCAATAAAATAGAAGATAATTTTTTAGTTGAAAAAGAACTGCTTCTCGCACTCATGGGAATAGAAACTAATTTTGGTAATTATTTAGGTAAAATGGATATTTTATCTTCTTTGGCAACTTTAAGTTTTGATAAAAGAAGAAGTGAATTTTTCACTCATGAATTATTAACTTTACTTAAACTTATTGACAATGATGTTATTGAAAAAGATATTCTTTATGGTTCTTGGGCTGGAGCTTTTGGAAATTTTCAATTTATGCCATCGACTATAAAAAATTACGCCATTGATTATAATAAGAATTCTAATATAGAACTTAAAAACATAGAAGATTCTTTCGCATCTGCAGCAAATTATATAAAAAAGATAGGCTGGAAGTTAAATCAACCTTGTTTCGTTAAGATAAAATTAAATAAGAATATTCCTAAAAAATATTTAAATACGTCTGCAAAAAAACTTACACACAAAAAAAAAGTTAAGTTTTTTAAAAAATATTTTAGTACATCAATAGATTATAGTAACTATGAAAATTTGACAGCTGCTATTATTACACCTGATAAAGATATAATTCCTGGTGCTAATAATTTGAAACCTGCATTTTTAGTTTTTGATAATTATGAATTAATTTTAAAATGGAATAGATCGTTAAGATTCGCATTAGCAGTGTGCACCCTAAAGGATAAATTGAAAAATGAAATTTAAAATAATTTTAATTACTTTTTTTCTATTTTCATGTTCTTCAATAAGTTCTAGTAATTATAAGAAAAATAGTTTTAGTTCAAAAGGCTTCGCATATATATACGACATTAAAGATTACGAAAATAAAATTATTAAAAAAAAAATTAATTCTGATAATTTTATAATTGGTCATCATACTTTAAAAAGAGGCACATTGATAAAAATATCAAATCCTGTTAGTGGTAAAAATATAATAGCAAAAAACGAATATAAATTAGACTACCCTAACTTTTATAATATTTTGGTTACAAAGTCAGTGGCACAAAAGTTAGATTTGAATTTTGATATTCCTTACGTCGAAATTGAAGAAATCAAAAAAAATAAATCATTTATTGCTAAAAAAGCTGATATTTTTGATGAGGAAAAACAAATTCATAGTAGTGCTCCAGTTGAGAAAGTAAGTATTAGTAATATAAGTAAAAAAAAAGAAAAAAAAAAAATTAAAAAACAGAAATTTACTATAATTCTAGGTAATTTCTATTCACTAGATTCCGCCAAAAATTTAGTTAAAAAAGTAAAAAAAGACTCGCTATTGCTTCGAGATAAAAAAATATCAATTTTTAAAAGAAAGGAACACAATTATGAGGTATTTCTTGGTCCATATAAGACTATTAAAAAGATTAAAAATGATTACATTGCATTACAACAAATAAATTTTGAAGAAATTGATGTTAAACTAAATGACTAGAATAATTATTATAATAAACTTAATATTTTTTATTTTTAATTCAGCATTAATAGCGAATCCTAAAATTGATGTTAAAACAGCAATTTTAATTGATTATGACTCTGAGGAAATACTCTTTGAATTAGAGCCTGATATGAGTATTTATCCTGCATCAATGACAAAAATTATGACTTCAATAGTTCTTTTTGATTTAATAAAAGACCAAAAAATTAATCTTGATGATAAATTTTTAATTTCTGAAAAAGCTTGGAGAATGTCACAAAGTGGTTATTCTTCAATGTTTTTAATGATTAATGATGAGGTTTCTGTAGAAAACTTACTAAAGGGTATAATCATTGCATCTGGCAATGATGCATGTGTTGCTATTGCAGAGGGAGTAGCTGGTTCAGAAGAAAATTTTGCTGAAATTATGAATGAAAAAGCAAGTGAGTTAGGTATGACTAATTCTAATTTTGCCAATGCATCAGGCATTAATAATCCTGACAATTATTCTACAGTTAGAGATATAGCGATTATGTCTAAATACTTGATAGAAACACATCCTGAATATTACGAATGGTTTAAAGAAACGACTTTTACTTGGGACAGAACTGGTGGAGACCCGATTACACAAGGAAATAGAAATCCTTTGCTTTATAAAAAAGTTGGAGTTGATGGTATAAAAACAGGTTACCTAGCAGTTGAAAAATATTCTTTGGCAAGCACAATGAAAAGAGATCAAAGACGATTAATTGCAGTAGCAAGTGGTTTTCAAACAAAGAATTCTAGATCAAGTGGTTCATTTAAATTATTGAGTTGGGGCTTTAGGAACACTGACACTTTTCAAGTATCAAAGATGAATGAAACAATTTTTCCTGTAAAATCTTGGCTTGGTAAAGATAACGAAATAAAGGGAATGACTAAAGAAAATATTTTTATTACATTAAAAAAAAAAGAAGCAAGAAATCTTAAAGTTTTTTTAAAATATGAAGGACCAATTAAAGCACCGGTATCTAAAGATAGTCAAATTGCAACCTTAGAAATATTTATAAAAGATAAGTTAGTTAAAAAAACCCCTGTCTTTGCATCTAACGAAGTAGAAAAAGTTAATTTTTTCAAAAGTCTTTTTATGTCAATTAACTTTTTAATTTGGGGTGATGTTTAAAAAAAAACCCTTTTTTATAGTTTTTGAAGGTATAGAAGGTAGCGGTAAGTCATACCAAGCTAAAAGATTATATAATTTTTTTAGAAAGAACAAAATTCAGACTGTATTAACACGAGAGCCAGGCGGCACCCCAGGTGCTGAAATAATAAGAAAAGTCATTTTAAAAGATTATTTTGAAAAAAACAAAAAAATAAAATTTGATAAATTTACAGATACTTTATTATACATGGCAGCTCGAAATGAACATGTTACTAATAAGATTCAACCTTCTTTAAAAAAGAAAAAAATTGTAATTTGTGACAGATTCGTAGACTCAACAATAGCGTATCAAGTCTTAGGCAAAAAAGTCCCTTTTCAATTTATCAGAAATATTCACAAGCAAATATTAAGAAAACTTAAGCCAGATTTAACGCTTATCCTTAAAGTTACAAAAAAATCATTTCAGGATAGACTTAGAAAAAGACGAACAAGAAACAGATATGATAATTTTCCTTCAAAATTCTATTTGAAAGCTCAAAATTCATTTTTAAAATTAGCAAAAAATAAAAATAATTATATCGTTCTAGAAGCTTCTAAAAATGATAAAAATCTAGAAAAAAAAATACAAAAAATAATTAAAAAAAAACTAAATATCTAAAATGCAAAAGCTGATAGGTTTAAATAGACATTTTGATGAATTAACTAAATTGTTAAGAGCAGATTTATTTCCAAAAGTATCCATGATAAGTGGGAAAAAAGGTATAGGAAAATTTACACTAATACACCATATTTTATCAAACTACTTTGATAAAGAAAATTATATTGAAAAAGAAAATCAAATCAATAAAAATAGCAAATTATTTATTTCTCCTAAAGAAACCTCATATTTAAATATAATGTACTTTTCAGGTGAAGATAATTTAATCAAGATAGACAATATAAGAAATTTACGAACTGTTTTACAAAAATCTACTATCGATAATCAAATTAGATTTATTATTTTTGACGATATTGAATTATTTAATATCAATTGCTGTAATGCTTTATTAAAAATTATAGAAGAACCTACAATTTTTAATAATTTTATTTTGATTAATAATAAGAATAAACCTGTACTTGAAACAATTAGATCGAGATGTATAGAATTTAAAATATTTACAAATCAAAATGAAAATATTCAAGTAATTGAAAAATTAATTTCAAGTAATCAAATTGAATGCAAAATAAACTTCAAAAAAACTAATTTAACCCCAGGCGATTTCCTCAAATTTAACAATATATGTTTAAATGATAAAATTAATTATGAAGATGGTTTATTAAAAAATATTGATAAATTATTCAAAAATTATCAAAAAAAAAGAAATTATAATTACCTAAATTTTGCTATTTTTTTAGTGAATCAACATTTTTATGATAGATATAAAAATGAAACGTTTAAAGACGAATTTCTTCAAGACAGAACTGAAATAATAAAAAAAATAGTTAATTTAAATAATATCAATTTAAACACTTCAAATATTTTTTATCAAATTGAACAAATTGTTAAATGAAAACTAAAAACTATTACATTACTACACCTATTTATTATCCTTCTGGAAAACCGCACATGGGTCATGCTTATTCAAGTATAATAGCTGATGTAATTGCCCGTTATAAAAGACTAGAAGGTTATAAAGTTTATTTTTTAACTGGCACTGATGAACATGGTTTAAAAATACAAAGAGAAGCTGAAAAAAATAAAAAAAAAACTCAAATATTTTGTGATGAGTTATCTAAAAAATTTAAAGAACTTACTAAAATTTTAAATCTTTCCAATAATGATTTTATTAGAACAACAGAAAAAAGACATTATAATTCAGTTGAAGATTT
Source organism: uncultured Pelagibacteraceae bacterium (assembly GCA_902604065.1). Taxonomy (GTDB): domain Bacteria; phylum Pseudomonadota; class Alphaproteobacteria; order Pelagibacterales; family Pelagibacteraceae; genus Pelagilacustribacter. Next base: position 37,165 of record CACKXF010000005.1, on the reverse strand, counting down.
GTGGAATAAACTTGTTGAGTCAGGAGATATTTATTTAGATAAATATAAAGGATGGTATTCGGTATCTGATGAGGCTTATTATGATAGTGATGAAATTGAAGATAAAAATAATTGTAAAGTATCGATAGTATCCGGATCTAAAGTTGAATGGGTAGAGGAAGAGTCTTATTTTTTTAAACTTTCAAGTTGGTCAAAAAAATTATTGGAGCATTATAAGTCTAACCCTGGTTTTATTCTTCCAGTTTCTAGAAATAATGAAGTTGTAAAATTTGTAGAAAAAGGACTAAAGGATTTATCTGTAAGTAGAACGTCTTTCTCTTGGGGCATACCAGTGCCGAAAAATAAGAAACATGTTATCTATGTTTGGTTAGATGCACTTACAAATTATTTGAGTGCAATTAATTATCCGGACACTTCATCAGATTTATATAAAGAATTTTGGCCCGCGGATCTACATATTATTGGTAAAGATATATTAAGATTTCATGCAATTTACTGGCCAGCTTTTTTGATGGCGGCTAAACTACCTTTGCCTAAAAGAATTTTTGGACATGGATGGATACTTTCAGATGAAAAAAAAATGTCTAAGTCCTTAGGCAATATTCTTGATCCAATAGATATAATCGAAAAATATGGAATTGATCAACTAAGATACTATTTAATTAAAGAAGTATCATTAGGAAATGATGGAAATATATCATTAGAAAATTTAAAAAATTGTATAAATAATGATTTGGCAAATAATTACGGTAATTTATGTCAAAGAGTATTTTCCTTCATAAAAAAAAATTGTGAAAATAAAATACCCAAAAGTAATGATTTTTCTAAAAATGACAAAGCATTAACTAATAAACTCAAAAACAATGTTCAAAAACTTAATGAACTTATAAATAGGCAAGATCTCAATAATTACATAAAACAAGTTATCGAACACTCTTTTGATTCAAACAAATACTTTAATGATTCTGAACCGTGGTCACTGAAAAAAACTGATACTAAGAAAATGTATTCTGTTTTACACTCAATTGTTGAACAAATTAAAAATATAAGTATTCTTTTATTGCCAATTATACCTGATAGCGCTAATAAGATTCTTGATATCATCAATGTGGATAAAAATTTAAGAATTATTTCTGAAATAAATAAAAACAATAATTTAAATCATGATAAAGAGTTGGGAAACATAGAAATTTTATTCAGGAAAGTAGAATAATGATAATAGATTCACACTGCCATTTAGATTATGAACCAATGTTTTCTAACTTAGAAGAGGTAATTAAAAGAGCTAAGGATTCTAATGTAAAATTTATGCTTACAATATCTGTTAGTGATAATAAATATGATGTTATTTTAAATATAATTAAAAAATTCAGTAATGTTTACGGTACATACGGAATTCATCCTCATGAAGCTAAAAACCATAATGAAATTAATAAAGACACAATATTAAAGAGGGTTAAAATTAGTAAAAAGATAATTGGAATAGGGGAAACAGGTTTAGATTTTTATTATAATCACTCTGATAAAAATCAACAGATAAAACTATTTGAGGAACATATCAAAGCTTCCATAGAAAGTAATCTACCGCTTATAGTTCACTCAAGAGATGCAGAAGACCTTACTTATGAAATTCTAGCTAAGTATTCAAAAATAAATGATTTAAAGATATTAATGCACTGTTTTACAGGGACAAAAGAATTTGCTCAAAAACTTTTAAAATTGAATGCCTATTTTTCAGCGAGTGGAATTATAACATTTAAAAAAACAAACGAATTAAAAGAAACTTTTAAATCAATACCACTAAACAAAATATTAATTGAAACAGACTCTCCATATTTATCTCCTGAACCATTAAGAGGAAAATCTAATGAGCCATCAAATGTCGTTCATACTGCTAAATATCTTTCAAAACTGAAAGAAATTAATTTTAATGACTTATGCGCAAATACAACAAATAATTTTTTTAACCTATTTGGTAAATTGATTTGAAAAATAAGTTTACTATATTAGGCTGTGGAAGTTCATTAGGCGCACCTTGGATTACAAATCATTGGGGTAATTTGAATAAAAAAAATAAAAAGAACATAAGAACTAGGTGCTGTGCACATATTTTTTATCAAAACATTTCAATACTTATTGACACTTCACCAGATATCAAAGAACAAATTAGAAAAAATAAAATTAAAAATATAGATGCTGTTATTTATACTCATGAACATGCAGATCAAACTGTAGGAATATTTGAGTTAAGACCTTTTTTTTGGAAAAATAAAAAAAAAATTCCTGTATATGGTAGTAAACGCACAATAGAATTATTAAGACAAAAATATACTTTTTGTTTTTCTCCAAGGTCTGGTTACAAACCAATTATGAGTTCTAATACGTTTAATGAGCAATTTACTATTAGAAAGAATAATAAAATGTTAAAAATTAGGGCAATTGAACTTCAGCATGGAATGATTAAAGCTAATGGCTTTATTTTTAAAAAAATTGCTTACTTAAGCGATTGTAATAAAATTCCTAAAAAGTCTTTTAATTTATTTAAAAATTTAGATTATCTTGTTATAGATTGTCTGAGAAAAAATCCTCATCCTTCACACTTTCATTTCGATGAAACTATTAGAATTGCAAAAAAACTATCTGCAAAAAAAACAATTTTAACTAATTTACATGTGGATCTTGATTATCAAAGTTTAAAGAAAAAGTTGCCAAAAAACATTACTCCGGCTTATGATGGTTTGTCTTTTAACTTTTAATTTCTTTTTTAATTATTTTTAAGAATTTTTTTGAGTTAGGTTTAGTAAAAGAAGCAAAAGTATCAGCTACTTTACCATCTTTTCCAATAATAATTTTATGAAAATTCCATTTTGGAATCGCTGCAATACCATGGTTTTTTTTGGCCCATTTAAAAAAGGGATGAGCGTTATTTCCTATAACATCAGTTTTTTCAGACATTGGAAAAGTTATGCCAAAATTTGCCTCACAGAATTTCTTTATTTCAGTATTATTTTTTGGTTCTTGCTTAAAATTATTTGTAGGTACACCAATCACTACAACTTCATTTTTATAATCTTTCGATAACTTCTGTAAATCAGAATATTGAGGTGTATAACCACATCTACTAGCAACGTTGACTACAACAATAACTTTATCATTATAATCCCTCAAATTAATTTGATTTCCGTCCAGTCCTTTAAATTTAAAATCATATGCTAGTTTGTGGTAATCTGCTGATAAATTAGAGAAAAAACTTAAAATCATAATAATAAATATTATTTTTCTGATCATATTATTTAATTGCTTTATAAAAAGCTTTAAAAGGCAAAAGTATACAATCTTTTCTGCTCATATATTTTTCTTTCAACAAATAAGTTAAATTATTAAATTTTTTTGGAGCCTTTTTACTTAGATTTAAATATTTCCTTAAATTTGTTTTTAATTCACTGAAGTTTGTATTTTTAGCTATATTAGCTAATATGCTTGCAGAAGCTTGACAAAAAATACATGATTCAGTTTCGTATCTCAATTCTTGTATAGTATTTTTTTTTAAAGTAATTTCTATGGATATTTTGTCGCCACATGTAGAATTTTTTAGATTAGTTTTATAGGTATAATTATTCTTTAAACCATAAAATTTAGTGTTTGATGCAATTTTCAATAATCTATTATCAATCATTTTTTACTAGAGAATAGTAATAAGAAGTAACCACATAATGTAGACAACAGTGAACCTGCTAATACTCCAATTTTTACACCGTCACTAAATTCTAAGTTATTTGCGAAAGCAAGATTACCTACAAATAAACTCATTGTAAAACCAATACCAGTTAATATCGAGACTGCATAAAGTGACATCCAGTTTGAGTTGTTTGGCTTATCTGCGAATTTAAAGTAAATAGACAAGTAAGAAAATAAAAACACTCCGATTTGTTTTCCAAAAAATAGTCCACAAACTATTCCTAAAGGCACTGGATTTAACAATGTTGCAAACGACAATCCCTCCAAAGACACGCCTGCATTTGCAAAAGCAAAAATTGGCATAATTCCAAATGCTACATAGGGAGAGATAGCATGTTCTAATTTTAATAATAATGAATTTTTCTCTTTTTTAATATCGTGAGGTATAGTTAGAGCTAATAATACTCCCGCAATCGTAGCATGAATACCTGATTGATGCGTAAATTCCCACAAAAATATTCCAACTATTAAATAAGGAATGAATGATCTTATATTTAATCTGTTAAAAATTATTAGTAATAACATTGCTACCGCCATTAGTACTAGATAGGTTGCTTGTATATTGCCTGAGTAAAAGAAAGCTATAATTACTATTGCGCCAAGGTCATCAATAATTGCTAAAGCTGTTAAAAAAACTTTTAAAGATATAGGAACTCTTTTCCCAAGTAATGATAAAACACCTAATGAAAAGGCGATATCAGTAGCTGAAGGTATCGCCCAACCGTTTAGTCTTGTGCTGTCATCTATATTAATTATTATATAAATTGCAGCTGGAACAACCATTCCACCAACAGCTCCAACAATTGGTAACATTGCTTGTTTTGGATTTGATAGCTCACCTTTAACAAATTCTCTTTTAATTTCTAAAGATACTAAGAAAAAAAAGACAGCCATCAAAACATCGTTAATCCAATGAAGAACACTTAATTTTAATCCAAATTCTTTCGTTCCAAGTGTAAAATAGCTTTCTAAAATATTAAAATAATTTTCACCTAAACTACTATTACTAATAAACAAGGCAATCACCGCTGCAAAAAGAAGAACCAGTCCTGATGCTGACTCTAGTTTAAAGAAATATTTAAAAGGTTTTGAAATATATTGGATCATTTAGTTATTTTTTACTAATATAACAATAATCTTTCAATTGCCAAAAAGTCATATATAACCTATATAAATAGACTTTCGGAGCGTAGCGCAGCCTGGTAGCGCACCTGGTTTGGGACCAGGGGGTCGAAGGTTCAAATCCTTCCGCTCCGACCAAAATCATATGAATATTAAAAAGGTAGTTGTAATAGGATCAGGAACGATGGGGAGTGGAATAGCTGCTCATTTATGTAATGCTAATATACCAGTTATTTTATTAGATTTAAAAACTGAAATTTCTGAAAAAGCTAAAGAAAGAATTTTAAAATCTAGACCACCTTTGTTGTTTGAAAAAAACAAAATTAAAAGCTTGAAGGTTGGTAATATTGCTGATGATTTTGATAACGTTTCTGATGCGGATTGGATTATAGAAGCGGTTGTAGAAAGAATTGATATCAAACACGATATTTATAAAAAAATATTTGATAAAAGAAAAAAAGACTCAATTATTTCATCAAATACATCAACTATTCCTTTAAAAGTACTATCAGAAAAATTAAAAGCTGAGGATAAAAAAGATTTTTGCATTACTCACTTTTTTAATCCAGTTAGATATATGGGGTTACTGGAAATAGTCAGAGATAAGTTAAATGATCAAAATAAAATTAATTATTTAAAAGATTTTTGTGAAGAAAAATTAGGTAAAGGCGTGATTATTTGTGGTGACACTCCTGGTTTCTTAGGTAACAGAATAGGGGTGTATGCTATGCAAGTAGCAATGACCGAAGCAGTTAACATGAAACTTTCCATTGAAGAAGCTGACGCTGTATTTGGTAGACCTATGGGTATTCCTAAAACGGGAGTTTTTGCTTTGTATGATTTAATTGGTATTGATCTAATGTCAGATGTTCTTAAAAGTTTTCAAAAAGAATTACCTAAAGAAGACGAATTTCAAAAAGTCGTTTCTGGTTTGCCAATTATTAAAAAGCTAATTGAAACCGGTTACACAGGTAGAAAAGGTAAGGGTGGTTTTTATAGAATGAATAAGTTTGAGAATAAAAAACTATTAGAAGCTCTTGACTTAAACAAAAATACATACTCTCAAGTTAAAAAGATAGATTTAAAAATTGATAAGATTAACCTTTTAGAATTAGTTAATAGAGATGACAAGTATGGTAAATATGCGTGGTCAGTAATATCTAAAATTATTTTATACTCATCTTCGCTGGTACCAGCCATTACTGATGAATATAATGACATAGACGAAGCTTTGAGACTAGGATTTAATTGGTCTATGGGGCCATTTGAAATGTTAGAATCAATAGGACTTAAAAATTTCTTTTCAAAAATGGGTGACATTAACAATAATAAATTTTTAAAAAGTTTAAAAGAAAAAAAAGCAGATAGTTTTTATGATGAGAGACAAAAATATACCGATTTGCAAACACTTGGAAAAATTAAAAAAAACGTAATTAAGTTAGACAAAAATGATTCAGCAGAAATTTTTAGATTTAAAGATTTTAATATTGTTGAATTCAACACTAAAGCAAACGCTTTAGATAACGACTCTATGGATGCCTTGAAAAAGGCTACAGATAAACCACTAATCATTATAAATGAAAGTATGCAATTTTCGGCAGGTGTGAATCTTAATTATGTAATGGAATTTATTAATAATAATGACACGAAGTCTGTTGAAAAATTTATTAAAAATTTTCAAGAAACTTGCAAACATATCAAATATTGCAAACACCCAGTTATATCTGCTCCATCTGGTTTAGCCCTAGGTGGCGGGGAAGAAGTTGTGTTACAAAGTAATTATGTAGTTACACATACCAATATAGTAATGGGTTTAGTAGAAACTATTGTTGGTTTAGTCCCTGCTGGCGGTGGTTGCAAAGAACTTCTTTGGAGATGGTGCCAAACTAATGAGTCTAAAACAGATCCAGACTATGCACCTTTGAAAGTCTTTGATATAATTGGTTATGCTAAAACTGCTTCTTCGCCTCAAGAGGCAAAACCTTTGTTATTTCTCGATAAAAATCACAATGTTATAATTAATCGAAATGAACTATTGCCTGCGGCAAGAAAATTACTCAATAATAATGTAGATATGTCTCCATCTAAAGAGTGCAAGTTTAAATTATCAGGCAAAAATGTTAGAGAAAAAATGCACAAAATACTTGAGACATTATATAATGATAAAAAGATTCTAGATCACGGTATGGAAGTTGGTAAAGAATTAGCATATGTTTTAAGTGGTGGGGATACAGATTTAAATAAAGAGGTTACAGAAGAACAAATGTATAAATTAGAACTAAACAGCTTTATGAAATTAGTAGAAAATAAAAAAACTCAAGAAAGAATTGTTCATACATTAAAAACAGGAAAACCATTAATTAACTAAATGACAACATATAATGCTCCAGTTGAAGACATGATGTTTCTTTTTGACAATCTTAAAGATAATAAGAATTATAAAGAGATTGATAAATTTAAAGAAATTAGTTCTGATTTAGTTAAAGATGTTTTAGATCAAGCAGCAAAAATTAATCAAGAAATTGTTCATCCATTAGCTAAAATAGGTGATGACAGTCCATGCGTTTATGAAAATGGAATAGTAAGATCTCCACCAGGTTATAAAGAAGCCTATAAAAAATTCATTACCGATGGGTGGACGTCCTTATCATGTGATCCAAAATATGGTGGTCAAGGAATGCCTAAAACTGTGAGTACTTTCTTCGAAGAAATGTTATCTTCATCAAGTCTATCATTTAAATTATACAGTGAGTTAAGTATTGGGGCTTACAATTGCATCCTTCATCATGCTGATCAAAAAATTAAAGACAAATTTTTACCAAAAATAGTTGAAGGTAAATGGAGTGGAACTATGTGCTTAACAGAGTCTCAATGTGGTACTGACTTAGGTTTGATTAAGACAAAAGCAATTAAAAACTCTGATGGTTCATTTTCTCTAACAGGACAAAAAATTTTTATTACGTCCGGCGATCACGATCTCACAGAAAACATTATACATTTGGTTTTAGCAAAAATTCCAGGCGCACCTGCTGGCACTAAAGGAATAAGCTTATTTTTAGTTCCAAAGTTCAATGTAAATGAAAATGGTTCTGTTGGATCTAGAAATGGTGTTAGCACATTATCTATTGAATCTAAAATGGGAATAAAAGGTTCACCAACTTGTGTTCTTAACTTTGATAATGCCAAAGGCTTTTTAATTGGTAAAGAAAATAAAGGATTAAGTTCAATGTTTACAATGATGAATTTAGAGAGAATTATAGTTGGTATACAAGGACTAGGTATTGCTGAAACGGCCTATCAAAATTCACTTGCTTACACTAGAGAAAGAAAACAAGGAAAATCCAACAATAACAAAAATGGTGAAACAGATTTAATAATCAAACACGCAGATATCAGAAGAAGTTTAATGAATATGAAATCAATAATTGAAGGTCAAAGATCTTTGGCTTTCTGGTTGTCCCAACAAGTTGATGTAAGTTTAAATCATTCAAATGAAAATGTTAGAAAAGAAGCTGATGAAATAGTCTCCCTAATGACTCCTGTAATTAAATCTTTTTTTTCGGATATGGGTATGGAGATAACAAATGAAGCAATACAAATTTTTGGTGGTTATGGCTATACAAGAGATCAGGGTATAGAACAACTTTACAGAGACAATAGAATTACACCAATTTATGAAGGAACAAATTCTGTGCAAGCAATTGATTTAGTATTCAGAAAAGTACTAACTAATCGAACATTGGAAAAATTTATATCTTTACTTCAAAATGAAATTAAAAATTATAATGATAATGTTGAATTAAAAAGACTATCCAACATTCTTAAAGAAAAGATAAAACTTTTATTAGATTTTTCTAAATGGTTAGACGACAAGTTAAAAAATCAAAAAGATGATGTTAGCGCGTCATGTAATGACTTTTTGAAGGTACTTGGTTATGTTGGATTAGGTTTTTCTTGGCTTAAAATGACCAAAGTAAGTTTTGATAATTCAAGTAAAAATAAAAACTTTTATGAAGAAAAAATTAATACTGCAAAATACTTTTTTGATAAAATTCTACCTAGAATAGACAGTCATTATCATTCAGCAATAGCTGGCAGTGAAAGCTTGATGAAAGCTAAATTTAACTGAAAATGAGTGTATACGAAAAAAATTTAGAGAAAAATAAAGCTAATTTCGTTCCCTTAACACCACTTACTTTCTTAGTTAGAGCAAAAGAAATTTACCCAAATTATGAAGCAGTAATTTATGAGGATAGAAATTACACATGGTCAGAAGTTTATAAAAGATGTGTAAAATTTGCCAGTGCGCTTACAAAAATTGGTATAAAAAAAGGGGACACTGTTTCTTTTTTAGCTTTTAATACACCTGAAATATTTGAAGCACATTATTCTGTGCCCATGACAGGAGCAGTGCTTAATACTATTAATATTCGGTTAGATGCAAAAACGATTTCATATATTTTGGAACATGCAGAAGCAAAAGTATTAGTTGTGGATCGCCAACTTCATATTGAAGTAAAAAAAGCTTTAAGCACTATTAAGAGAAAGATAGCCATTATCGATATAAGTGATAAGTTTGCAGATCAGTCAAAGTGCGAAAAAATTGGTGATAGAGAATATGAGGAATTTCTAGAAACTGGTGATGAGAAATATCAATGGAAAATGCCCGAGGATGAATGGCAGGCTCTTTCATTAAGTTACACTTCAGGTACAACAGGAAATCCTAAAGGAGTAGTATATCACCATAGAGGTTCATACTTAATGTCTACTGGTAGTGCTACTGCATGGAACATGACCAATAGATTAAATTTTTTAACTATTGTACCTATGTTTCATTGTAATGGATGGGGTTATCCATGGACTGTACCGATGTTAATAGGTCGAACAATTTGTTTGAGAAATATTGACGTTAAAAAAATTTTTGAGTTAATAGACAAATACAATGTTACACATTTTGGAGGTGCTCCTATAATTTTAAATATGATTACGGGTGCTCCTGAAAAAGATAGAAAAAAATTAAAACAAAAAGTTTATGTTTTAACCGCCGGTGCGCCACCTCCAAGTATTATTTTCAAAAAAATGAAAAGTCTTGGTTTTGAAGTTATGCATGTTTATGGGTTAACAGAAACATACGGTCACGTAACTCAATGTGCTTGGAATGAGTCTTGGGATCAGTTGAATGAAGAAAAACAAAATGAAATTAAAGCTAGACAAGGAGTTCGATATCCAAATACAGAAGGTGTTGCTATAATGGATCCTGAAACTATGAAAGAAGTACCTAAAGATGGTAAATCTATTGGTGAAATAATGATCAAAGGTAATGTGGTAATGAAAGGATATTTTAAGGACAAAGACGCAACTGACAAAGCTATGAAGGGCGGTTGGTTTCACACCGGAGATTTAGCAGTAATGCATCCCGATGGTTATGTAAAAATTCAAGATAGATCAAAAGACATAATTATTTCTGGAGGTGAAAATATTTCGTCTATTGAAATTGAAAACACCTTAGCAAAACATCCATCCGTATCTATAGCGGCTGTTGTTGCTAAACCAGATGAGAAGTGGGGTGAGGTTCCTTGTGCATTCATAGAAATGGTTAAGGATAAACCAGTTACAGAAAAAGAATTAATCTCTTTTTGTAAAGAAACTTTAGCAGGATTTAAAGTTCCAAAAAAAGTTGCATTTTGTGATCTGCCAAAAACTTCTACAGGAAAGATACAAAAATTTGAATTAAGAAAAAAAGCTAAAGAGTTAATCTAAATTAATTATAATAATGACAAAAATTTCAATTAATCTTAAGTGGAGTCTTGATAGTGGAGTATTATTACCTGGAAAATATTCGAATAAACATCAAATAGAATTTAACGATGAAATTGTTATTAATGGTGATGCAGCTCCAGATTGGAACGGAAATAAACAAAATAGTAATCCTGAACAAGCCCTTGCAGCAGCTTTAAGTAGTTGTCATATGATGACATTTTTAGCTCTTGCTGCCAAAATGAATTGGCCAGTATCGGGATATACAGATAATGCAATAGCTACTTTAGGAAAAAATTCCAAAGGTAAAATGTCAGTAACAAATATTGAATTAAATCCAAAGATAGTATTTTCAAAAGAATTTTCTGTAGATGATAACAAAATGAAAGAGGTACAAGAGAGAGCTCATCGATATTGCTTTATAGCTAACTCTTTGTCAGATGAAGTAAAGGTCAAGATTAATTAACATATGAATTATAGAAAAAATAGCAAAGTTTTAGAAACTTATTTAAACGAAAATGGAGTAATGCGTTTTAACTTAAATAGCCCAGAGAATCTAAATGCTCTTTCTGAAAATATGATGGATTTAATGCAAAATGCTTTAGACAAGGCAAGTCTTAATAAAAATGTAAGAGTAATAATAATTTCAGGAGAGGGGTCAACATTTTCATCTGGACATGATTTAAAAGAATTAAAAGCTGCAAGAAAAGGTGCAGATAAAGGAAAAAAATATTTTTTAAAGATAATGAAAAAATGCTCAAAGATGATGCAAACAATTATTAAATGTCCAAAACCAATAATTGCAGAAGTTGAAGGAACAGCTACAGCCGCTGGGTGTCAATTAGTTGCAAGTTGTGATTTAGCATACGCAAGTAGTTCAGCTAAATTTGCAACACCTGGGGTAAACATAGGATTATTTTGTTCTACACCCATGGTTGCTATTTCGAGAAACTTATCCAACAAACATTCTATGGAGATGCTTTTAACTGGAGAATTAATTGCTTCAGATAAGGCTGCTAAAATTGGTTTAATTAATGATGTTATTGAAATAAATAGACTAAAAGATTTTGTATTAAATAAAGCTCAAAAAATTTCGAAAAAATCCTCAGTAACTTTAAAAATTGGTAAAGAAGCTTTTTATAAGCAATTAGACATGAAGCTTTCCGATGCTTATGATTATGCATCAAAGGTAATGGTTCAAAATATGCTTAAACTGGATGCAAAAGAGGGTATCGATGCTTTTATTGATAAAAGAGAACCTAATTGGAAAGATAAATAATTTTTAATAAAGGTTTTGAATTGATTACAGAAATTAAAAAGAAAAAAATATTTTCAAATGATGTTGGGCATCCTTTTGATAAAAAAAAACCAACTATCATTCTATTACATGGTAGTGGCCAATCTCATGTTGTCTGGTCTTTAACTGATCAATTTTTAGCTGACAAAGGTTTTAATGTTTTTACTTTAGATCTTCCAGGACATGGTAATTCCGAAGGGCCTTGTTTAAAATCAATTGAAGAAATATCAAATTGGATAAATGATTTTATTGATCACGTTGGTATTGAAAAATCTATATTGGTTGCACACTCTCAAGGATGTTTAGAGGCTCTTGAATTTGCAAAAAATTTTCCAAAAAAAATTGAAAAAATAGTTTTTATTGCAGGGTCTTATTCTATACCTGTTAACAAAAGTTTAATTGAACTAGCTTTATCTGGTGATATGGAAGCTCTAAATTTGATGATGAAATGGGGATATGGATCTTCAAAACAATTTATTGGGGGCAATCCATTACAAAAAATACTTAATTCCTCTAGGGAGGTAAGAGAGGTTCTAGCTGTAGATTTGATTGCTTGTAATAACTACAAAAATGGTGTTGATGCGGTAAAAAGTATAACATGTCCAACGTTTTTTATTTTTGGGGATCTTGATAAGATGGTTAGACTAGAATCAGGAGAAAAATTTGCAAAAATGATTAACAAGTCTAAAGTTCATGTAATTAAAAATTGTGGTCATATGATAATTTTAGAAAATGCGTTTGAGATGAGAGAAAAAATATTAGAATTTTTAAACAAATGAAGAATTTTTACATTAGTAAATCACGAAGAATAAGGTCTACACCTTTTACAAAAAAAATAGAAGAGCAGGGTGTTAAAAGTTACACGGTATACAATCATATGTTATTACCTACTACATTTTCTAACGTTGATGAAGAATACTTACATTTAAAAAAAGATGTTCAAGTTTGGGATGTTTCAGTTCAAAGAGAAATTGAAATTTCAGGTAAAGATGCGCATCAGCTTGTACAATTAATGACATGCAGGGATCTATCTAAAACAAAAGTAGGCAACTGTTATTATGTTCCCTTAATCGACGCTAATGGCGGCATGATTAATGATCCGTTAATTTATAAATTGGAGGATAATATTTGGAGAGTGTGTATAGCTGACTCCGATGTGCTGTTATATGCAAAGGGTATAGCGGCTGGAAAAAATTTTAACGTTAAAATTTTTGAAGCAAATATTGATACTATGGCTGTACAAGGTCCTAAGTCATTTAAATTGATGGAAGAAGTATTTGGAAATGAAATTACAAATCTAAAATTTTTTAAATATAGTTTTTATAAGTTTCAAAATAATAAATTCCTTATCTCAAGATCTGGATTTTCAAAACAAGGTGGCTATGAAATCCATGTAGATAACATTAAAGCTGGATTAGAATTATATGATCATCTCTTTGAGATTGGAAAAAAATACAATATTAAACCTGGTGCACCAAATCATGCAGAAAGAATTGAAGGAGGCTTATTGTCATATGGAAACGACATGCTTATAAGCGATAATCCTTTTGAGTGTGGTTTTGAGAAACTAGTTCATTTAAATTCTGATATTGAGTTTTTAGGAAAAAATAGTTTAAAAAGGATTTGGGATAAAGGTATCAAAAGAAAACTAATGGGAGTAAAGATTAATTCAGATACAATAAATTTAAACGATTTGGAATTACTTAATATTAATAAGGAAATAATTGGAGATTTAAGATCTGCAGCTTTTTCTCCAACATTTAAAAAAATAATTGGTATAGCTATGATAAAAAAAGACTATTTTAACACAAAAAAGAATTTTAGTATTAATATAAATAATAAATCGGTAAATGGCGAAATTTGCGATTTACCAATAGTTTAATATGAAAAAAGCAAAAATATATATACCATCAAAAACTGCAACTCAATCTGGGTTGGGCAAAGAAGATATATGGCTTTTAGAATTTGAGTCAAAGGATACTTCTGTAAGTACTTTAATGGGTTGGGAGTCTTCTAATGATACTTTGGGTGAAGTAAAGCTTGAATTTTCAACTAAAGAAAAAGCTATAGAATACGCAAAAGATAACAATATTAATTATAAATTGATTGAACCAAATAAAAAAAGGATTGTGATTAAATCTTATGCGGAAAATTTTACAAATAATTAATTATGTGGCGAAGTTTTTTTACAGATAAGAAGTGGTTATTATGGTCATGGGGTGGCTTCGCCTTCATAATCTTATCTTTGTTGGCTCAAACCTATATAGATGTAAAAATAAACGAATGGTATAAGGGCTTTTACGACCTCTTGCAAAAAGCGCCAGAACGTGAATTGTCAGAATTTTACGATGGTATCTATCTATTTATGAAGTTAGCTATTCCCTACGTAATTATTTATACAATAACGAATTATTTTACCCGTCTCTGGGCTTTTAGATGGAGAGAAGCAATGACATTCTCTTATATGCCTTATTGGAGAGCAGTAGATGCAAAAGTTGAAGGTGCCTCACAAAGAATTCAGGAAGACGCTATGAATTTTGCTAAAATTGTTGAGAGTTTAGGTTTGCAAATTGTTAGAGCCATAATGCTATTGATAGCTTTTATACCAATTTTATGGGGTTTGTCTTCAAGTGTAGTAATACCATTCTTTAAAGATATTACTGGCTCTCTGGTTTGGGTTTCTTTAACTGCAAGTTTAGGTGGTTTAGTAATAAGTTGGTTGGTTGGAATTAAGCTACCTGGTCTAGAGTATAATAATCAAAAAGTGGAAGCAGCATTCAGAAAAGAGCTTGTTTATGGAGAAGATGATAGAAAAAACTATGTTCAAGCACCAACAATATTTCAACTATTTACTGGGATAAAATTTAATTATCATAGATTATTTTTACATTACGGTTATTTTGACCTTTGGATTATCATGTACAACCAAACAATGATTATAGTTCCTTATCTTTTAATGGGACCAGGATTATTTACTGGTGCAATGACCTTAGGAGTTTTAATTCAAACTTCTTCAGCTTTTAGAGAAGTTCAAAGTAGTTTCTCTTTATTTCTGCAAAATTGGACAAGAATAACTGAATTAAGATCTATATATAAACGTCTTAATGAATTTGAGACTGCAATTAATTTTGGAAACAAGTTGAGAAAACCTCGAAAATCTGATGTAAGAGCTTAATGGAGCTCTATTTTAAACTAATTGATGTTTTATTTCCTGTCTTTTTTGTAATAGGGGTGGGTTATTATCTTGGAAAAAAAGATCCAAAATTCGATACTACATTTATAACTAATTTTGCGGGAAATATTGGTACACCGGCTATGATTTTTTATACAATTACCACAACAGGTGTAACATTAGATATTTTTACCGAATATTTCATTTATGCTGTAATAATTATTTGTGGTTTTGCAGTTGTAGGTGTGGTGTTTTTATTATTTCTTAAAAAAGATGCGATTACAGAATTACCTCCTTTGATATTGCCGAATACTGGAAATATGGGAGTTCCTATATGTCTTTTTGCTTATGGAACAGAAGGTTTGGGTGTTGCCTCAGCTATTGCCTCAGTTATTATTTTATTTCACTTTACTATTGGAGTTTTGTTGGCAAAGAAAAGTTTTTCTTTGGATATACTTATTAAAAATGTACCTATCTATGCAATTATTTTATCAGTTATTTTTTTATATTTTGAGTGGGAAGTTCCAGGTTATATTGAGAACACTACATTTTTATTAACTTACACAACAATATTTTTAGTTTTAATGTCCTTAGGTATAGCATTGACTAAATTAAAAGTTATCTCTTGGACACATGCATCTATACTTGGGGCGGTAAGAGTAATTATTGGTCCAATTATAGGGTTTGCCCTCATTAAATTTTTAGGACTTACTGGTTTTGCTGCTGGTGTTCTTCTAATTCAATCTTCAATGCCTAGCGCTGTTCTCACGTACTTAGTTGGCTCAATGTATTCAGAAAAGAGGGCAGTAGACAACGTGGCTAGTGTTATAGTTACTTCGACTCTAATGTCCTTTATTACTGCTCCAATTATCGTTTATATAAGTTTACGTTTTTTTTAATAATTACAATGACTTACAATAAGTTATTAATGTAATTTATTAGTATATAAGTAAATAATACTTACCTTAGATCGATATTAGCTATAGAATCATTGGTATTATTAGGAATTATAAGTATCATATTAAGATATATAATAGTTTTATTCCTAAAAATAACCAAAAAAAACACAGATTTTTAAGCATTCTAGAAGCCGCTAATAATGCGAATTCTAGAGCAATGCGTAAAAGGAATATAGTGTTTAAACGGCCATAGATAGCTTTTTTTTTGCGATGTTATTGTAGATGCTACAACTGAGCCGCGAATAAGTAAATATAACAACCTTAAATTGAGAAATATACTAAAACGCCTATCAAATAACAATTCTAGAGCGTTACACCCTCGTTTTTTAGTAGTTTTTTCTTAGTTTTGATCCCACCCTTACCGGAATAACCCCCAAGAGAACCGTCTGACTTTATAACCCTATGACAAGGTATTTTGGGAGCATAGGGGTTTTTACCTACTGCATTGCCTACAGCACGAGCTGAGAAGGGGCTTTTTATAGCTATAGCTACTTGTTTATAGGTTTTGACCTTACCTTTTGGTATTTTAAGCAAATACCTCCAAACCTTAATCTGAAAATTAGTGCCTTTCAGCTTCATTTTGATATTTTGAACTTGTTTTACTAGAGTGGTGGGGCCCAACAAGCATAATAGTCCACGCAGGCTTATTATCTTTCAGTTTGAGGCTGTGTTTATCAGTGTTTTTTCTAAAACCAATGTATCCAGCACCTCTCCAAAAAGTACCTTTATTCGTAGTTTCCCAATAACCACCTTTTAATATGATTGTAATATATGACCAATAATGATCATGTAAACTGCCATTGTCATCTTTAAGTATTTTATGAACTAGTATATTGAACGGAAACCATTTAGGCCTTTTACGAAATAGAACATAATATCTTATCATAAATGGCACTGCTTTATCGTAATCTGGCCAACTAGGTCCTCTATCTAAAACAATTCTTTTCCTGCTCTCAAACATGATTTAATCAATTAATAAGGCTATAATTAATAAAATTCCCACTATTAAAATAGCTACACCTGTTGTTAAAGTTAAGTTTCTGCTTTTATTCTTTAGCTTTTCCCAACGATACATTAAAAAAAATGCTACGATTGGTATTGATAGTCCTAAAATTATATATTTAATCATTAAAGTATTTTATCTTATTTGCTTGACATCTAAAATGAGTTATTATATTACTAATGATAATTAATTGTTATCACTAGTAATGATATGAATGAACTGACAACTGACATAAAAGCTTTACATGAGGAAACTTTAAATAACCTCAAAACATCAAAGGCAAACAATACTCTAAGAGCTTATAGATCTGATTTTAAAGATTTTGCAGGTTTTTGCTCAAAACACGGTTTTAAGTCAATGCCAACAGATCCAAAAATAGTATCTTTGTACCTTACTCACTTATCTAAAACATCAAAAATTAGCACTTTGAGACGTAGATTGGTGTCAATTGGAGTTGTTCATAAGCTAAAAGGGCATTATCTAGACACAAAACATCCTGTAATTATTGAGAATTTAATGGGAATTAAAAGAATTAAGGGCAGCAAACAGATAGGTAAAAAACCCATATTAATCAATCACTTAAAAGATATAATTAATGTAATAAATCAACAAAATATTGAGGAAATTGTAAAACTTAGAAACAAGACATTGATATTAATTGGATTTGGGGGTGGTTTTAGACGAACTGAATTAATATCTATTGACCATGAGGATCTTGAATTCGTTGATGAAGGAGTTAAAATTGCTCTTAATAGGTCTAAAACTGATCAATTTGGAGAAGGAATGATCAAGGGCCTACCCTACTTTACTAAAGAAACTTATTGTCCTGTTATAAATCTTAAAAATTGGTTGAAAATATCAAAAATTAAAACTGGACCAATATTTAGAAGATTTGCTAAAGGGTCTACATTAACAGGCCACAGACTTACAGATCAATCAGTTGTTCTTATAATTAAAGATTGTTTAAAATTAGCCGGCATAGAAAATAACAATTTTTCAGGTCATAGTTTAAGATCTGGATTTGCTACTGTAGCTGCAGAGGCGGGCGCAGATGAGAGAAGCATAATGGCAATGACAGGCCATAAAACCACACAAATGGTAAGACGTTATATAAAGGAAGCAAATATATTCAAAAACAACGCTCTAAACAAAGTTAAAATATGAAAAAAGATATAGAATTTTTAATTAAAAGACTGTTTTTTTCCGAAAGTTACCTATTAAAGAAAAGATTAAAAAGAGCTATCAATAAAGGTTATGAAAAGGAACTTCAAATAATTGATAAATTTGCAGATAATTCAAAAGATGCTTTGGATATTGGTGTTTATCGAGGTGTATACTCATATAAATTATCTAGTCACTTTAAAAATATCCATTCTTTTGAACCTAATCCACTTCTCTATCCCTACCTAGAAAAAAATCTTAAAAAAATAATTAAAAATATTTATTTATACAACGTTGGATTATCTGATAAAAACGGAGATGTTATTTTAAAACTACCAATTAGATCAAAGTCTATATTTAAAGATAATATTGAGGAACTCTTTAAGTTGGGTGCTGCATCGATACATCCGATTAAAACTTTTGATAACTATAAATCGATACCGGTAAAAATTAAGAAACTCGATGATATTCATTTAAAGAATAAAATAAAATTTATGAAAATTGATGTTGAAGGTCATGAGCTTGAAGTGATAAAAGGAGCTACTCAAACCATTAAAAAAAATAAACCAATATTACTTGTAGAGATCGAAAAAAGACACAGCAAAAAGAATGTTGAAGATAGTATATCATTTATAAAGAAATATGGTTACGATTGTTATTTTGTTAAGAAAAAAGAATTAATATCTTGTGATAAACTTGAAAATAAAGAGCTTGAAAATAATTATTTTTTTCTTCCTATTTAGTTTTAAATTCATTATTAATAAATATTAAATCAGAGTGGAGCCAATTAACTAAAGAATAATTTTTATTAATCATATAATTATAAAGTTCAGAATTTAACACATTATTTATATTTAAATTTTTAATTTCAAGCTTGTTTATACTTAAATCAAGGTATTCAACAACAATTACGTCTGGTTGATAATGATTTATATTAAAACCATTTAACACTTCAAGTTCATGACCTTCCACATCAATTGATAAAAAATTTATTTTTTTATTATTTATACCACTTTCATCAATAACTTGATTTAATGTTTGTGTTTTTATTTCATACGTATTTTTTACTTTAGCCTTTTGATAATTAGCAACTTTGTTATCTAAAGTATTCAAAGGCGATTTAGCATGAAATTCGTACACTTTACGCGTGTTATTTGATGATGACAAAGCTGCATGTATATTAAGATCATTTTTCCTATAAATATTAAACAAATCAATAGAGCTTTTATCTAAGTCAATATTAAGACCTTTCCAGCCTCTCTTATGAAAAAGAAAAGTATTATTATTGTAGACGGGGTGATTACAACCAATGTCTATATAAAAACCTTCTTTAATTCCTTTAAAAATATTTGTTAATAACAAGTCCAAACCGGTTTGGGAAAAAGATATTTTTTTCGATTTAATTTTTCTTAATAAATAACTGGGATAATTTTTTAAGTATTTCATTTTTTAAACCAATTTAAGAATTTCTTCAGATAAAGCCTGAAATTCTTTTCGATATAAATAGTTATAATTTCTAAAATGACTAGTCCATTTGTTATAAGGATATTTTTCATCTATAATGTCAATCTGTTTAATTCTTTTTGCAGAAGCAATATGTGAAATCCACCCATGACAAGTTATAAGTAAACTTGAATTAAAAACAATATTTTCCAATGCTGACAAATCTTGATTTTCTAATATTTGAACTTTATTTTTATCAATCTTATCTTTTATATTATTAAGTAGTTTTGTTTTTATTTTTCCTGTTGTTATAATGATATTTTTATCCTTAGAGATAATCCTATTTATAAAATGTATTAACTCTTCACATGATGGCTCAATGCTTACGTATTTTTTAATATATTCATTGTAAATCCACTTTTCATCTAAGTGTAATTGCACATAATTATTAAAAGGAATAAATTGTTTCGAGTATTCTCTATTATCCATAAAATTTAAACAATCAATATTATAAGGTACGTTAAGATCTCTACAGGCCTTTTGAATAATTTCTATTTGAGTATCAATTAAATTAGTAAAACATAAGACTCTTTTTTTATAATTAAGAAAATAAGAAATAAATCTTGATCTATTTTTCCCATCATGAACAATGACGGCATCAAATATTTTTGATCTTAACTTAAATATTAAAGAAACTTTTGAAAAAAAATTATTTTTTAGAATTATTACATCACTAATTTCTTCAAATGAACTTATATATTGATGATTTTTCTCTGATGCTATTACGGAAATTTTTGAGTTAGGATAGTTTGTCTTTATTATTTTTATCAGTGACAGTGAAAGTAAAAAGTCACCTACTCTATCAGTTCTAAATAATAAAATAGAGTTCATTAAAATAGTTTATTTTTCCCAATAAAATTTATTTTTGTTATTAATGTCAAAAGTTTTTTTAATAATGTAATCAGCTACCAAAGTTGAATTAAAATATTTTAAATATTTACTTCTTCCATTGTGTCCAATTTTCTTTCTTAATTTTTCATCCTGAGATATTTTTATAATTTTTTCAGAAAGATCTTCTAAATTCTTATAAAAAACCATTTCCTGATTATTAAAAAAATTTCTATAGCAGGTTTTTTCATCAATTAGTGTTACTAAACCGTTTCCAATTATTTGTGTAATTCTATCACTACTATAATATTTTATGGGTTCTCCTCTGCTTAAATTTAAGCCCATTTTAGAATTTGAGATTGTTTTAAAATAATGATCAGCCCAAATAGGTTGAACTTTATTTATTCCGTAGATATCAAATTTAACATTTTTAGTTTTTTCCATAAGTTTTTTAACAAAAATAGCTCTATCATCTTGTTTTCCCATTTTAAGTATTCCCCGGTGAACTCCATGACTTAATGCAAAAAATACGTCCATATTACAATTTTTGTTATAGTTTTTTAATGTTTCAAAAGAACTGTCTGAGGGATTTGGAATATAAAAGTTTCTGGTTTTTCTTGATAAAAAATTTAGCACGTCCGGACTTGTTGTTAGGAAATTAGCTTCCATATAATCTGCTTTATCCAGTATACGACTTTTATTCCTCTCAAAATCGGGTCCTTTTTTATTTAATGGATCTAAAAACCATTGAGACATTTTTAAGTTTGGATAATCATCCTTTAATTCACCTAAGGTATCAGGCGAAACAAGATCAGCGTGTCCAAAAATAATTAAATCTGGTTTAAAATTGTAACACGTTTTTTTCAATTTATTATTCAAGTTTTTAGCACCGTTTAAATCTTTATAATTCTTATAATATTTTTGGATATCTCTATCACTAAATTCTAAAATACTATGACCCAATCTAATTAATCCATTATTTAATCTTCTACCTGTATTAAAAAATAATCTTCCATCATGACGTTCATTAAAATTTGTAACGTGCAAAATTCTTAATGATAAGTTTTTTCTAATATTAAATAAATTAATCAATTTAAACTTCTCATCTCTGTAAGAGTCGATATTTTTTGATACAAAACTGTGAGTTAAGTAAAAATTCTTAATAGATTTAGATTGATAATCTAATCTTTTTTTTGGATTCTTTATAAGAAAATCTATATACTTGATTAAAGTTTTGACTGTAAGACTTTTTAAAATTAAACCATTAGTAATCGTCTCAGGTAAGCCTCCTCTATCACTTATTATTACAGCACAACCTGCTGAAGAAGCTTCTAAACTAGTTCTTCCAAATGGCTCCTCCCATCTCGAACAAACAACTGCAATACTGGATCTCTTATAAATACTTAAAACTTTACTATGAGAAATAAACCCATAATTTCTTAAATTTTTATGTTTAAAATCAATTTTATCTCTTTGTTCATCGCCGACAACATTTGAGCTCCAATCAGGATATTTGTTTAATATCTTTAAAACTGCATTACCAAAAATATCGTACCCTTTAGACTTGTTAAGTTTACCAACAAAAGTAATTTGTTTTTTTTTTCGCTTTTAAATTAACTGATAATTTTCTTGCGGATTGAAAAACAACAATTAATTTGTCACTATTTACAAATTTATTATGCATACCTTCCAAAAATCTTTTTTTAGACCAGTTGCTATTAAAAATAATTTTATAACAAAATTTTAGTAGAAATTTTCTTTCGTTAATGGATTTTGAACCTGTCATAGTGAGCGGATCATTATGGAAATATAAAACTAAATTCTTTTTTCCTAATATCTTAACTATATCAGATAAATAATTTGGTCTGTTGTGAACTTCTATTAAATCAGAAGGATTTTTCTTTTCAATTTCAATAAATTTATTAACATATTGTTTGCTTTTACTAGCGAATTTAAAATTAGACAAGCTAATGTTAAAATATTTAATATTAAATTTTTTTTTATAACTTGTATTACCAAAAACAATAATATCTTTTTTATATTTACTTAAATTTGTAGTGTCTTTAACAAATAGAGAAACAGCACCAGGGTAAAAGGGAGAAAAATTTTCTTTATAAGGTAGTAAGATTGATATTTTCATGTTTTATTTTTAATATAATTTCTTAATGTCCTATTATTCTTTATATAATATTCTCTCGAAATTGCTTGATTTTTTGTACTGAATTTTTCTTTATAAATTAACTTCCATTTTCTTCCTCTAGTAAATTTAGCTCCTTTTCCTGAATTATGTAGCTTGATTCTATTTGATAAATTATTCGTATAGCCAACGTAAGTAACACACTTTTTATTTAATGATTTGAGCATATAAACATAAAAGCTCATAGATAGGACTATTTAATGCCTAGGTGGGTATATTTCACATTTAGATAGTCTTTTATCGCCATAGAACCACCTTCTCTACCATAACCAGTTTGTTTAATTCCACCGAAAGGTGCCTCTGCAACTGCAACGACAGACGTATTTACAGCTACACAACCTGTTTCCATTAATTCAGATGCACGATGAGCCTTCTCTAAATTATTTGTATAAATATAACTGCATAAACCAAGGTCATTATCATTAGCTCTTTGTATTACTTCATCAAAATCTTTGAATGTAAGTATAGGCACCAAAGGACCAAAAGGTTCTTCTTTCATGATTGTAAAATTATCTTTTACATTATCAAAAATAGTTGGTTCATAAAAAAAACCTTTGTTAAAGCCTTGCGGTCGTCTTCCACCTAATAAAACTTTAGCGCCTTCTTTTTTTGTTTTTTCAACAAGTTTTTCAATTCCATCTAGTCTTTGTTTAGTTGTCATTGGACCTAAAGAAATATTTTTGTCCATACCATTACCAACTTTTAGTTTTTTGGTTTTTTTAATCATTAAGTCAGTAAAATCTTTTTTTTTATTTTCATGTATGTAAAATCTACTTGGAGAAATACAAACTTGACCATTATTTCTAAATTTTGCAGAAATAGCCATATCAGTAACTGTATTTAAGTCGACATCATCAAAAACTATGAATGGTGAGTGACCACTTAACTCCATAGTAACTCTTTGAACTTTATCAGCAGCTTGTTTCAAAATAAGTTTTCCTACTCTAGTAGAGCCTGTAATAGATATTTTTTTTATAATACTTGATTTTATTAATTCGGATGAAACTTCTGCAGGGTCTCCAGATAATAAATTTACTACGCCAGGTGGTACACCTGCTTCATTACAAATATCAACAAGTTCCATAACACTTCCGGGAGTAATTACATCAGGCTTAACAATTACAGAACAACCAGCAGCTAAAGCAGTTGAAATTTTCCTAGAGGCTAAGACTATTGGAAAGTTCCATGGCACTAACGCCGCTACAACTCCAACAGGTTGATAATATACGTGTACTCTTGTATTTGAGAATCTACTTTGATTAATCTCTCCGAAAATTCTTTTTGTTTCTTCTGAGTTCCATTCAAAAATATCAGCAGCACCGCTCACTTCCCCAGGAGATTCTGTTATTGGTTTACCAACTTCTAAAGTTAACCATTTAGATAAAATATCTGATTTACTTCTTATTAACTCAGATATTTTTCTTATAATTTTTGATCTCTCCCACGGTGAAGTATTTTTCCATATTTCTAAGCCTTTTTCTGCTGATTTAATTGCTAACTGAATATCATTATTATTAGCTTTAGATGCTTTTCCTATTAGTTCTTCTGTAGCAGGATTTATTACATCATAAGTTTCGTTACTAGAAGAACCTTGCCATTTGCCATTTATAAATTGTCCAAATCTTTCGTACATAGTATTTTTATAACAAAATAAAATAATCTAATTATGGCGGTCCCAAGGGGAATCGAACCCCTCTTTCATGGATGAAAACCATGTGTCCTAACCGATAGACGATGGGACCTTAATTATTTTTAGCTTTATTAACAGAAATATCATCGATAATAAACTCTACATTTTTTTCACCTTTCCACTCATTTAAACTCAATTTTCCAGCAATGTTGAAGGTATTTCTCTTATTGTTGAGCAAAAATTGACCTAAATCAGTTTCCCTAGAGTTAAATGATATGGTTTTAATTGTAGATCCATCTTTCGAAGATAATATTGATTTTATGTGTTTGTCTCCTACAATTTGAGATTTTATAGTTCTAACACTTTCTAATAAAAACTTTGGCTCTGGATTACCCGATCCAAATGGAGACAAAACTTCAATTTTTTTAAAAAATTCATAATTTAATGCTGAAGAAGAGATCATACCATCTAAATAATAAATATTTTTATTATTGTTATTTTTAATTGAGGCATAAAATCTCTTAAACACAAATTCTTTAAATTTTTCAATATTTTTTTCATGAATTGAGAAACCACCTGCCATTTTATGACCTCCTCCCTTAATTAGTATTTTATCTTGAACCGCAGATAGCAATACTGATCCAATATCAAAACCAACTATAGATCTTGCTGAAGCTTTACCAATGCTGTTATTGAAAGATATAATAATTGTTGGTTTATTAAATCTATCTTTTATACGTGAGGCAATAATACCAATAATACCTTCATGCCAATCATTGCCTTGTAGAATTAAAACTGGATCATTAATATTTTTATCAATTGTATTTAGGACAATATTTAATAATTTATCTTCAATTTTTTTTCTTTCTGAATTAAAATATTCTAATTCATTAGCAAGTTTAAAACTTTCTTTTGGACTCTTGTTAATCAATAATTGAGCGCCATGTGAACATTTTCCAACTCGTCCACCTGCATTTATTCTAGGTCCTATTATATAACCAAGATGATAAGTGGAAGCTTGATTATTAATTTTACATACATCTATTAATGTCTTTAAACCTAAGTTTTTTCTTTGATTAACGACTTTTAATCCTTGTTTAACAAAAGCTCTATTCAGACCAATCAATGGGACAACATCACAAATTGTTCCTAAAGAAACTAAGTCTAAATATTCTAACAAGTTTGGTTCGGTAAGATCGTTTTCTGTAAACCAATTTATTTTTCTCAAACTAGAATTTAAAGAAATTAAAGTCATAAAACAAACTCCAGCGGCACAAAGATGATTTAAGTCTGAGCTATCATCAAAACGATTAGGATTTATTATGGAAAAAGCATTTGGTAAACTTAGCTCAGATTGGTGATGATCTAACACTATTACATCAACTTTTTTATTTAAAGCAAAATCAATAGGTTCATATGACATTGTACCACAATCGACTGTTATAATTAAATTGACATTTTTATCTAACAATTTTTGGAAACCGATTTTTGATGGACCGTATCCTTCTGATTTTCTATCAGGTATATATATTTCAAATTCTTGATTAATATTTCTAAAGTAGTTGCCTAATAAAGCTGTAGAACTAGCTCCATCTACATCATAATCACCAAAAATACCTATTTTTTCTTTATTCTTAATTGATTTTAATATTCTAGTGATGGTCTTATCCATATCTTTTAAGATCATAGGATTAGGAACGAGATTTTTAATTGAAGGTTTAAGAAATGATTGAATATTTTTTTTATCAATATTTCTTATTGATAAAAGTCTAGCTGTTATTTCATCAAGTGAATAATTTTCTTTAACGAAATCAACATAGTTTTGATCAAATTTTTTGTAGATCCAATTTTTTCCACTTAATGATAAGGCACTCATTTAGGATGATAGTTTTTTATTTTTTTACTTAATTTTTCGTGTTTATGTAGTGCAAAAGTTGAAACTTCAAATTTATTTTTTAAATCTTTAACACCATCAACTATGTCGCCATTGGTTATGGCAGATGCACAAAAAAATTACATCTCCTTTTACCATATCGTCGATATTATATTTTTTATCAAGTTCTTTAATGCCTAATTTTTTAGCTCTTATTTCCTCATTTTTATTTAAAACTAATCGGGTTTGAATTTGACCGCCCATACATGATAGGGCTGCAGCGGCTAGTACTCCTTCTGGACCTCCACCAATACCTAAATAAATATCAATATTAGAATCAGGGTCTGCAACAGAGATTGCTCCGGATACATCGCCATCAGTAATAAACTTTATTTTTACGTTAAGACTCTCCAAATCTTTGATTATTTTCTCGTGTCTAGGTCGATTTAAAATACAAGCTGTTATGTTTTCAGTTTTTTTACTTTTAGCTTCAGATAATAATTTTATATTTTTTTTAACACTATTATCAAGATCTAATAAATTTTTGGGAAGATTTTTTCCAATAGATATTTTTTCCATGTAAGTATCAGGAGCTGAAAATAGATTTCCCTTTTCAGAAACGGCTAACATTGAAAAAGAATTTGCTAAATTGTTAGCTACAAAATTTGTTCCTTCTAAAGGATCTAATGCGATATCTAATTTTTGACCTTTGTTTGTCCCAACTTTTTCTCCTATATACAACATAGGAGCCTCATCCATTTCCCCCTCGCCTATTACCACTTCACCAATCATATCTATCAAATTTAATCTACTTCTCATTTTATCTACAGAGCCTTGATCAGCTGCTATTTTATCTCCCTTTCCGATAAATGGATATGCGCCTATTGCAGCTTGCTCAGTTGCATTAATAAATTCATTTAAATAGTCTTTTTTAATTGACATTAACTATTTTCAATTCTTAATAATTTAGGTTTTTCAATTACATAAAGCTTTTTAGATAAAGTTTTCAATGTTTTTTGAATATATTCATCTTTAGATTTATGGGTAATTATAACAATGGATGAGTTTTTTTTTATTTTATCAGGATTTTGTATCACTCTTTTTATTGATACTTTATATTCAGAAAATATTTTAGTAATATCTGACAAAACACCGTATTTATCTTTAACATTAAGTCTAATGTAAGAAGAAAAAAATAATTCTGAAATTTTGCCACTTAAATATTTTTTTCTTTTGGAGCTGGCTATAGCAAAAGGATATTTTATATTTCCTCTTAATATTGAAGATATATCTGATACTAAAGCTGAAGTAGTAGCAGATGGACCAGCGCCTTCACCTTGAATAACGTTTTTGCCGATAGGTTTACCGTCTATAATAACAGCGTTTAAAACACCATCAACACTAGCAATATATGAAGTTTTTTTAACTAAAGTTGGATGAACTCTTTGATAAATTTTATTATTCTGTATTTCAGAAAATCCTAACAATTTTATTTTGTAACCAAGTTTATCAGCATTAAATATATCTTTGCTGTCTATATTTTTAATTCCCTCAACATGAATATTAGTATTTATAAAAGAACTAAAGCTTAAGCACGATAAAATTTGAACTTTTGAAGCAACATCATCACCATTTATATCGGATTTAGGATTTGACTCCGCATAACCTAAATTTATAGATTTATTAAGTGTTTCTTTAAAAGTTGTTTTGTCTTTGTCCATGCTAGACAAAATATAATTAGAAGTTCCATTAAATATTCCATGTAATCGATTTATTTTGTTAGCAATTAGACCCTCTTTAATTGATCGTATTATAGGAACCCCGCCGCAAACAGCTGCCTCATATTCTAAATTTACCCTATTTTTCTCAGCAATCTTGGAAAGTTCATCTCCGTATTTAGATATTAAAGCTTTATTAGCTGTTACAACGTGTTTTTTGTTTTTTAAAGCAGAAAATACTAGTTTTTTTGCTACTCCTTCCGATCCTCCAACAAGTTCGATTATGATATCAACATCTTTTTTTTTAACTAATTTTAAACAATTCTTAATCCATATTTTTTTTTTAAAATTTATACTTCTTTTTTTTTTAAAACTTCTAGCTGATACATATGAGATATTAAAATTTGAATTATTTTTATTACATAAATAGTTTTTATTTTTTGTTAAAAAATTAAATAAATACGACCCAATATTACCTAGTCCAACTATTGCAATGTTATATGTTTTCATAATTCTTATTCTCTTAATGAAATATTTGGATAATTTTTTTCATTACTTATTTTAATTAAATAACTTGCTATATTATCAATATCACATTTTTCAAGTTTAAGACAAATATCATTAAAGTTCTGCTGTTTTTTAGTCTTTAATTTAACGATTTCCTTTTTTTTTATAATTACTTTTTCTTTTTTATCATTATTTTTTTTGGTTCTTTCTCTTATTTCTTTTTTTTTAATTTTTATTTGTTCTTTAGATAGTTTTTTAACTATTTTGCTTGTTTTTTTTTCTTTAATTTGAATATTTTTTTGATTATTATTTATATTTAAATCTACAAGATCATATGAAACTTCTTTTTTCTTTGAAATTACTTTAACTTCTAAGGTTAAGTTATCCTCAAAGTATTGTTTTGCTTCTTTTTTATTAATACATTCATGGTCACCGCAAATAAGAACAGTCTTTGGTTTTACGCAAGAACTTATTAAAAAAAAGAGTATTATAAGAAACTTTATCATTTTATACCTTTTGACTCTTTCAAACCGTACATAACATTCATATTTTGCACAGCTTGACCAGCAGCTCCCTTAATTAAATTATCTATCGCTGAAAAAATTATAATTTTATTTTTTTCCTTAGATTGACAAACGGATATTTCACAATTATTTGTGTGAATTACATCTCCAGTTCCTAAAGGTGAATTTTTTTTTTTTATTTTTACAAAGCTACTTTTTTTATAAGTTTTTTTTAATTCATTGATAATTAAATCAATAGAGCTATTATTCTTTTTAACTAGATAAATAGAAGAGAGTATACCTCTAAAAGTAGGTATTAAATGTGGGTTAAAAATAAATTTAATATTTTTATTAATCTTTTTTAATTCTTGATCTAGCTCTGCTTCATGTCTATGTTTATTAGCTGCATATCCATAAGTGGATAATTCAAAGTTTTTATATGAAAATTTAAGTTTATATTTTTTACCTGCCCCAGAATAACCAGACTTCGAGTCAATAATAATATTGTATGGTTCTATCATTTTTTTTTTAAGAAGAGGTATGAGAGGAATTTGAATAGATGTTGGATAGCAACCCGGATTAGCTATTATTCTAAATTTTTTAAGTTTTGTTAAACTAAGCTCAGTAATTGAATATAAAGATTTTTTAATTAATTTATTTGCAAAGTGTTTTTTACCATAATATTTTTTGTATAGATTAAGATCTGTAATTCTAAAATCTGCTGATAAATCAATAAACTTTAAGTTTTTATACTTAAAAAATAATTTATTGATTAATTTTTGAGCTTCACCATTAGGCAAAGATAAGAATACTATATCTAAGTTTTTCCAGTCAACTTTATTAATATTACTTAATTTAGGTAATTTTTTTTTAATTCTATTATCAAAAGAATTAATTCTTTTACCTAAATTTTTTTGAGAGCAAAGATGTTTAATTTTTATATTTGGATGTTTTGATAAAATATTTACCAGATCGAGACCAACGTAACCAGTCGCACCAATTATAACTGAATTTAATCTATTTTTTATCATTATGATGTTATATCACTAATAATAAAATTTTAAATTTAAATGATTTATCTTTTAGAGAATTGAAAGCTTCTTCTGGCTTTTCTGTGACCGTATTTTTTTCTCTCAACAACTCTTGAGTCTCTTGTGGTTAGTTTGTCTTTTTTTAATTCTTTTTTTAAATTTTCATCATGTGAGATTAAGGCCCTGGAGATTCCTAATATTATAGCTCCTGCTTGACCAGATAGACCCCCACCGGTAACCGAACATTTAACATCATAATTATTCAATACATTTGTAATTTCTAAAGGTCTTGTCACAATTAATTGATGAACAGGCCTTTTAAAATAATCTATCATATGTTTTCCATTCACATATATTTTGCCTGATCCTTTTTTAACCCATACTTTAGCGATGGACCTTTTTCTTCTACCTGTGGAATATTTACTATCTTTAAAATCTAATTTTAGTCTCTTAATTTTACTTTTTTCTATGTTTGTTTGTTCCATTAATTTTTAACTATATTTTTTTTATTTAATTTTCCAAAATCAACAAATTCTGGGTTTTGATTAGCATGAGGATGTTTTTCACCGTCATATATTTTTAATTTAGTTAATTGTTTTTTAGCTAATGGACCACCTGGTAACATTCTTTTAACAGCTAATTTTAAAATCTCATGAGTTTTATTTTTTTCTTTTAGTGTAATTGGTCTTGTTTCTTTGATACCCCCAGGATGTCCTGTGTGTCTATAATATTTTTTATTAGTAAATTTTTTACCGGTAAATTTTATTTTATTAATGTTTGTAACAACAACAAAATCTCCGTTATCCATATGAGGATTATATGTAGATTTATTTTTGCCTCTTAAAACAGTAGAAATGAAAGCGGCAAGCCTACCAACAGCAGCATTTTCAGCACTTACTAAATACCAATTTTGTTTTATTTCTTTTTTTTTTATAAAAGGTGTCATAATAAATTAACGCGATAACTACTAATAAAAAAAGCAAAAGTCAATTAATTTAAGAAAATTTATGATTTAAATTTAAAACAACAAAAACTAATATTATACTTGTTATTTGATGCATTGACGCCAAATAAACATTCAATCCACTAGTAAGAGTAAAAATGCCCAAGAAAATCTGACTTAGAATGACAAATAATAAGATTAAATAACTTCTTAAATACAACTGTTTTTCTATCAAATACATTTTTACACCAAGAAATAAAACTATAAAAAATATAAAATAAGCCATACATCTATGAATTAACTGAACAATACTTTGTTCGTTAAAAATCGAGATTATTTCTAAACGTCTAAATTCAATATCATCAGGTAGATAGCTCATGTTCATTTTTGGCCATGTTTGATATATCATACCAGCATCTAAACCCGATACAAATGCACCAAAAACTATTTGAGTTAAAATTAAAAAAAAAAGAAATTTTAATAATTTATTTTTAGAGTTAAAAAATAATTTATCTTTTGTATTTAGAATATTTAGATAACTCCAGTACAAAATAGATATAATTAAAAAAGCCATAATCAAATGTAAAGAAAGTCTATAATGACTTACTGTTGTATTATTAATAAGTCCACTTTCTACCATATACCATCCTATTATACCTTGAAAAACTATTAGAAAAAAAACAAAGTAAAATTTAATTAATAATTTCTTTTTAATTATTTTCTTTATTGAAAAATAGATAAGAGGAATAAGAAAAAATATTCCTATGAATCTACCCAACAATCTATGAAAATATTCCCAGTAAAATATTACTTTAAACTCATTCATCGTCATATCTGAATTTAAAATTTCGAATTGAGGAATTTTTTTATATAAATTAAAATAATTAATCCACCCCTGTTCATTTAATGGAGGAAATATTCCTGTAAATAATTCCCATTGTGTAATAGATAATCCTGAATTAGTTAATCTTGTAAGTCCACCAACTATTATCATTAAAAAGATTAAAGAAATGGATAGTAATAACCAAATCAATAATAATTTTTCATAATTTTTATTAACGAATAACATTTATTATTTATATAATTTATCTTCAAAATCTCATATAATATAAATGTCGCTATGATAAATTATAAACTATTAAAAATCAGAGAAAAACTAGATAAACTTGATGACAAATTTTTAATCTTGATAAAAAAAAGAACACTTTTAGTAAATCAAGTTTTAAAAACAAAACAACATAAGAAAGAAATTATTGATAAAAAAAGAATAAAAAAAATATTATCTAATATTAGAAAAAAATCTAAAAAGAAAAAAATTGATATAAAAATTACTAATAAAATATGGAAATCAATGATTCAAGCATTCATAAATTACGAGTTTAGAAATTTTAAAAAGTAATTATTTGCTGTGTGGTGGGAGTTTTTTTTCCACAAAAAATTCATGCTTTCTAGTATTTGGATTATATTTTCTAATTTTTAATTTAATTTTGGCTTTTTCTCCTTTAGTTGGTTTTTTTGCATAGTATACAAAAGCACTATCAGTTTTACTCTCCGGAACCATTCTAACTTTTAAATGAGTTTTTTTAGCCATGTCTGTTTAATCTCTTAATTCTATTTAGTATGTTTTTAGATTTAATTTTAATTTTATTTTTTAAATATTGTCTTTCTATATTACTTTGATTGCTAACGTCAACTTTTTTATTACTACTAAGGATTTTCTTTACCCCTTTAATCGTTAACCCTTTGTCTTTCAACAAATATTTAATGTATTTTATGTTTTCAATTTGTTTATTATCATAAAATCTTCTATTTCCATCTAAAATAATTGGTTTAATAATAGAAAATTCCTTTTCCCAATATCTTATTGTGTGATTTGCTGCTTTATTTTTTTCATTAACAAGACCAATTAAATGAGCAAGTTCAGTAATATTAATTAATTTTTTTTTCATTAATATAAGTTATTAAGTTTTTTGCTTAAAAATTTAGATATTTTAAATTGTACAACATTTCTTTTGGTTATTTTATAATTTTTCCCAGTAATAGGATTTCTACCAATTCTTTCTTTCTTCTCTTTAATAGAAAATTTTCCAAAATTTGTAATATTTATCTTATTTTCTTTAAGCATTATTTCTATAATTATATCAATTATATGTTTTGTGATTTTTTGTATATTTTTTCTTGATGTTCCTATTGTTGTATTAATATCTTTTACAATAATTTCTTTATTAGTATTGTTGTTTTTATTCAGAGTCATTTAGATGGCTAAGATTATCTTTGATTTGGCTCATTAAGTTGCCTCTTACAATCTTATAACATAAATCAATAGAGTGATAAAATCCTATAGCATCAGTTGAACCATGACTTTTAACAACTGGACCATTTAGGCCTAAAAAAATTGCCCCATTAAATTTCCTCGGATCTAATTTGTCTTTGAATTTTTTAAGACTAAAATATGAAAAAACAATTGAAATTTTTGATAAAATATTTTCTGTTAGATATTTTTTTAAATTATCAGTAATAAATTTAGCTGTTCCTTCGGCTGTTTTTAAGGCTATATTACCTGTAAAACCGTCTGTTACAATTACATTGCTATTTCCATCTGTTATTTTATTTCCTTCTATATAACCGTTAAAGTCAAATCCTCCTTTTTTTGATATTTCTTTAAGCTCACTGTGAGCTTTTTTGATTATATCAGTTCCTTTAATTTCTTCTGATCCAATATTTAACAAAGCTACTTTGGGTTTATCATTTTCAAATAAAGACTTATAGAGTGCAGATCCCATTTCAGCAAATTCTACAAGATTTTTCTCGTCACACTCTATATTGGCACCTAAATCTAAAACAATATTCATACCTGATTTATTGGGCCATAATCCGGCCAATGCAGGTTTACTGACACCATTGATTGTTTTTAATATCATTCGAGATATAACTAAAAGAACTCCAGTATTTCCTGCTGATAATGAAATATTACTTTTAAAAATTTTTTGTGAATTTACACAACTCCACATACTACTATTTTTAGATGACTTTACAGCTGTCAAAGGTGTCTCATTATCAGATACAACTGAAGATGTATGAAAAATCTGAAATATTTTATCTGAAATCTTGTATTTATTTAGCTCTGTTTTTATTTTTTTTTCATCTCCATAAATATTAAAATAATAATCATCTTTATCTTTATTTTTTTCATAAAATAATGAAATACCTTTAATGTTTTTATAAGGAGAATTTTCCCCACCCATTGCGTCTATGGCAATAGTAATTTTTTTGTTCATGATTTAATTAAATATCTAAAATTTTTTTTCCGTTATAAAAACCGGTCTTTAAATCAATGTGATGAGATAGTCGATATTCACCAGATTTTTTATCTTCAACAACATTAGGGCTGTTGATTTTATGGTGAGATCTTCTTTTGTTTCTTCTAGAAACAGATGTTTTTCGTTTAGGTACAGCCATAATTAAAATTAAATTTATCAATGTCTTTTATCATATTTTCGTTTACTTTATCAAAGCAATAATTGTAATATTTTTTGAAATATATTGACAGTTTTTCGTCAATTTCTATGTTTTCGTCGCGTTTAAATAAGAATTTTGAAATTACTTTGCTTTCTATTAAAATATCACTTTTCTTAACGATAATTTTTACAAGCATATCGTGGAACATTCTGTTAAACAGCTTCATTTTTTTGTTAACAGTAACATCTCCATGTCCAAGCTCTCTTAAATTATTTTCTATGTTATAAAAAACATTATCGTATAGTTCTTGGGAATATTTCTTAAATTTTTCATTTTTATTCAGAATGTTAATAATAATAGATAAATGAGCAAATATTAAAGCAACTCTATTTTCTAGTTTATCTTCTAAATGAATATCTTTGTAAAAGAAGATGTTTCGTGATAATTGTACTAAATTATTAAATATATGGTCATGCTTTTTATACTTAAAATTAAACATATTTATATTTCGACATTATTTTTAATATTAATCATATTATCTAATTGTCAACTAAAAGATCCTGTAAAAGGTCACGGTATAAACTTCTTAGAAAATCGTTCAAAAGAGATATTTTTAAGTAAGACCAACAAAAATGATGTGATAAATCTAATAGGAAATCCTCATACAAAATCTATAGATGATGAAAATTTATGGTTTTATTTTGATAGAAAAATTACCACTGGATCTATGTTTAACATGAAAGATAATAAACTAATTGAAAATAATGTTTTAGTAATTAGGTTTAACAAATTAGGAGTAGTTGAAAATAAAGAATTTTATAATAAAAATGATATGAAAAAAATTGCATATTCAGAAATGAAAACTGATAATCCTGTAACGAGGGGAAGTTTCGTTACTAAATTTTTACAAAGTGTTAAGCAAAAAATGTATGGTAAGAGAAAATTTTAATGAGCTATTACTGATAGCAATAAAAGTGCAACTATATTTGTAATTTTTATCATAGGGTTTACTGCCGGTCCTGCAGTGTCTTTATAAGGATCACCTACTGTATCGCCGGTAACAGCTGCTTTATGAGCCTCTGAACCTTTTCCACCATAATTACCGTCTTCAATATATTTTTTTGCATTATCCCAAGCTCCGCCGCCAGCAGTCATTGATATGGCTACAAATAATCCTGTAACTATAACACCAAGCAACATTGCGCCTACTGAAGCTAAAGCAGCAACTTTTCCAGCTATGAATAAAATTATTAAGTAAAGAAATATAGGAGAAAGGACTGGCAACATTGATGGTATAATCATTTCTTTAATTGCCGCTTTAGTTAATAGATCTACTAATCTTCCATAATCAGGTTTTCTTTTTCCTTTCATAATACCGGGTATCTTTTTAAACTGCCTTCTAACTTCAATAACTACTGCACCGCCTGCCCTTCCTACCGCTTGCATACCCATAGAGCCAAAAAGATAAGGTAATAATCCTCCAATTAAAAGACCAATAACAACATATGGATTTGATAAATCAAAACTTACTTCTAAATTATATAATGTGGAAGTTTTGTCTTGAGCATAATATTTTATATCTTCGGTGTAAGCTGCAAATAAAACTAAAGCACCTAACCCAGCGGAACCAATTGCATAACCTTTGGTAACAGCTTTAGTAGTGTTACCCACTGCATCTAAAGCATCTGTAGTTTTTCTCACACTCTTAGGTAATTTAGCCATTTCTGCTATACCTCCAGCATTATCAGTAACAGGACCGTAAGCATCTAAGGCAACAACCATTCCAGTTAAAGCTAACATTGAAGTAACTGCTATTGCTATACCAAACAATCCAGCTAAATTAAAAGTCGTTAATATTCCAATTACAATAATCAATGCCGGTATAGCAGTCGCTTCCATTGAAATTGCCAAACCTTGAATTACATTTGTACCATGACCAGTAGTTGACGATTGAGCAACGCTTTTTACAGGTCTAAAATTTGTTCCAGTGTAATATTCTGTAATCCAAATAATAAATCCTGTTATAATTAGTCCACTCACCGCACAAAGATATAAGTCAAAACCAGTAAAGTTAATATCAGAGTATTTGTAAAAATTATTTAGTCCAATCGTTGCATCAGTTAAAGGATAAAGAATAAGAAGTGATAAAACAGAAGTAGCTATAAAGCCTTTATATAAAGCGCCCATTATATTTTTACTTTTACCTAATTTTACAAACCATGTTCCAATAATCGATGTAATTATGCAAGAGCCTCCAATTGCTAAAGGATAAACCATCATATTTTGAACATTTGGAAAAAATATAGAAGCTAAAACCATAGTAGCAACAATAGTTACAGCATAAGTTTCAAAAAGATCTGCAGCCATTCCTGCGCAATCACCAACGTTATCTCCTACGTTATCTGCAATTACTGCAGGGTTACGAGGGTCATCCTCAGGTATACCGGCCTCAACTTTACCTACTAAGTCTGCACCAACGTCAGCACCCTTTGTAAATATTCCCCCACCTAATCTCGCAAAAATAGATATTAATGAAGCACCAAAGCCCAAGGCTACCAATGCGTTAATAATATCTCTACTTTCAGCATTTAAACTTAATAAAGTTAAATAGTAAATTGATATAGCTAATAAAGCTAGTCCTGCAACTAATAATCCTGTTATGGCTCCCGATTTAAATGCAATGTTTAAACCAGATTGTAAGCTTTTTCTTGAAGCCTCAGCTGTTCTAACGTTTGCTTTTACAGATATTAACATTCCTACATAA